>JAKBAX010000077.1 GCA_021808785.1 Actinomycetes bacterium | reverse complement strand
CGAGCCGGCGTCGGCCCGGGCCTGAATGACATGAAGAGGGTCTTTCCCCGCTAGACCCGGCCGACCTGGCCGACCCGGCGGGGGCGCTCCCGGGCGGCGGGGGCGCTTCCGGGCGGCGGTAGGGTGGGCCGGGCATGCTCGTACTGCTCATCGTCTTGATCGTGGTGGCGGTGGTCGCGGTGGCGGCCGCCGGTCTGGTCGTCACCCGCCAGCGCCGGCCCCGGATCGCCCGGCCACCGGCCGCTCCCCCCCAGTCGGCACCGGGGGCCCCGACCCGCGCAGTCGAGGAGCCGGGCCCCGATACCACCGTCGAGGTGGTCGACGAGCCGGGAGTGACCGACGGCCCGGTCGGGGTGCTCGAGGTGGCGGAGCCCCCCGCCGAGATCGCGCCGGAGGACCTGACCCCTCCCCGTTTCCGGGACCGGCTGGGCCGGGCCCGCTCCCTGTTCGGCGGCTACATGTCGAGCATCGGGGGCCGGGAGCGCATCGACGAGTCGGTCTGGGAGGAGTTGGAGGAGGCCCTGATCCTGGCCGACGTGGGCACCACCGTGTCGAGCGTGATGCTCGAGGACCTACGAGGCCGGGTCAAATCTGAAGGCATCCAGAACGCCCGTCAGCTGGTCGAGGCGCTCAAGCTGGAGCTGATCACCCTCCTGCAAGGCGACCGCGAGCTGCACATGGCCGACGAGGGCACGACGGTGTGGCTCTTCGTCGGGGTCAACGGGGTGGGCAAGACGACCACCATCGGCAAGCTCGGCCTGCGCCAGATGGCGGCCGGCCACAAGGTGGTCATGGCGGCCGGCGACACGTTCCGGGCCGCGGCCGCCGATCAACTCGAGAGGTGGTCCGAGCGGGTGGGGGCGACGGTCATCCGGGGCACGGAGGGGGGCGATCCGGGGGCGGTGGTGTTCGACGCGGTGCAGCACGCCGCGGCCCGTGGATCCAATCTGGTCCTGGCCGATACCGCGGGGCGGCTCCACACCAAGACCAACCTCATGGAGGAGCTCAAGAAGGTCCGACGGGTCGCCGCCCGGCCCCCCGGTCAGGTCACCGAGGTGCTCCTGGTCATCGACGCCACCACCGGGCAGAACGGTCTGGTCCAGGCCCGCCAGTTCGCCGCCGCGGCGGGGGTGACCGGGGTGGTGCTGACCAAGCTGGACGGTACGGCCAAGGGCGGCATCGTGGTCGCCATCCGCTCCGAGCTGGGGATTCCGATCAAACTGGTGGGGCTGGGCGAGGGCGCCGGAGACCTGGTCGATTTCGATCCCGAGGAGTTCGTCGAGGCCCTCTTCGACGACGACTGAGCCAGAGGACAAAAGGGCGCCATCGTGGCGGCTCCGGTCAGCTGAGCAGCAGGACCCGGATGCGCCGGCCGGCGAGGGCCACTCCGGCCAGGCCCATCACCAGCAGGTAGGCGGCATGGCCGATCAGGGCCGGGCCGACGAGCCCGAGGGCGATCGACCGCTCCAGCACCACCCCGTGGTAGAGCGGCGTGCATTCCACCACGATCTGAAGCCATCTCGGGTAGGTGGCCAGCGGGTAGAAGGTCGTCGAGAAGAGGAACATCGGCAGCATGACCAGGTTCACCAGGTCGAAATCGGTCCAGCCCCGCATGTAGGTCGTGGCGGCCATGGCCGCCGCCGCGAAGGCGAAGCCGATCAGTAGGGCGGCGGGCATGGCCAGAGCGGCCCACCCCGAGGTGACGTCGCCGAGGGCGGCCATCATCACCACGAACACCGTCGAGTAGGTGGCCCCTCGGAGCAGGGCGGTGATTATCTCACCCCGGGCCACGTCCACCGCCCGCAGAGGGGTGGCCAGCACCGCGTCGTAGACGTGGGCGTACTCCAGCTTGAAGTACACGTTGAAGGTGCACTCGTATATGGCCCCGTTCATGGCCGACGCGGCGAGCAGGGCCGGCGCCACGTAGACCGCGTAGCGGTAGACATGGTGGTCCGGGCCCTCGATGCCACCCACCAGCTTGCCGATGCCGATACCGATCGAAAGCAGGTAGAACACCGGCTCGGCCAGGCCGGACAGGGGTACCCACCAGTAGTGGGCGGCGGCCCGGGCGTTGCGGTCGACCAGGCGCCGGGCCCGGCCCGGTGCCGGCGGTACCACCCGCCACCGCAGGCCGATGCCCGGAGCCGGCGCGCTCATACGAGCAACCGGCGCCGGTAGGTGATGCGGGCGGCCAGGAGGCCGGCGGCGGTGACCCCGACCAGGTAGGCCAGGTGGCCGGCCAGCCCGGGCGCGGTGACGGTCCCGGTGGCCAGCCGCCGGCAGAGGTCCACGCCGTGCCACAGCGGGGTGACGTAGGCGATCACCCGCAGACCCACCGGAAGCTGGCTCAACGGGAAGAACACCCCCGAGAACAGGAACAGCGGTACCACCCCCAAGCGGAACATCAAGCTGAAGCTGCCGTCGGTGTCCTGGGTGGCGGCGAAGGCGGCCAGGGGGGCGGCGAAGGCGGTGCCGGTCAGGAGCCCGACGGGCAGGATGGCGATCGACTCGAAGGACGCGGTGGCGCCGAAGGCGGCCATGACGATCAGGTAGGAGCCCACCGCGGTGGCGATCCGGGCCGCGATCCAGATCAGGTGGCCGGCCAGGACGTCACCGACCCGTAGCGGGGTGGCCAGCATGGCGTAATAGGTCTTCTGCCACTTGATGGCACCCATGACCGGGAACATCGACTCGCTGGCCGCAGTGGTGGCAGCGGCCGAGGCCGCCAGAGCCGGGGCGACGAACTGGAGGTAGCTCAGGTGGCCGAGGACGGCGTGATTGGCGCTCTTGTCGATGAACGAGCCCAGCCCGACGCCCATGGCCAGCAGGTACAGCGTCGGGTTGACGAAGGTGGTCATGATCGACGCCCGCCAGGTCCGGGCGTAGGTCCGGACGAAGTACGCGGTGGCCCGCAGGGCCGGGACACGTGCCATCTCAGGGGGACCATCCCACTTCAGTCCACCAGTTGGCGGCCGGTGAGCTGAAGGAAGACATCCTCGAGGGTCGAGCGCCGGGCCAGGACACTGAGCGGCTCGAGCCGCCGGCGGCCCAGGGCCTCGACGACCGCATCGCCGTCGGCGGTGTAGAGCAGGAGGCGATCGGGCAGGATCTCCACCCGGTCGGCCAGGTCGGAGACCTTCTCGGCCATCCGCTCGGTCTCGCCCGGGGTGAAGCGCAGCTCGACCACCTCGCGGGTC
This sequence comes from Actinomycetes bacterium, assembly GCA_021808785.1. GTDB lineage: Bacteria > Actinomycetota > Acidimicrobiia > Acidimicrobiales > Palsa-688 > JAKCDU01. The sequence goes on along the minus strand of JAKBAX010000077.1, from coordinate 12,592 downwards.
GAGTGACGTTCGATCAGCTGGCGTGGTGATCCCCCGGCCACGATGCGGCCCCGGTCCATGACCACCAGCCGGTCGCACAGCTGCTCCGCCTCGTCCATGTAGTGGGTGGTCAGGACCAGCGTCACCCCCTGCGCCTTGAGGCGGTACAACCGGTCCCACAGCGCGTGGCGGGCCTGCGGATCGAGCCCGGTGGTCGGCTCGTCGAGCAGCAGCAGATCCGGTTCGTTGACCAGGGACCGGGCGATGGTGAGCCGCCGCTTCATACCCCCCGACAGGGGCTCCACCCGGTCCCCGCCCCGCTCGGTGAGCTGGGCGAACCCGAGCAGCTGCTCGATGCGCTCGCGGAGGGCCATCTTCGGGATGTCGAAGTAGCGGCCGTAGACGTACAGGTTCTCCCGGACGGTCAGCTCGGGGTCGAGGTTGTCCTCCTGGGGTACCACGCCGAGGCGGGCCCGGATCCTGGGGCCGTCGCGGTCGGGGTCGAGGCCGAGGACGGTGAGCTCACCGCTCGTCCGGGGTGACACGCAGGAGATCATCCGCATGGTCGAGCTCTTGCCCGCCCCGTTGGGTCCGAGGAAGCCGAACGCCTCGCCGCGGGCCACATCGAAGCTGACCGAGTCGACGGCCTGGAACCGGCCGAACGCCTTGACCAGGTTACGGGCCCTGACCAGCGGCGCCCCGGAAGCCGCCGGATCCTCGTCTACGCTGTTATCTCCCATGTTCGAGTCCCTGACCGATCGCTTCGACGCCGTCTTCACCCGCCTCCGCGGCCGGGGGCGGCTGACCGAAGCCGACGTCGACGAAGCCCTGCGGGAGATCCGCCTGGCTCTGTTGCAGGCCGACGTCAACCTACGCGTCGTCCGCGACTTCGTCACGCGGATTCGTGAGCAGCTCGTGGGCCTCGACCTCTCGCAGAGCCTGACCCCGGGCCAGCAGGTCGTCAAGGTCGTCCACGAGGAGATGAAGCGGATCCTCGGGGGCGAGACGCTCAAGCTCACCTACGCGCCGCGCCCGCCCACGGTCATCCTGCTGGCCGGCCTCCAGGGCGCCGGCAAGACGACCACCGCAGCCAAGCTGGCCGGCTTCTACAAGCGCAGCCAGGGTCGTAACCCGCTCCTGGTCGGGGCCGACCTCCAGCGGCCCGCCGCAGTGGAGCAGCTGCGGGTGCTGGGCGACCAGGTCGGGGTGCCCGTGTTCAGCGAGCCGTCGGACCCGGTGACGGTGGCCAAGACAGGCTACGAGGAGGCCGTCCGCCTCGGCCGCGACGTGCTGATCGTGGACACCGCCGGTCGACTGGCCATCGACGAGGAGCTCATGGACGAGGTGCGGCGCATCTCGGAGGCGGTGGCTCCCCACTACACCTTCCTCGTGATCGACGCCATGATCGGTCAGGACGCAGTGTCGACCGCCGAGGCGTTCCACCGGACCCTCGAGCTCGACGGCGTGATCTTGACCAAGGTCGACGGCGACGCCCGCGGCGGCGCCGCCCTGTCGGTCAAGGAGGTGGTCGGACGGCCGATCGTCTTCGCCTCCACCGGGGAGAAGCTGGCCGATTTCGAGCAGTTCCACCCGGACCGCATGGCGGACCGGATCCTCGGCATGGGCGATGTCCTCACGCTGATCGAGAAGGCCGAGGCCAACGTCGACCGGGAGCAGGCCGAGGAGGCCATGGCCCGCCTCCAGCAGGGCCAGTTCACCCTCGAGGACTTCCTGGACCAGATGCAGCAGGTCAAGAAGATGGGCCCCTTGTCGGGGCTTGTCGGGATGATCCCGGGGCTGCCCAAGGAGCTGCGCAACGCCGAGATCGACGACGGGATGATGGGCCCGATCGAGGCCATCATCCAGTCGATGACACCCGAGGAGCGCAAGAACCCCTCCGTCATCAACGGGTCCCGCCGTTCCCGGATCGCCCGCGGCAGTGGCACGACGGTCAGTGAAGTAAATAGCCTGTTGGACCGCTTCAAGCAGATGCAGTCATACATGCGCCAGATGGCGGGCATGCCCGGCCTCATGGGCCGAGCGGCGCGCCGGGCCACCTCCGGCGGCAAGCGACACAATCCCAAGAAGAAGAAGCGCCGCTGAGCGGCAGGAAGAGCAGATACCGACATGGCAGTCAAACTCCGCCTGATGCGGATGGGCAAGAAGAAGCAACCGGTCTACCGGGTGGTGGCCGCCGACAGCCGGTCGCCGCGAGACGGCCGCTTCATCGAGATCCTGGGTACCTACGAGCCTCGCTCCGAGCCCAGCCGAATCGTCATCGACAACGCCCGCGCCGTCCGCTGGCTGCGTGACGGGGCTCAGCCGACCGACACGGTCGCCCGCCTGCTCACCCAGTCCGGGGCCATGGACGAGTTCAAGTCCGGCGCGCCTTCGTGAGCGACGTCGACGACAGCCTCGACGGGGGCATCGACGACTGGGGCGACGACGAGGTGGACGGCGGCCGTGCCAAGGCCGTGCTCACCTTCCTCGCCACCCGGCTGGTGGACGACCCGAGCGCGGTCCGGGTCGAGACCAGCGAGGCCCGCCAGGGCATCAAGCTGGCGCTGCACGTCGCACCCGACGACATGGGCAAGGTCATCGGCCGCCGGGGACGGGTCGCCCAGTCGATCCGCAGCGTCGTCCGGGCCACCGGTGCCCGCGACGGCGTGGACGTATTCGTCGACATCGTCGACTGACGCCGGGTTCCCGCCGTGCTCGAGATCGGGCGCGTGGTCCGGCCCCACGGGCTGAAGGGCCAGGTGGTGGTGGAGTTGTGGACCAACCGGGAGGAGCGGGTGGGGGCCGGGGTCGCCCTCACGGCGGGGACCCGCGTCCTCACCGTTCGAGAGGCGTCCCGCCAGGCCCCGACGACCGGCCACCAACGGTGGCTGGTCACCTTCGAAGGAGTGGCCAGCCGGGAGGCGGCCGACGAGCTGCGCAACACCGTATTGACAGCGGAGCCGCTCGATGTGGCCGACGCCCTCTGGGTCCACGAGCTGATCGATGCGGTGCTCTACCTACCGGATGGCACGCCGGTGGGCACCGTGGAGGCGGTGGAGGCCAACCCGGCCAGCGACCTGCTGGTGCTCGATGACGGCCGGGTGGTGCCTCTGACCTTCGTGCGCCGGGACGAGGGTCGATTGACGGTGGACGGTCCGCCCGGCCTGCTCGACCCGTGACCGGCGAAGGGGCGACCGCGACCGTCCGTATCGATGTGCTCACCATTTTTCCTGACCTGGTGCGCCCTTGGACCGAAGCCAGCCTGATCGGCCGGGCGGCTCGTGACGGGCGGCTCGACCTGCGGGTCCACGACCTGCGGTCGGGCACCACCGATCCCCATCGCTCCGTCGACGACAGCCCTTTCGGGGGCGGGGCCGGGATGGTCCTGCGGCCCGAGCCGCTCTTCGCAGTGGTAGATCGGGAGGAGCCGCCCCGACCGCTGTACCTGCTCGGGCCGGGCGGCCGCCGCTTCGACCAGCCCTGGGCCGAGGAGCTGGCCGGGGGGGACGGCTTCAGCCTGTTGTGCGGGCGCTACGAGGGGGTCGACCAACGGGTCGCCGATCACCTGGTCGACGGCGAGCTGTCCATCGGCGATTTCGTGCTGGCGGGGGGGGAGATCGCCGCCCTGGCGGTGCTCGAGGCGGTGGCCCGGCTGGTTCCCGGGGTCATGGGCAACACCGCGTCGGCGGGGGAGGAGAGCTTCAGCGCCGGCCTGCTCGAGTACCCCCAGTACACCCGGCCGGCCGAGTTCCGGGGGTGGGAGGTACCGGCGGTGCTGCGCAGCGGCGACCACGCCCGCATCGCCCGCTGGCGGCGGGCCCAGGCCCTGCAACGGACCGTCGAGCGGCGCCCGGACCTGATTTCCGGCCGGGGCGGACTGTCGGCCGAGGAGCGGGGGCTCCTGGCCGAGATCGGTCCCGACGGACTACTCTGAACTGCCCGCCTATTCGAGTTGCAGGAGCCCGCCCCATGAACCCGACCGACCTGGTAGATCGCGACAGCCTGCGCGACGACGTCCCCGAGTTCGCTCCGGGGGACACCCTCAAGGTCCACGTGCGGGTGGTGGAGGGCAACCGCGAGCGGGTCCAGGTATTCCAGGGTGCCGTCATCCGCCGCCAGGGCGCCGGTGTGCGCGAGACCTTCACGGTCCGCAAGCTGAGCTTCGGGGTCGGGGTGGAGCGGACCTTCCCGGTGCACTCGCCGGTCATCGCCAAGATCGAGGTCGTCACCCGCGGCGACGTGCGCCGGGCCAAGCTGTACTACCTGCGCGACCGCACCGGCAAGGCGGCCAAGATCAAGGAACTTCGGACTTCTTACAGTCCGACAGACAAGTCCAGGCGCTCGACGGCGAGATAGCCCTGCTCGGCCTTCTGGCCGAGTTCTTTAATGGAGCGATGCAGGAGCATCGCTGCGGGGAGGAGCGGAGGCTCTCGTTACCCGACGGCATCAATCGTGACGCCGGATCAGACCGGCCGGCATCGGACGGTGTCACCCACAGCGGTTACGTCCAGAGGTCGGGTGCGCCCGGGATCCGTCGTTAGGAGCGGCCTTCCGGATGGCGTCGGTCCGGCCGTGGCGAGCGCAGACGAGGTCTTCTGTCACTGCTAGCTGGCCCTGCTCGAATGCCGCTCAACCGGAGTCCGCCACTCAGGTCGGAGGCGAAGGAAGCGGGTCGCGATCACGACACCACCTATTCCGGCTGGGACCGAAATGGGGACAAGCAGGAGCGCGATCGCTAGGACGATCACCCCCACGACGGGAGCGACCACCAGAAGGTAGAAGGCCAGAATCAGCGGGATAAGCCCTAGAACCGACAGGAGGACGAAACTCGCTAGCGCCGAAGCGATGACGGAGGGAAACACGGATGTCCTGCCCATCGAGGTCGGCAGGAGCCGATAGAACAGGTATGGCTGCAGCTGCTCAGGGCCAACGCCTGTACGCAACCGCAACTCGCCGAGTGGGGTTGACTTGGATACTCCGTCGAGCCAAGCGGGCGTGACGGCCACTATCAGGTCCGCCGAGTGCTTGACTTCAACGCTCGCGGAGGCCGGAGCAAAGCCGCGTGCTTCAACGTGGACCGTGTGCCGACCGGGCGGAACAGCAAGGAAATAGGGCACGCCCTGCTTGAGAGTGATCCCCTCGGCTCCATCGACACGGGCAGTGACTGCGCGCCAGTTGGCCAACATGGACCTCATTGGGAGTCGGTATCCGCCCCTGAGCTTGGTTGGACCTTTGGTGATCCCTTCTCGATACAGGACCATGCCAGCCACGGGCGAAGTGTATACGTCCCGAGCAAATCGGGCCTGGATACAGAACATCGCATCTTGCGCCCGTTGATGAGAGCCGAGGGCACCGACAAGGCACTCGTAGTCGGCGATCTGAGTTCGAGGGTGCCTCTCCCGCCCCCTTGGGTATAAAAGTTCGCGTGGGGAAGCCTCACTCCTTGCACAAACGATATGCGGACTTTGACCGCCACACGCAAGACCCACTGGGAACAGAACACGCACCCCGCCATTTCGTCCCATCACCAGCCACAGGCACTGGATTCGGCGCTCGGATCGGGGTACCCGTCCGGAGAAGGGGCTCGTTTTCGGCCGAGCAGAACATTCACCCAGTCGAAAGCTAGTGACTCAGGGTCCTGAGTGGTGGAGTATGGGACGTAGCCAGTTAGCAGTAGCGGTCTCGTCCCAGTCCCCGGCGGCGAGCGCGACGTAGTCGTCGAGAGCCAGGTACCGGACGCTCACTTAGCCAGTCGTTCGAGCAGCTCTCGGTCTTGCTCGATGATCCGCTCGAGGGTCTTCTTGAACTCGGGGTCGTTGCGGCGGCGCTCCACGGCCTCGATCAAGGCCGACTTGACCGTCTCGTTTAGGCTTTTCCCCTCGGCGCGTGCCAATGCCTCGGCGTCTGCCGCTACGTCATCAGGTAGCCGGACCGTGAAGTTCTTCGCCATGGTGTCATGATACCGGTGCACCACGCCGAACGCGCGGCCGCTCTATCCTCGAGCGACTGGCGTTGCTCCTCTTGACAGAAACCGAATCGGCGTTCGGCTCCCTTGGGATACTGCGACGTTCAGTGTCCTGTCCACTTCTGGTGGTCGGCTGACACCCCCGAGCGGCGTGGCTTCAGGAACTGTCGGTGACCGTCGTACCGCCCCAGGCAGACTCCGAGGCGGGAGCGGACAAGACGACGACCCTGTTCCCCTCGGGCTGGTCCTCGATCTGGAGGAGGCCTTCAGGGTCTTGGAGGCACTGGAGGACTCCCGGCTCGCTTTGCGAGGCGCTGGGATCGCCCCCGGTCTTCAGGACGAGTTGGCAACCTTTGTCAGGATTCTCCACGGTAGGCTCGGGTTCGACGATGGAGGCCTGAGATGAGTGATCCAGAGATCCTTTTGCCGGCGGAAGCCGCGCAGCGACTCGGGGTCCGCACTCGGGTGATCATCGAGGCGATGTACTACCGGCGAATTCCGCGGGTGCGGCTGGAGGACGGGACCCTCGGCATTCCGGCCGATGCACTCGAGGATTTCGACCCGAGCGTGCAAGGTAAGGGACAGATGACTTCCTAATAAGGAGCTTCGGACCCCCTCCGACGTGAAGGGCCACGGCCTCTCAGCCTCGAGGTAGCCGGCTACCGGGCGCGTCGGCAACGCCCTGAGCACAAAAGGCGTCGGCGGGGGACTTCACTTCTGGGCCCAACTAGCCGAGAAGTCGGTACATGGCAGATCGGGCGCCCACCGATGAGCGCGCCGCAACGGCGTGGATGTGGTCGGCGGCCGTGGGCGCTCTGGCCGGGGCCATGGTGCTCCTGTACTCGTTCCTCTGGATGCCTGTGGTCCACAACGCCCACGGGTGGTTGGTCCCCGGGGACACCTGGATCCTGACCGAGCCGGCCCGCTATGTCGCCGACGGGGCCCTCGGCTACCTGTACACCCCTCGCAACGGTTACTACGCCCTGCCCCTTCCGGCCATCCTCATGGCGCCGGCCCAGTGGGTATCGGACCACTACACCCTGCTCAGCGGGTACCCGTTCCCGGTGCCGAAGCCGTCCGCCTGGCTGGTCATCGGACCGTGGGAGATGCTGGCCGGGATACCGGCCCTCCATGCGATGCGCCGCCTCGCCGCCTCGTTCGGGTTGCGCCGGGCCCGTCTCGGCGTGCTGCAGGTCCTGTTGGCCGCGGTGGTGGTCGTCCCGTGCGAGTTGTGGTCGCATCCCGAGGACGTCCTCGCCCTCGCCTTCGTGCTCTACGGCATCAGGGCCATGAGAGCCGAGGAGCACACCCGGGCGGCGTTGTACCTGGCCGTGGCCGTTTGCTGCAAGCAGTGGGCCGTGGTGGCCATACCGTTCCTACTTGTCGGTGTCGCGCCGGGTCGCCGTCTGCGGACGCTGGCGACGAGCGCCGCGCCGGCTGTGCTCTTGGCCGCCTTCCCCCTTGCCGTCGACTGGGCCGACACCTCACGTGCGCTCCTCTTCCCCACTTTCCCCGAGCACCTCCGAACGGGCCATTCCTCGCCGCTCCTCCCGCTCTTCGTGGCGGTGGCCGGTAGCCACGGCTCGATGATCGGCCGGGTCCTGGAGGTGCTCGCGGCTCCGGTGGTTGCCATCGCCCTGCGCAAGCGGCCGGAGCCTGTGCAGCTCATAGGACTGGGTGGCGTCTTGATGGTTCGTATGGTGATGGAACCGGTCATGTTCGCCTACTACCTGGCGCCGGGCCTGGCCCTTTTCGTGTTCGCGGTGCTGGCCGCCAACCGGCGGGTGCCGTGGGGCCTGCTCGGGTGGGAGCTGGTACTGGTCGCCTGGGCCCAGCTCGGCACGCCCAGGACCTGGTGGTGGTGGTCGGGAGCCCTGACCATCGTGGCCGTCATATCTGTGACCGTCTGGCGGGAGCTGCGGTCTCGCCCCGCCGAGTCGCTCGGCCTGGCTCCCATCGAGGGTCGGGCCGGGCACCTCTCGCCCGCGGCCGTGACCGCGTGACGCCGCCGCCCACCTGACGGCGCGGCCCGCCCCCGCGCCACCCCATGGGTGGGGAATAGTTGATCGCGATGGCCGCCGCTCCGCCCCTCGCCGACCGGCGACGGGGCGTCAGGAGCCCTCGGGGGGAGCACCGGCGGTCCCGCCGGCGCCGCCTGACCGGGGACGGACTCGTAGTCGTCTTGGCCATCGCGGTGGCCGTACTGGTGCGGGCCTTCGTGGCCCAGGTCTACTGGATCCCCTCCGCCTCGATGGTGCCCCAGCTGCGGGTCGACGACCGGGTCGTCGTGTCCCGACTGGCCTACCACCTCCACCCGGTCCACCGGGGCGACATCGTCGTGTTCGACTCCCCGCCCGGGATCGAGGCCGGCTCGGGCGCCCCCTCCGACCCGGTGGCCCGGGCCATACACGACGTGGGTGTGGCTCTCGGGTTCGCCCCAGACCAGACGGTTCTGATCAAGCGGGTGATCGGCCTGCCAGGGGACCGGATCTCGGCTCGCGGCGGGCGGGTCTACGTGGACGGGGAGCGGCTGGACGAGCCGTACCTCCCGAGAGGGACTTTCACCTCGTCGTTCGGCCCTGTGACCGTGTCCGCCGGCCAGGTCTGGGTCATGGGGGACAACCGGAGCGACTCCGAGGACAGCCGGGTGTTCGGAGCGGTGCCGATGGCCACCATCGTGGGGCGGGCGGTCTGGAAGGTGTGGCCGCTGTGGCGAGCCTCGTTTCTCTGATCGGCTCTGAACCCGCCTAGGCGGATACCGCGACCTACCATGGTCCCGATGAGCGCCGAGGATCTCGAACGGTACGAAACGGAGATCGAGCTACAGCTCTACCAGGAGTACCGGGCGGTCCTGGCCATGTTCAAATTCGTCGTCGAGACGGAACGGCGCTTCTACCTGGCCAACGAGGTGCAGATGGAGGCCAAGGGGGAGGGGGACCGGACCTTCTTCGAGATCACGCTGGGCGACGCCTGGGTGTGGGACATGTACCGCCCGGCCCGTTTCGTGTCGTCGGTGCGGGTGGTCACGTTCAAAGATGTCAACATCGAGGAGCTTCCCGAGAAGGAGTCCTACTGAGCCTCGGTGCGCCACGGGACCCCCGGCGCGGCCTCGGGGACAGCGGGGAGGCCCGGGTCGCCGACTGGTACCGAGCCCGGGGGTACCGGATCCTGGCCCGTAACTGGCGCAGTCGCCAGGGGGAGCTCGACCTCGTGGCGGCCGGCCCCGACGTCATCGTGTTCTGCGAGGTCAAGACCAGATCGTCGGACACCTTCGGCCCGCCATACGAAGCGGTGACCCGTACCAAGCAGCTCCGTCTCCGCCGCCTGGCCGCCGAATGGCTGCGGAACAGCGGGCCCTCGGACCGGGCCGGGTCGGCGCCCGATATCCGCTTCGATGTGGCCTCGGTCCGGGGCCGGGCGGTCGAGGTCATCGAGGGGGCCTTCTGATGGATCCCACAGCGGGTTCGAGACCCCGCCCGGCACCGGCCACCGATGTCGTCCACCTGGGACGCCCGCCGGCCGCACCGGGGGTGCCGGTCAATCCACCGGTAGTGCTGAGCTCCACCTTCCACCAGGGGGGCGAGCTGATTTACGGGCGGGACGGGAACCCGACCTGGAGCGCGCTCGAAGAGGTGATCGGGGCGCTGGAGGGGGGCACCGCCGTGGTCTTCGCCTCCGGCCTGGCCGCCATCGCGGCGGTGCTCGAGTCCCTTCCCATCCCCGGCCGGGTGGTGGTTCCAGGTGACGCGTACAACGGGACCCGCCGCTTTCTCGCCGACGTGGCCGGGCGTGGCCGGCTGCGCTACCGGACCGTCGACGTGGCCGACACCGAGGCGGTGCTCTCGGCGTGCGCCGAGTTCTGCGAGGCGCCCGGTCGGCCGTCTGGCGCGGCAGGGGAGTTCGGGGCCGGGGGGGTGCTGTGGCTCGAGTCGCCCACCAACCCGCTTCTGGCCATCGCCGATCTCCGCCGCCTGACCGCCGGTGCCCACGATCTGGGGCTCGACGTCGTGGTCGACAACACTTTCGCCTCCCCGCTCCTCCAACAGCCGCTCGGCCTCGGGGCCGACGTCGTGGTGCACAGTGCCACCAAGCTGCTCGCCGGTCACTCGGACGTGATCATGGGCGCCGCGGTGACCAGGCGGGCCGACATCCTGGCCCACTTGACCACCCGGCGATCTCTCCACGGGGGGGTGGCCGGCCCGTGGGAGGCCTGGCTCGCCCTTCGCGGTGTGCGCACCTTGGCCCTGCGGGTCGAGCGGGCCGGAGCCAACGCCTTCACCCTGGCCGAGCGTCTGGCCGCCCATCCGGGCGTCGTCTCGGTGCGCTACCCGGGGCGGCCCGATCATCCGGGCCATGAGCTCGCCGGCCGCCAGATGAAGGGTTACGGCAGCATGGTCAGCTTCGAGGTGGCCGGGGGGGCGGAGGGCGCCGACGCCTTCTTGGCCCGGCTCGAGCTGGTCACCGTCGGTACCAGTCTCGGCGGGGTGGAGACCTTGGCCGAGCGGCGGGGTCGATGGGCGGGTGAGCAGGGATTGCCCCCGGCGCTGGTGCGCCTGTCGGTCGGGATCGAAGACGTCGAGGACATCTGGCAGGATCTCCAGCAGGCCCTTCCGGTCACACCCCCGCAATAGCCTGACCCCAACTCCTTCTCGGCAGCCGGCGCGGCTCCCCATCCCCATCCGGTTCCCGAGGTCAGGAGACGCGAAGTGCTGGCTATGGTCCCATCGGCCACCCTGGTCGGCGTCCACGGGCAGCCCATCGGCGTGGAGGTCCACGTCTCGACCGGGCTCCCGTCGTTCAGCATCGTCGGGCTGCCCGACGCTTCGTGCCGGGAGTCCCGGGACCGGGTGCGGGCCGCCATGCTGTCGAGCGGGCTCAAGTGGCCGCAGAAGCGCATCACGGTCAACCTGGCGCCCACCAGCGTTCGTAAGGGCGGCGCCGGGCTGGACCTCCCGATCGCCATCGCGCTGCTGGTGGCCGACGGGCAGCTGAAGCCGTCCGAGGTCGGCGACCTGGCCTTCGCCGGTGAGCTGGGCCTGGACGGATCCCTCCGACCGGTGCCGGGCACGCTGGCCGTGGTGCATGCGGTGGGGGCGCGGGTCGTCGTGCTTCCTCCGGCCGCGGCGGCCGAGGCCAGGCTGGTTCCGGGTGCGAAGGTGCGCTCGGCCACCACCCTGGCCAAGTTGGTCCGGTGCCTGAAGGCGGAGAGGCCATGGGAGGCCGAGCCACCCGAAGCTCATGTGGCCCCCCCGCCTCCCGGGCCCGACCTGGCCGACGTCAGGGGCCAGCCGCTCGCCCGGTTGGCCGTCGAGGTGGCCGCGGCGGGCTCCCACCACCTCCTGATGGTGGGGCCGCCCGGGGCCGGCAAGACCATGCTGGCCGAGCGGCTACCCGGTCTGCTGCCGGCGCTGGACGCCGACCAGGCCCTCGAGGTCACCCGCATCCACAGTGCGGCCGGGCTCCCCCTGCCGCGAGGATCGCTGATCCGGCGTCCGCCGTTCCGGGCTCCCCATCACGGGGCGTCGCCGGTGGCCCTGGTGGGCGGGGGCGGATCCCAGATGCGTCCGGGGGAGCTCAGCTGCGCCCACCACGGAGTGCTCTTCCTCGACGAGCTGGGCGAGTTCCCCGCCGCCGTGCTCGACATGCTGCGCCAACCTCTCGAGGAGGGGCAGGTCCTGGTGTGCCGGGCCCGGGCCACCGTGCTGTTCCCGGCCCGGGTGGTGCTGGTGGCGGCCATGAACCCGTGCCCGTGCGGGGCCGAGAGGGGACCTGGTTCGTGCCGATGCCGGCCGCCGGCCGTAGCCCGCTACGCAGCCCGCGTGTCAGGACCGCTGCTCGACCGCTTCGACCTGCGCATCCATGTCCAGCGACCCGATGTGGGAGAGCTCATGGCCGGGGCGGCCGTACCGGGACGGTCACCGGGCGCGCCGGAGGCGACTGCGGTGGTGGCGGCCCGGGTGGCCGATGCCCGCCAGCTGGCGGCCCGGCGTGGGGTGGCCGCCAATGCGGCCATTCCCGGCCCCCGCCTGGACGAGCTGGCCCCGCTCGACCCCGAGGCGTCCCGGCTGCTCGAGACCCGTCTCCGGCAGGGTCAGCTATCGGCACGGGGCCTGCACAGGGTGCGCCGGGTGGCCCGTACCCTGGCCGACCTGGCCGGTCGGGAAGGGCCGATCGGTGTCGACCACGCCTACTCGGCGCTGGCCCTCAGGGCGCCGCTGTTCGAGCAGGACAGCCCGACGTGGGAGGACGACGAGCGGAGCCTGGTGCAGTGACCGTCCCCGACCCGGCCGGGGCGCCTCCGACCGGCCCCGGCCCGGAGGAGGACTTCGGGGTCGCGGCCCATGTGGCGGCTCTGGCCGGGCTACCGGGCATGGGGCCGGCCACCCTGGTCTCGATCCTGACCGACCACGACCCGATCGAAGCCTGGGCCGAGGTGCGGTCCGGGCGGATCGAGCGCCCCCTACCCCGTCGGCGCCCGGCCCCCCCAGCGGCGGGCAGTTCGGGCCAGGGGGCTCTGTTCGGGTCCGGCTCGGCCGCCCCCGCGCCCCGTCGCCGGTCCTGGGCCGAAGTGGCGCAGCGGGTGGAGCCGCTCGAGTGGTGGGGGCGCCACGCCGCCGGCGGCACCCGGGTCACCTGGCCCAGATCGGA
>JAKBAX010000499.1 GCA_021808785.1 Actinomycetes bacterium | reverse complement strand
TGCTTGCCGGATTCGGGGAGCGCTGAAGGTGCCTCCGGTCATCGTGGACACCAGCGCCCTGCTGGCATTCTTCGATGCTTCCGAGCCCGACCACGACGCGGTGTCAGCGGTGCTTGCCGCGGCCGACGCCCTGGTCGTCTCTCCGTACGTGGTGGCCGAGCTCGACTACCTCGTGGCCACCCGACACGGCGTGGACGACGAGCTGGCCGTGCTCGACGAACTGGCCGGCGGAGCGTGGGACCTGGCAGCATTCGACGAAGAGGGGCTTCGCCGCTCCCGGGGGGTGATCGCCAGCTATCGGGACCAGGAGATCGGAGTGGCGGATGCATCGATCGTGGTCCTGGCTGAGCGGTACCGGACGCGCGCGATCGCCAGCCTTGACCGCCGGCACTTCGACGTCCTGCGGCCCCTCGACGGAGACTACTTCGACGTGCTGCCGCGGCCGGGTTGACCGGGGTACGGACACCGCCCAGTGGGGCCGAGCCTCTCGGGACATCGGCGACCATGGTCGTGCGCTGAGTCGTCTTTGATGCGTGAGCGGGAGCGGTCACCTTGGCGGTCTTGTGGACCTTCTTCTTCCCGAACGACGACCACCAGCCGTTCGCCACACCGATCTTCCACGCCGGACCCCTCGGTACGTAGAGCGAAGGTGATGCCTCAGCGATGATCGGTGACCGAGGGCGGACGTGGGGCGCCCCGAGATTCGAGCAGCATCTGGGTGCAGCGGAACACGGCGATCTGTCGGCCGTGAGTGTGATCGTCGGGGGTGGTAGCGGTGACGATGGCATCCCAGACCTGGGTCGTGCCACCTTGGTGAAGTGCGGCGGCGATGACATGAAGTTGCTGACCAACCTTGGCGGTCGCGAGATGATTGGTCTTGAGCTCGATGGTCGTGAAGCCGCTCTTGCCTTCGGGAAGAGACACAAGGCAGCCGTAGCCGCAAGCGGTGTCAGCCAGCGTGACGGCGGTGCCGGCGTGGAGATAGCCGGTGGGAGCCAAGTGGGCTGCTTCGACGACGAGGACGGCCTCGACCCGTCGAGGGGTGAGGTGGGTGACGGTGATGCCAAGCAGCCCTGGAAGTCCGGAGAGCGGATGGTCGGGAAGGTGCGTCATGGATGGCCTTCTGTTCAGGTGGAACTGCTGCTCGTGTTGGCTGTCGCCAACGGATCAGCTGCACTCCCTGCGTGGCGCCCGGCCGCCCGGTGGACGGCTGCTGCGGTGAGCAGCACCAGGGCGGCGGTCAGCCACAGCGCGTGCCCGCCGGCGGCGAAGGCGACGGTCGCCACCAGTGACAGCCCAGCCGCCGGGATGACCACGACCCGGCGCCACCGGGAGCCACGGCGCCAGGACCCTGCGTTTGGGTTCAGTGAACAGACCCACGGCCCTACGGTACCTCAGAGGTCCGGTGATTGAACCCATGGCGGGTAGACTGGGCCCGTGCTCGGCAAGGACTACGAAGGCCAGGACTGCGCCCTCGCCCGGGCGCTCGAAGTCGTCGGCGAGCGCTGGACGCTGCTCATCGTCCGCGACGCCCTCTACGGCGTGCGCCGCTTCAACGACTTCCAAGCCCACCTCGACATCCCCAAGGCCATCCTGTCTGGGCGCTTGAACGGGCTCGTCGACGACGGCATCGTCGACCGGCTCCCCGACCCCGACCACCGCGGCCGCCACCTCTACCATCTCACCCAGGCCGGCAAGGACCTCTGGCCGGTCATCCACTCGCTGCTCGTCTGGGGCGACCGCTACCGCGAGGGCAGCTGTCGCGTGTTCCAACACGCGGGCTGCGGCACGCCTCTCGATGACCGCGGGACGTGTCCGCACTGCAAGGTCGCACCCGGACCCGACGACATCCTCACGAAACCGCTGCGGCGGACCAGCCGTGACGACCCCGTCGCCCGATCGCTCCGCCGGCCACACCGCATGCTCGATCCCGTACCCGAAGCATGAGCGGTCGTGACCGGGTACCCGTGAGCTGAGCCACACGCGGTGCGAGTCCGAGGCCCCATGATGGGGCAGGAGGACAGCACCATGAAGAGGCGGCATCACACGCCGGAGCAGGTGATCCGGAAGTTGGCCGAGGGCGACCGCATGCTCAACGACGGGGCGTCGGTCGACGAGGTTGAGGATTCCGGAGGTTTTCGTACACCCGTTCCGGCCGAATCCGTACACCTGTTCCAGGCGATTTCGTACACCCCGACAGGAGGCAGCTGACGGTCCGCGCATGAGCTGAGGGGGCCGGTCAACGTCCTCGGAACTGCTCCGAGGAGGTGGCCGTGCCGAGACCCCGCATCGCCATGCGCAAGGTCCGAGACATCCTTCGACTGGCCTGGGGCGAGGGCCTGTCCCACCGCGAGGGGCGGGAGTTTCTGGACCCTTCAGGTCATTCATCTGACCGGACTGACAGCTGGCTGAGCTGGGCCACCGCTGGTGGGGACGAGCGTGTGGCTTGCTGTAGTCCGCTCACGTGAATAGACCCCTACGGACGAATCCGCCGCGGCGCACGCCGAGGGTGCCGTCGGCGAGCGCTGCCGCGAAGTTGAGCGTCCGGGTGGGTCCGTCCTCGATTGGCGAGACAGGTGGGGCCACGGTGGGCAGCGTCAAGCGAGGCCGTGCTGGTAAGCGTAGGTGACGGCCTGGGCGCGGTCACGCGCATCGATCTTGGCGAACAGGTGGTTGATGTGGCTCTTGACGGTGCCTTCGCTGACCACGAGGTGTGCGGCGATCTCCGCGTTCGAGAGGCCCGTCGCGATGAGGGAGAGCACTTCGGCTTCCCGGGGCGTGAGCCCGTCGGGGAGCCGGGGAGCCGATGGTCGGCTGTGTTCCTGTGACTGTGTCGGTGCCGCGGTGGCGATGGCGTCGACGAGGT
>JAKBAX010000498.1 GCA_021808785.1 Actinomycetes bacterium | reverse complement strand
CTGGTGGAAGCGCCCTTGGAGTGCGTCGTGCTCGGTGCCGGCAAGTGCCTCGAGGAGTTCGACGCGGTGCGCGACCTGTTCATGAAGTAGCCGGTCAGCGGCGGCGGTCGGTCAGGTCCTCGGCGGCCTGGCGGACCTGCCAGTCCCGGTCGGTCAGGGCCGCCTCCAGGGCCGCTTCGACCTCCGGCCCGTCGAAGGCGGCCAGGGCCAGCACGGCCCGGCGCCGGACGGCCGGCTTGTCGGCCATGGCCGACAGCACCGCGGCCACGCCGCCAGGCGCTCCGGTCGGGCCGATGGCCCCCAACGCGGCCACCGCCGCCTCCCGGCACAGAGGGTCGCCATGACCCCGGGCCACTCCGGCCAGGGCGTCGACCGCCGGGGCGGCCGCGTCGCCCACCTCGCCCAACCCGAAGCAGGACGCCTCGACCACCTCGGGTTTCGGGTCGTCGAGGCCGCCGGTCAGGAGGGCCAGCGCACCCGGGCCGAAACGGGGTGACAGCTCGGCGGCGCGCCCCCGCACTAGGGGCGACGGATCGCCGGCCGCCACGGCCAGGTCCTCGAGGCGCAGTGCGGCCAGGCGGTCGAGGGCGCCCAGAGCGGTGGCGCGCACCGCCGGCTCGGTGTCGGTCAGGGCCTGGCGGGCCGTGGTCGCGCCGGCCTCGCATCGCGCGCCGGTGGCGTGGCCGGCCATGGCCACGTCCCGCCGGCGCCGCGACGCCTGGCGGCCCGGTACGGTCAAGTGCCGGTCACTGGTTGGCGGCGTGGTGCAGGGCGCTCGAGATGACCCAGATGATGGCGCCGATGGAGGCGGCCACGATCAGCCCGATGCCGAGGGCGATGACGATCAAGCCGGTGGTGGAACCCACGACCCGCAGGGCCCGGTGCTCGGCTCGCTCCCGGTATCTCATCGGCGGACCCTCCCGTGTACTGCCTGTCGAGCCGGATGCATGGCAGGCTGTGCCCGCCCGAACTGCTCTACCCACCTCGGGCGGGCGGTCATGTGAGCGGGGATCGACGACGTGAACACTTCTGGAGAAATGGTACAAGAGCCTGGCCACCAGTCCAGGCGGAGGCGCTGGGTGGTCGTAGTCGGAGCCGTCGTAGTGCTGATCGTGGGCGGGGTGGTCGGCCTCCTCGAGGTCGGGGCGGGCGGCTACTACGTCCTGTCGCCCGGCCAGGCCCCTTTGGTGACCGCCTCGGCGGAGTGCCGGAGCGCGGGGGGAGGATCCTTCGCCCTACGCAACGGCGAGCCGTGCGTGCAGCTGGTGGTCCCGACCGGTCGGGCCCATCCCGTCGACGGGGCCATCTTCATGGTCGACGTCTATCAGGGTAAGCCCTCGCCGTGGCAGTACCTGCTGTACAAGCTCGGACTGTTGAAGCAGTTCGGCGACCACTCGGTGTTCCTCCCCAACTCGGCCATCGTCGGCAACGGCAGCGCCTCCCAGGTGAACTGCCAGGACACCCAGCAGGCGGTGCAGGCGACCTCGTCGGCTCCTGTGGCCGCGCTGCGTCAGTTGGGATACCAGGTCAAAGAGAACGACCTGGGCGCCCAGATCGACACGGTGCTGCCCGGCACCCCGGCGGCGGCTGCCGGCCTGCAGTGCAACGACCTGATCATCGCCGTCAACGGGCGGAGCGTGCACACTGCCGGGGACGTCAGCACCGACCTGTCCGGTCTCGGACCGGGCACCGCGGTGCAGATCACCGTCGAGCGCACGACGGGGGGGACCACCAAGGAGCGGCAGCTGACGGCTCACCTGGAGGGCACCCCCGCTCTCGGGGGCCGGCCGGCGGACCCGAAGAAGGGGTTCCTCGGAATCGAGTCGGAGTCGCGCATCACCTACGACCTGCCCTTCCCCCTCCGGGCCGAGGTGGGCTCGATCGGCGGCCCGTCCGACGGGCTGGCTCTGGCTCTCGGGTTCATCAACACGCTCGGCGGGGGCCACCTGACGGGCGGCCTGAAGGTGGCGGCCACCGGCCAGATCGAACCGAACGGCGACGTGGTCGAGATCGGTGGCGCGGCCCAGAAGGCCATCGCGGTGCGCAAGGCGGGGGCCACGGTGTTCCTGGTACCGCCCGGAAACTACAAAGAAGCCGAGAGCGAGGCCGGCAACCTGAAGGTCCTGCCCGTGGCCACCCTCGGCCAGGCCCTGTCCGACCTGAAGTCCCTCGGCGGCGTGGTACCCCCACCCACGGCGACCACTACCACCACGACCCCCGCCGTCTCGAGGTGAGCGACCGGTATCGCTGACGGAGTCGCAGCTCCAGTTCGCGGCCGAGTTCGTCACCCTGGTCGTGAGCGCGTCGGCGCTGGCCCTGATCGTCTCGCGCCCCGACCTTCGGCCCACGTCGAGTGGGCCGCGGCACCGACCGGTGCTGACGGGGACCCGGAGCGGGGTGGCGGCCCTGGCTCTGGTGGCCGGCGGGGGGGCCGCCTTCGTGCACGGATCCCTGCTCGTCACCGGCACCGACGTGAAGTGGACCGGCCTCGGCCAGCGGGGCCCTGACCCTCCTGCTCGTGGTGATCCTCCTGGCCCCCAGGCCATCCTCGACGGGCGGGCCGCCGGCACCGGCTTCACCCTGGCCTACGGCGACGCGAGCGGGCGGAAGGTGATCGCCTCGGGGCGCGACCAGCCGCTGTCGTCGGCCGGCTTCGGGGCCCTGCCCGGCTTGCGGCCGACGTCGTGCTCGCCAGGGAGTGTTCGTGGTTGGTGCCACGCTGTACGTGGCCGCCGACACCCCGGTATGTGACTCGCGGGGGGTCCAGCCGGGGGTGGCCATAGTGGCCGATCCGGTGGACCGGCCCTTCTTGGCGCAGCACGTCCCCGACCCCGGCGTGGACCTGGCCGTGGTCACGAACAAGCAGGTCTTCGC
>JAKBAX010000076.1 GCA_021808785.1 Actinomycetes bacterium | reverse complement strand
TGCTGGCCGATGACGCCAAGACGGTGCTGGCCACGCTGAGCGGCCCGGAGTACCGCCAGCCGGTAGCCCTGACGCAGGTGTCGAGGACCATGGTCACCGCGGTGCTCGACACGGAGGACCACGGCTTCTACATCCACGGCGGCTTCGACATCCCCTCCATGGTCCGGGCCTTCGTCAACGACGCTCAGGGCGGGGGGCTGCAGGGCGGCTCGACCATTCCCCAGCAGCTGGTCAAGCAGGTGTACCTGAGCTCGGTGCGGACCCTCAACCGCAAGGTGCGCGAGGCGGTGCTGGCCGACCGCCTGGAGCAGAAGTACAGCCGGGACCAGATCCTGCAGGCCTACCTCAACACCATCTACCTGGGCAGCGGCGCCTACGGGGTCGAGGCGGCGGCGCAGACCTACTTCGGGGAGCCCGCCACCGCTCTCAACCTGCCCCAGTCGGCGCTGCTCGCCGGCATGATCCAGGACCCGAACGGCTACGACCCGATCCTCCAGCCGGCGGCCGCCCGGCAGCGCCGCTCCGAGGTCCTGCAACGCATGGTCTACTACGGCGACATCACCGCGGCCCAAGAGGCCGCGGCCGACGCCCGGCCGCTGCCCACGGTCATCGCCACCGGGGTCAATCCCACCGTGGTCCAGCACGACCCCGTCGCCGGCTACTACGTCAACCAGGTGAAGCAATTCCTGCTCGACGACAGCACCTTGCTCGGCGCCACCTACGCGGAGCGCTATGCGACCGTCTTCGGCGGCGGTCTGCGCATCGTCACCAACCTGGACCCGGCGATGCAGCAAGATGCCGAGCAGGCGGTGACCAAGGACACCCCGGCCAACACGCAGGGCTTCGAGGAGGGCTTGGTCTCGATCGACCCGACCACCGGGGCGGTGCGGGCCCTGGTCGGGGGGGCCGGGGCCAAGGTGCAGCAGTTCGATGTGATGACCCAGGGCCAGCGCCAGCCCGGATCGGGATTCAAGCTCTTCACCCTCCTGGCGGCGCTGCAGCAGGGGTACTCGGTGTACGACACCGTCGACGGGCAGGGACCGTGCGCCATCCTCTTCCCGGGCAACACCTCGCTGGCGCAGACACCGATCAGGAACGACGACGCCAACGAGGGGGTGCAGTCCATCGTCTCGGCCACCGCCAAATCGGTCAACTGCGCCTTCATCCGCCTTGCTCACGAAGTGGGCCTGCACAACGTGATCTCCATGGCCCAGAGCCTCGGCGTCAGCGCCACGGAGGTGCCCCACGCCACCTACGACTACATCCCCTCGGTGGTGATAGGCGCCGCCGCGGTTCGGCCCATCGAGATGGCCGGGGCCTATGCCGCGGTCGCCGACCAGGGGGTGTTCCACTCGCCTTCCTTCGTCGACTCCATCGCCGACCGCACCGGCAACGTGATCTACCAGGGCCTGGATCCGGGGCACCGGGTGTTCTCGGCCCAGGTCGCGGCCGAGGCTGACGTGGCCCTCAACGCAGTGGTGACGAGTGGTACCGGGACGGCGGCGGGTATCTACAACCGGCCGGTCGCCGGCAAGACCGGTACCACCAACAACAACGTGGACGCCTGGTTCAACGGTTTCACCCCGCAGCTGGCGACCACGGTGTGGATCGGCAACCTGCACGGGGAGGTCCCCATCGTTCTGCCGCTGTATGCCGGCGGTCCGCCGGAGCCCGTGTACGGGGCCAACTTCCCGGCTCAGACCTGGCACGACTACAGCAGCGCGGCCCTGGCCGACCAGCCGGACCTGCAGTTCCCGGCGGTGGCCAACGGATTGCTGCCACCCACCCGCTACGTCACCTCCAACAGCCTGGTGCAAGACGACGTGCTGGATCACAACGCGGGCTACTACAGCTACACGAACCCGGGCGCCGGCAACGCCTCCCCGAGCTACACCTCGCCGACGTCGTATGTCACCGCGCCGGCGACCACGCCGGCCACCACCGCCGCCACCGTGCCGACGAGCGTCCAGACGCCGGGTTCCGGCGCTCCCAACCCGGGCTCTCCGAGCCCCACTGCTACCCCGGGCGCGCCATGACATCAGCCCTCACCGATCTGCTGTCCGTGCAGGACCTGGACCTGGCACTGGACCGGGTCAGGCACCGTCGAGCGCACCTGCCCGAGCGCGAGGAGCTGGCCGGGCTGGCGACGACGGAGGCCGGGCTCACCGGGGAGCGTCAGCAGCTGAGCGCAGAGCGGGAGGCGCTGGCCGAACGGCAGGCCGTGGCCGAGGCGGAGCTGGAGTCCACCGAGCGCCGGGCCGCGGTCATCGACCAGCGGCTCTACGGGGGCCAGGTCGCGGCCGCCCGGGACCTCCAGGCCATGACCGCCGAGGTCGACCAACTCAAGAGCCGGGCCTCCCACCTGGAGGACGTGGTGCTCGAGGTGATGGATGCGGCGGAGCCGCTCGACGCCAGAATGGCCGAGATCGGCTTGCGCTTGGACGAGCTGTCGAAGCGTCGCCGCCAGCTCGAGGGGCAGCTGGCGTCTTCGGAGGCCGCTATCGATGCCGAGACGGCCGAGCTCGGAAGGAGCCGGACCGAGGCCGCCGCCGCGGTGCCGGGCGATCTCCTGGCAACCTACGAACGGCTGCGGTCCCGCCTCGGTGGCATCGGGGTGGCCCGGCTGGTCGGCAACCACTGCGACGGGTGCCACCTCACCCTGTCGGCGGTCGAGCTGGACCGGGTGCGTCACCTCCGCGCGGGCGAGGTGTACACCTGCGATCAGTGCTCGCGCATCCTCGTGCCCTAGCGGGAGCGTGCCGTAACCGGGGGACGCGCCGGTCCGACCGTCCGGTAGACTGTTAGCCGAGCTAACGGGAACGGGGTGATCGGGTGCGCCAGGAGAGCGAGGTGACCGGGCCGAGGGCCCGGTCCGGCTTCGTTACCCGCACCTTCTCGTCGCTGTCCAACCGAAACTACCGGCTCTACTTCGCCGGTCAGAGCCTCTCGCTCATCGGCACCTGGATGCAGAGCATTACCCAGACCTGGCTGGTCTACGCCTGGACCCACTCGGGATTCCAGGTCGGCCTCCTGGTCGCTCTGCAGACGCTGCCCATCCTGCTCCTCGGCCCCGTGGGGGGCACCATCGCCGACCGCTACGGCAAGTACCGGATCCTGTTCTGGACCCAGGCCTTCGCCGGGGCTCAGGCCCTCGTACTGGCCGGACTCGACCTGAGCGGCCTGCTCCACATCTGGCTCCTCTACCCCATGGCCGTGGCACTGGGACTGATCAACATGGTGGATAATCCCACCCGCCAGACGTTCATCGTCGAGATGGTCGGGCGGGACCAGCTGGCCAACGCGGTCACCCTCAACAGCGTCATGGTCAACATGGCCCGGGCCATCGGCCCGGCCGTGGCCGGGGTCATGATCGCGTCGGTCGGCAGCGGTTGGTGCTTCTTGGCCAACGGCCTGTCCTTCAGCTTCGTGCTGGCCTCCCTGCGGGCCATGCACCCCGACGAGCTGGCCCCGGCCCCCCGGGTCGCCCGCATGCGGGGCCAGTTACGGGAGGGTTTCCGCTACGTGGGGTCCACCCCGCTGCTGCGCGACGCTTTGATCATGATGGCTCTCATAGGGTGCCTCACCTACGAATTCCAGACGACGCTGCCCCTGATGACGGGTGGCCCGTTTCACGGGAATTCCCAGACCTACGGGTTCCTCACCGCCTGCATGGGAGCAGGGGCGGTCGTGGGCGGCCTCATCGCAGCCGGGCGGCCCGGGCGGGGAATGCGCCGGATGGTCGGTACCGCCGCGGTCTTCGGCGTGGCCGTGCTGGCCGCCGCCCTGGCGCCGTCGCTCCTGGTCGAGGAGATCCTCCTTCTCGGGGTGGGGGCCTGCTCGGTGACCTTCCTGGCCCTTGGCAATGCCACCTTGCAGCTCAGTTCCGAGCCGTCGATGCGGGGCCGGGTCATGTCCCTCTGGTCGGTGGCCTTCTTGGGCTCCACGCCTCTCGGCGGCCCGCTGGTCGGCCTGGTCGGCGGAGACATCGGTGCCCGGTACGGCCTGGCCCTGGGGGGCCTGGCCGCCCTGGCGGCGGCGGCCTACGGCTGGGCCCGCCTCCGGGCCGACACGACCACCCCGGCAGTCGACACGACCACCCCGGCAGTCGGCCGGACCGGGTTGTCGGCTACCGGCGGCGGGGCGGCCGAGGAGCTGGCCCGGACCTGACCGTCACGTATTCCCTCGATACGGCGCTAGTCCTCGATACGGATGGCCTGCTTGGGGCAGCGCTGCACCGCCAGCTCCACCTTGTCCCTCAGCGCCTCGGGCGGGTTCTCGTCCAGCACGTAGAGGAAGTCGTCATCTCGGACCTCGAACACCTCGGGCGCCGCCTGCATGCACAGGGCGTTGCTCTCACAAAGGTCGTAGTCGACCACCACTCGCATTCCTGGGCCCTCCCGTCGAAGATCGGTCTGAGAGGGTCACCATAGCCGGGACCTAGAAGCCGGGGCGGTGCCCGGTCTCGTTGAAGCTGCGGAGCGTCGGTCCCCGCCGGCCCGGGCCGATGGTCGTGATCGAGGCGGTGTCGAGGAACAGACGCCACTGGGCCTGGTCGTCGAGGCCGAGGGCCCATGCCACCGCCGCCTTGATGGGAGATACGTGACTGACCACCACCACGTCCGCGGTCTCCGCCTCGGCCCAGAGATCCTCGCACGCGGCGCGCACCCGCCGACCCAGGTCGGCCAGCGATTCCCCTCCATCCGGGCGGAACTCCAGGTCGGCGTCCCAGCCGGCCCACAGCTCGGCCGCTGCGCTCAGCTCCTGACCGTCGAAGCGGCCGTAGTCGATCTCGATCCAGCGGTCCTCGACGGTGACCGGCGGTCCGAGGGAGGCGGCCGTATCGAAGGCCCGGGCCAGGGGGGAGGAGATCACCCGCGACGCGCCCCGGAGGTGGGCGACGGCTCCGAGGGCGGCGGCCTGGCGCCGTCCCAGCTCGTCGAGGGGCACGTCCATGCGCCCGAGGAGCACCTTGGCCGCGTTCTGGGCCGTCCGTCCATGCCTGACCAGGTACAGCACGGTCAGAGAGTCTCGCTGATCAGGTCCCGGAGCAGGGTGCGCTGGACCTGGCCGGTGGCAGGGGTGCGGGGGATGGCCTCGACCCCCACGACCCGGCGTGGATGCTTGAACGGGGCCAGCTGCCCGGTCAGGTGGGCCCGCACGGCGGCGACCGTCGGTGCCGCCGTCGCCTGTTCGGGCACCACCGCCAGAGTGACGATCTCGCCCCACTGCTCGTCGGCGAGGCCTACCACGGCCAGGTCGGCCGCTCCCCGCAGCCCCGTCAGTGCCTGCTCCACCTCGACCGGAGCCACCCATTCCCCGCCGGTGCGGATCACTTCCCGGGCCCGCCCGGTGATCCACAGGTAGCCGTCGGAGTCCAAGTGGCCCAGGTCGCCGGTGTGGTACCAGCCGCCGGCCAGAGCCGCCGCCGTCTCGTCCGGGCGGTCGAAGTAGCCGGTCATCAGGGTGGGGCTGCGGTAGAGGATCTCCGATTCCTCGGAGAGGCCGATCACCCCCGGTGGCGCGACCCTCCCCACGCTGCCGGGCCGGCCGGTCACCTCCCGGTCGTGCAGGGTGGTGTGGTGGCCTCCCTCGGAGGAGCCGTAGAGGACCGAGGTCGTGGCGCCGGGCATGAGCCGGCGCAGCGCGTCGAGCAGGGCGGGGGGCGCGGCCGAGGTGCCGGTGTCGGCGTGGCGGACCGACTCGAGGCCGGTCCCGTCGGGGGCCGCCTCGATGACCCGGTTCCAGACCGCCGGAATGCAGTACATGGCGACCGGCCTCCAACGCTCGGCCGTGGCGACCAGCGTGGGGCCGTCGAAGCGCCGGCAGAGGTGGAAGGCGCAGCGGTGGTGCCACGCCTCCAGCACGTAGTGCCAACCGCCGTAATGGTAGAGCGGGAAGCTGACCAGGATGCCGCCGTCGCCGCGCAGGCCGGCGGCAAAGGTGGAACCGCCCGGGAAAGACCGCAGCCAGCTGGCCCTGTGGCTCACCACCACACCCTTGGGTAGGCCCGTCGTGCCGCTCGTCAGGTAGACGATCTGCGGGTCGCTGTCGTCGATGGCGGGAGCCGGCCGGGCGGCCGGGTCGGCGTCCTCCGGCGGCCTGCTCTCCAGCCGGTCCAGGGCCAGCAGGGTGACGCCGGGGCCGGCCATGGCGGTCGCCGCGGCCAGGTGGGCGCCGTCGGCCACCAGCGCCACCGGCCGAAGGTAGGCCACGGCGGCGGCCGCCTCGTCGGCCCCGAAGGCCGGGTTGAGGGGGGCGAACACCAGTCCGGCGCGGGCCACCGCGGCGAATCCGGCCAGGCTGCGCATATCCGGTTCGCACCACCAGACGACCCGCTCGCCGGGTTCCCAACCATGAGCCAGGAGGGCCGTGGTCATGACCCGGGCCCGCTGTTCCAGCTGCCGGTACGTCATGGACGCGTGGTCGAGGGTGGCTGCGATACCGTCCGGGTTGACGGCCGCCGCATCGGCCAGGAGGTCGCCCACGAGTAGATTCATCGGCGGCAGAAGCTACAACCGGAGCGTGCAGGGAGACAGCCGGTGCAGAGGGAGGTCGTGCTGACAGGGATCGGAGGCCAGGGCGTCCAGCTGGCGGCCAAGACCCTGGCCATGGCGGCCACCGCAGAGGGCCGCCAGGTCATGATGAGTTCGCACTACGGAGGCGAGATGCGCGGCGGTCAAACGGAAGCGTCCATCATCGTCTCCGACGATCGGCTGCGGCCGGTGCCCATCCTGGAATCGACCTGGTCCGCCTACGTCATGCACCACCGGTACTGGCCCGGTGTGGCGGCGCGACTCCGCCCCGGGGGGCTGGCTGTGGTCAACTCCTCGGTGACAGGTGATGAGCTGACCGCCGAGGGGGCGGAGGTGGTCCCGGTGGCGGCGGGCGACATCGCCGCCGGGCTGGGTTCCCCGATGGCGGCCGGTTTCGTCCTGTTGGGCGCCTACGTCTCGGTCGCCGGTCTGGCCCGGCTCGAGTCGCTCGTGGATGCCATGAAGGAGCTGGTCCCGCCCTACCGGACCCAGCATTTGGCCATCAACGAGGCGGCCCTGCGGGCCGGGGCGCAGGCCGGGACGGAGGCCGGTGCGGCGCGAGCGGGATCGGAGGTCGGCAGGTGACCCTGATCCGCGGCACGGTGAGCATCGATGTGGAGCGCTGCAAGGGCTGTGAGCTCTGCATCGCGGCCTGCCCGCCGGGCGTGCTGAGCATGTCGTCGGAAACCAACGAGAACGGCTACCGCTTCCCCCTGCTCGAGTCGGGCTGCACCGCCTGCCGGGCGTGCCGCGACGTCTGCCCCGACTACTGCTTCGAGGTCTTCCGGTTCGATCGGCCGGTGGTGGCCTAGATGACGGCCCGCCTGCTGCAGGGAAGCGATGCCGTGGCCCGGTCGGCCATCGAGGCCGGATGCCGGTTCTTCGCCGGCTACCCGATGCTTCCCTTCACCGACCTGCTGGAGTCCATGGCCCGGCTCATGCCGGCCGTGGACGGCGTGTGCATGAACGCCGAGTCGGAGATCGAGGCGGTCAACATGGCGCTCGGTGCCGGGGCGGCGGGGGCTCGGGCCGCCACCGGCAGCTGCGGGCAGGGCATCGCCCTGATGCAGGAGGCCATCGCCGAGGCCGCTCTCAACGAGGTGCCGTTCGTGGTGTTCAACATGGCGCGGGGCCAGCAGGACTACTTCCAGGCGACCCGGGGCGGCGGCTGGGGCGACTACCGGACCCTGTGCCTGGCCCCGAAGGACGTCTCCGAGGCGGTCGAGCACACCCAGCTGTTGTTCCACCTGGCCGACCGGTACCGGGCCCCGGTGATGATGTACGGGGACTACCTCATCAGCCACACGTACATGAGCGTCGAGGTGGAGCGCCGGGACTACGGCCCGCGACCGGCCAAGGACTGGGCCCTCGATGGCCGGCGGGGGGGCACCGGCCGGTCCCGCCAGATATGGACCTGGGCCATGGGCAAGGCCAACGATCCCGGTCCCGGGCCCGACCGGCACTGGCAACGGATCGCCGAGAAGTTCGACGACATGGGCCGTGTCGAGTCCCGCTGGGAAGCCGAGCGCTGCGACGACGCCGAGACCGTGGTCGTCTCTTTCGGTACGGCGGCTGCCTTCGTCGAGCAGGTCGTGGCCGAGCTGCGTGAGGACGGGCTGCGGGTGGGGGCGTTCCGGCCGGTGAGCCTCTGGCCGTTCCCCGAAGCGGCGCTGGCCGAGGCGTGCGCCTCGGCGTCGCAAGTACTGGTCTTCGAGGTCAATGCCGGGCAGATGATCGACGACGTACGCCTCTCGATCGGCCGCCGGATCCCGGTCCGCCCGCTGGGCCGGGTCAGCATCGACTTCAGCGGGATGCGCCAGGGCGAGATCCTGACCGTGCCGTGGATCCGGGACCGGGTCCGTGCCGCAGTGAAAGAAGTGGCCGTCAAGTGACAGATGGCGCGCCGGAGCAAATGACAGATGGCGGGCGGAAGAAGGTGGCGTCGGCCCTGGCTCCACTGCAGCTTTCGGGTGAGCACCACCTCTGTCCCGGCTGCGGCCACCCGGTGGCCTGGAGGCTGCTCCTCGAGGTGATCGCGGAGCTGCAGCTGGCCGGGCGGGCCATCGGCGTGGTTGGTCACGGCTGCTACACCAACATCGTCCAGCTGGCTGACATCGATTTCCTGCAGTGCCTCCACGGCCGGGCGCCGGCGGTGGCGACAGGCGTCAAGCGGGTACAGCCGGAAGCGGCGGTGTTCACACTCCAAGGCGATGGCGACGTGGCCAGCGAGGGCCTGGCCGAGGTTCTGCACGCCGCGGCGCGGGGGGAGCGGATCACCACGATCATGCTCAACAACGGGGTGTTCGGCGACACCGGCGGCCAGATGACGGCGGCCTCGGTGATCGGCCAGCGGACCAAGACCAGCCTCGATGGCCGAGACGCCGAGACCCACGGTTATCCGGTACCGGTGGCCGACCTGGTGGCCTCCCTCGCCGGCAGTGCCTACGTGGCCCGGGGTTCGGTCAACCACGCCGGCTCGATCGCCCAGACCAAGCGATACATGAAGCGGGCGTTCGAGTTGGCCGTTGGCGGAGTCGGCTTCACCTTCGTGGAGGTTCTGACCATGTGCCCGACCGGCTGGTTCCTGCCCACCGCCGACGGGCCCGGCTATCTCGACGGCACTTTCGAGCAGACCTACCCGTTGGGTGTGCTCAAGGATTGTCGCTAGCCGGCTGCAGCGGCCGGTAGGGCTCCTTCTGGACGTCGCCGACCAGGCGGCCGAGGAGCCCGGCCAGGCGGGCCACGTCCCCCTCCGGCCAACCGGCCAGCGCCCGGCGGACCTGGCTCCAGATCACCTCCCGCACCCGGCCGAGAGCGTCGAGCCCGTCGGTGGTGGGCTCGACGGTCATGACCCGGCCGTCCGCCGCACTGCGGGTCCGGGTCACCAGACCGGAGACCTCGAGCTGGCGCAGCAGTCGGGTGATCACCGCCGGGTCCAGGTCCAGGCGATGCGCCAGCTGCCCCGGGGTGGTGTGCCCGGCCTCGACGGTGCGCTCCAGCACCCGCAGCGCCTGAGGGGATAACGAGACACCGGCGGCCGCACTCTGCTGCTGGTGGATGCGCCGGCTGCCGCCGAGTCGGAACAGCGTCTGGATGGCCGCGGTGACGTCGTCGGTGGGCCCGTCCATGGGTCGAGAGTACTGGTACCGTCACCCCGGTGAGCTACCTCCAGGTGGAGCGGCCCCGGCCGGGAATCGCCCTCGTCACGCTCAACCGCCCGGAGCGGATGAACGCCATGGCCTTCGACGTGATGATCCCCTTCCGCCAGGCGCTCGAGGAACTGCATCATGACAACCAGACCCGGGTGGTGGTCGTGACCGGTGCCGGACGGGGCTTCTGCTCCGGGGCCGATCTCACCGATTCGGGGACCATCCCCCACGTCGACGGCCTGACCGTGCCGACCATCTCCATGCGGGCCATGGAGCTGCTCGACGACGTCATCCTGACCATCCGGAAACTCCACCAGCCGGTCATCGGGGCCATCAACGGGGCGGCCATCGGCGGCGGGTTCTGCCTGTCGCTGGCATTCGACATCCGGGTGGCAGCCGACAATGCCTATTTCCGGGCCGCGGGGATCAACAATGGGCTGTCGTCGACCGAGCTCGGGCTCAGCTACCTCCTGCCGCGCGCCGTCGGATCGTCGCGGGCGTTCGAGATCATGCTCACCGGACGAGACGTGGATGCGGCCGAGGCGGAGCGCATCGGCCTCGTGTCCAGCGTCGTGCCCGGAGCGAAGCTGCTCGACACCTGCTACGACATGGCCGAGCGGATCATCGGTTGGAGCCGGACCGGAGTGGAGATCGCCAAGCGGGTCCTGTGGGCCGGGCTCGATTCGAGCAGCCTGGAGGCCCACATCCGCCACGAGGGCATCGCCCAGCTGTATGTCCGCAACCTGACGGGCAACTTCGAGGAGATGATCCGGGCCCGCCGGGACGGACGCACTCCGGTCTATCTGGACGACGTCAGCCAGAAGGCCCCTCCCCGCGACCCAACCTGACCCCGGGCCGGCCGGACCAGACCCGAACGGACCGGGTCGCCGCGCACTTCGCGGCTTTCGCCGGAAATGTCGGGGGACCACCCATCCGATCGACGCCGACCGTGATCGCCTGGGAGGGTCCGGTCCGGGTACAGTCCGGCGGTGGGTCGGCTCGAGGAGATGCGGCGGCGGCGCCGGCGCCGGTTCCGCATCAGGGTGGCGGTGGTGGTCACAGTCATGGCGCTGGTGGCGGCCGGGGCCTCGGTCTACGAGCTGTCGGCCGGCAGCAGCACCGGTCGCGTCTCGCCTGTCTCCAGCCCACCGGCGCGCCTCGGGGCCGCGGGAGGGCCGGGCCCGAGCGGCCGCGACCAGACCATTCAGGCTACGACCAGGCCAAGCCCCTATGGCATCCAGTCCTCATGGGTGGTGGCGGAGAACAACCGGCCCGGCACCACCGACTGGCAGATCGTCGGGACACCCCCGGGCCAGATCGCCGGCTTCGCCGATCAGACCTCGGCCAGTCAGGGCCAGGCCGTCGGCCTGTATGTCACGACCGACGCGTCGACGTTCCAGGTCGAGGCCTACCGCATGGGCTGGTACCACGGGGCCGGAGCCCGTCTGGTGTGGACCTCGGCACCGATCCAGGGTGTGACCCAGCCGTCCTGCCCGGTCCAGGCCATCACCCACATGGTGGCCTGCGACAACTGGGCCAAATCCCTGACGGTGACCATCGGCCCGGCGTTCGTCCAGGGGGACTACCTGTTGAAGCTGGTCGGCTCCGGCGGGCAGGCCAGCTACGTCCCGCTCACCGTCACCGATCCGGCCAGCCACGCCGCCTATCTGGTGGAGAACGACATATACACCTGGCAGGCGTGGAACGACTATGGCGGCTACGACTTCTATGCGGGCGAGGGATCGTGCCCGACCGGCGTGTACCCCATCTGCAGCCGGGCCCGGGTGGTGTCGTTCGACCGCCCGTACCACTACGGCCAGGGCGGCGGAGACTTCCTCGGCAACGAGTACCCGCTCGTGCGTTTCGCCGAGGAGCACGGGCTCGACGTGACCTACGAGACCAGCGCCAACCTGCAGCAGGATCCGGCGTCCATCCTGCGCCACCGGGCCCTGCTCTCGCTCGGCCATGACGAGTGCTGGTCCTACCACGAGCGCCTGGCCGCCCAAGCGGCCGAGGCGGCCGGGGTCAATATGATCTTCTTCGGTGCCAGCCCGGTGCTGCGCCACGTGAGGCTGGAGTCCTCACCGCTCGGGGCCGACCGCCAGGAGGTCGATTACCGCGACTCGTCGGCCGATCCGCTCGACGCAACCGGCCCGGCCCGCGAGGTGACCGGCAACACCTGGTCCGACGCGCCGGCCAACTGGAGCGAGGTGCCGTTCACCGGGGCCCAGTACACGGGGTACGTACGTCCCGGCGAGGCCCCCGTGCCCTATGTCGTATACGACGGGAGCTCGTGGCTCTTCGATGGCACCGGCCTGACCACCGGCTCGAGGATTCCCGGTCTTCTCGTCAGCGATTTCGACCAGGTACGGCCCGGCCTGAGCCCGGCCAACGTGCAGATACTGGCCCACTCGCCCATGCCGCTGAACGAGGTGCAGACCAACGTGTCGGATCCCGCGTCGGACACCTCGTATTACACCGACGCCAAATCGGGTGCCGGGGTATTCGACAGCGGCACGGTCACGTGGATCCCTGATCTGTCGTCCAGCCCGCTGGTCAACCGGATGACGGGCAACCTGCTGGCCCTGTTCGGTACCGGTCCCGCCGGCCAGGTCCAACCCTCGGTCGCCAACTGGCAGGCCGTGTACGGGGGCTAGAGCCCGGCAGGGAGAACTTTTTCCGCTCCTGCTACGTCGAAGCCGGACGTGAGAGCGATCAGACGATCCCGGGACGAGCGGCCGACCCTCGATGACTGGCTGAGGGACTGGTACGCCCCGGCCTACCGCACCGCCTACCTCGTCCTCCTGGACCGCCACGAGGCCGAGCGGGCCGTCCACGAGGGGTTCCTCCGGGCCTGGCGCATGCGATCCGGGGTGGTCGGTGGTTCGGACTCGCGAGCCTGGGTGATGAGGGCCGTCCTCAACGCCTGTACCCGCCACCTGGGGCAGTCGGCCCCCGGCCAGGTGCCCGAGGGCTGGCGTGGTCCGGCCGGCCGGCTGCGGGACCTGGCCGGCCTGGAGCCGGCCCTGCGCCGCCCGCTGGCCCTCCTCGTCGGCGGGCTGGACCACAGGTCCATCGCCGAGGTCACCCGCCGCCGGGCCGACGCGGTCGAGAAGGACCTCGACGAGGTGATCGCCCGACTCGCCTGCGAGTCCGGCGCCGGGAAGGGAGGCAGCCAGTGATGGACCAGTCCCTCTTGGAGCGCCTCGTCAGCGAGGCGGCCGAGGATATCGAGGTCCCCGTCGACGGACCGGCCCGGATACTCGCCCAGAAGCCGGGCCGGTCCCGGGGTCCCCGTCCGGAGAAGCCGTGGGCGGCGATCGTCGGCATCACCATCGTGGTCGGGCTGGTGGTGCTGATAGCAGCGATTGCCTCGGGCGGCGGCGCCAGCAAGTCCGGTTCGGCCGCCGGGCGGGCGGACACGTCGGCTGCCACCGCCTCGGCGGCGGCCCCGGCTACGGGTCCCGCTGGCGGTCCGGCCTCGCACGGGGCGGTCCAGGGGGCGACGTTCAGCGGGGTGAATGGGACGGCCTCCGCAACTGGCAGTGGGGCTTCCGCTTCCGCGGCGGCGGGAACCTCGCCCAACCAAGTGGTAAACGTTGCCGCCCGGGTCATAAAGACCGGCTCGGTCGATCTCACCCTGGTGGCCGGCAGCGGCGGGGTCGGTGGGGCCATGGACCGCATCAGCGCCCGGGCCGACGGCTACGGCGGCTACGTGTCGGCCTCCAGCGTGCAAGGTGCCCCCGGAGCCGCTTCGGCGACCGGCTCGCTCACGGTCCGGGTCCCCGCGGCCGCCTTCGACCAGATCGTGGCGTATGTGCGCAGCCTGGGATCAGCGACATCGGTCACCACGTCCGGGCAGGACGTCACCTCCACTTACGTGGACCTGCAGGCCCGCATCACTGCGTTACAGGACGCCCGGGCCCAGTTCGAGCAGATCCTGGCCCGAGCCTCCACCATCGGGGACATCTTGTCGGTCGAGAGCCAGATCAACGACCTGGAGACCCAGGTGGAGCAGCTGCAGGGCCAACTCCAGCTCCTCGACAACCAGACCTCCTACTCGACGCTCACCGTGGCCCTGGCCTGGCAGGCCGCGCCCGGAGTGGTGAGCAGGCCCCGGCCGGCCGGTGGGATGGCCAAGGCGTGGCGGCAGGCCCGGGATGACTTCGTGCACGGCTTCGAAGCCGTGGTGGGCTCTCTCGGGGGCATCGCCCTGTTCCTCGTGGTCGCCGGCGCAGTGCTGTTGTTGGGCCGGCTGATTTGGAGGTACGCCATCCGGCGCCTGGTGTAGAGGGCCGGGCCGGTGGTCAGTTCCGGCCGCGCCGGAGTCCGGCCAACCCGCCCCTGCGGCCCGGGCGGGGAGGGGCCGCGCCCGGCGGGGCCGTGACACCGGGCGCCGGCGGCGGGGGCCAGGTGGCAAGAGGCTGGGCCTCCGGGCCGGTCAGGGGCCAGGTCCCGAGCGCCGGCTCGTCGGGGTCGGCCCCGGCGAGGTCGGCCCCGGCGAGGTCGGCCCCGGCGAGTGACCGGTCGGGCCGTCCGGGGCCCGCATCCGGATCTCGGTCCGCATGGGGCGCGACGGGCTCCCGTTCGGCGGCGTGGAAATCGGCCAAGAAGCCCATCAACACGTGGAATTCGCCGGTCGGGGCCGGTTGCGATGGTGCGCCTCCGAGGCACGGTTCATCCGCCAGGCCGAGTCCCGTCACACCGACTTGGGTCGGCGGCCGGCGGGGCCGCCTTTAGAAGCTCGTGAGAATGGAGGCTTTGGCGAATGGTCGCCATCTGCTCCCGCCGGCCATCACGACGCCCGACCGAACGGTCAGCCCAGCCGGGGGGCCCGCTCACGGGCCGGGGGGGGAGGAGGGAATGTCCCCGGTCGGCCGACGTAGGGGCCCCGCGCCGTCCATCCGATCCGGACGGCTTCGGCGGGCCGGAAGAGGGCGTAACCGTCCCCGGTGTGCCACGGGTTGTACAGCAGCCAGTAGCTGCGGTCGGGCGCGATGAAGACGGTCTCTTCGCCTGGGGCCTGGCCCTGGGCGTTGCTCGATATGAGCGGCCCCTGGCCGACCGTGTGGCACGTCCCCATCGGCCCGGTGCAGACGGCCGCGCCCATGGCGTAGGTCGAGGTGTAGAAGCCCCGGCCGCCCGAGAAGAAGAGCCACACCTGGCCGTCTGGCGACAGGACCATCTGCGGCGCTTCCATGACCGGTTTCTCCCATGGTTGGTCGGCTCGGAACACCACCCGGGCGGGTCCGGTGAGGCTCAGCCCGTCGTTGGCGAGCGGGGCCACCCAGACCTCGGTGGGGCGCGGGGGGTGGAGATTGTTGTCGTCGGACTTCCACACCAGATACCAGGGATGAGCCGATCCGCCCGGGCCGCGCGCATCGTAGAACGGCTGGACGTCGATGTCGCCGCCCTGATCGCGTTGGCACACCATGGGGCCGTTTCCGACCGCCACGAACGGGCCGTCGGGGGACGAGGCGCGGGCCACCCCGAGGCAGTGGACCTGCGGCTGGTAGGTCCTCACGAGCGACGAGAAGTACATGAGCCAGGTCCGACCGAATTTCTGCACGTAGGGATCCCAGGTCCGACCGCCCTTCAGAGTCGGGAAGGCCCAGTCGGGGAGCACCGGCATGGCGTCGAAGGGGGCGCTCCACCTGCCGGGCACCCCCGACTCGGCCGGTACGTTGAGATGGCGGGGGTCACCGAATGCGGTCGACACATACATGTAGTAGCGGCCCGGCGTGCTTACCATCATCGGATCGGGCAGATCGATTCCTTGGGCCGGAGCCACGGCCAGGCCGGGTCGGGACAGGTCCGTGAGCGGGGGAGGCTCGACCGCCACGGCCAGCGAGGTCGCCGCGGTGCGGGTGGCCAGGATCAGTGAGACGGCCGTCACGGTCGCCGAGATGATCATGGCCGTCACCAGTTGCCCGGCTCTACGGGCCGCTGAGCTCCAGGAGCCGGGATGCGGCCGGAGATGCCACAGGCGACGGCCGCTGGCGGGCGATTCCGTGGCCACGAGCACGACATGATGTCAGACTCTGAGGCCCTCGGGGGACAACCGGCGCCGTTGGTCGGGCGCCGTTGGGGCGCCGTTGGTCGGGCGCGGCGGGCCGACCAGGCCCGGGCCGGCGCGTGCAATACCCTCGGCCCGGTGAGGCTCGGTGTTTCGGGCGCGCTCCTCGGCGACCAGGTGATGGCCGGTGACGTGGCGGTGAGAGACGGCGTGGT
>JAKBAX010000497.1 GCA_021808785.1 Actinomycetes bacterium | reverse complement strand
TAGGACGCCCCCCCAGAACCAGTGATGCCAGAGACGACCGCCGCCCCCACCCATTCGGACCGCTACAAGTGGGTGGCCCTGTCCAACACCACCCTCGGCATGGTGATGGCCGCCATCAACTCGTCGATCACCCTGATCGCCCTGCCCAATATCTTCAAAGGCATCCACCTGGACCCGCTGCTGCCCTCCAGCAGCGGCTACCTGCTGTGGATGCTGATGGGCTTCATGGTCGTGACCGCGGTGCTGGTCGTCACCCTTGGTCGTATCGGCGACATGTACGGGCGGGTGCGCCTCTACAACCTGGGCTTCGCGGTGTTCACCGTCTTTTCGATAATGCTGTCCATCACCTGGTGGAGCGGTTCGGCGGCCGCCATCTACCTGATCGTCATGCGGGTGGGCCAAGGGGTGGGGGCAGCCTGCCTCATGGCCAACTCCTCGGCCATCCTGACCGACGCCTTCCCCGAGAACGAGCGGGGCATGGCTATCGGGATGAACGCCATATCCATCGTGGTCGGCTCGTTCATCGGCCTGGTGCTGGGCGGGGTGCTGGCTCCGGTCGAGTGGCACCTGGTGTTCCTGGTCTCGGTGCCGTTCGGGCTGTTCGGAACGGTGTGGGCGTACCTGAAGCTGCGCGACCAGGGGACCCGCAGTCCGGCCCCGATCGACTGGTGGGGCAACGCCACCTTCGCGGTCTGGCTGATCGCCCTGCTGGCCGGGATCACCTACGGGATCATGCCCTACGGCCATCACGTCATGGGCTGGAGCAACCCCCGGGTGATGGGGGCGCTGATCGGGGGGGTGGCCCTGCTGGCCTTGTTCGGCTTCATCGAAACCCGGGTGGCCCACCCGATGTTCGACCTGAAGCTGTTCCGCATCCGGGCCTTCAGCGCCGGCAACTTCGCCGGCTTCTTGGCCTCCCTCGGCCGAGGCGGGCTCATGTTCCTGCTCATCCTGTGGTTGCAGGGGGTGTGGCTCCCGTTGCACGGCTACGACTTCACCCGGACCCCGCTGTGGGCGGGCATCTACATGCTGCCCTTGACGGCCGGGATGTTGGTCGCGGCACCGCTGTCGGGCTTGCTCTCCGACCGCTTCGGGGCCCGGCCGTTCGCCACCGGGGGCATGTTCGCCACGGGCGTGTGTTTCGTCCTACTGACCGTTCTGCCGGTCGACTTCTCCTACGGCTGGTTCGCGGTGGTCCTGGTGCTGATGGGCCTGTCCATGGGCATCTTCGCCGCCCCCAACCGGGCCGGCATCATGAACAGCCTGCCGGCCGATCGTCGCGGGGCCGGGGCCGGGGTGGCCACCACGTTCCAGAATTCGGCCCAGGTGCTCTCCATCGGCGTGTTCTTCAGCCTGATCATCGCCGGGCTGTCGTCCTCGCTGCCGTCCCGGCTGTACCGCGGCCTGGTGGCGCACGGCGTGCCGGCCGCCACCGCCACGTCGGTGTCGCACCTGCCCCCGGTGGCCAGCCTGTTCGCCGCCTTCCTCGGCTACAACCCGATGCAGAGGCTGCTCGGCGCGTCGCTCGGCCACATGAGCCCCGGGCAGGCCTCGTTCCTCACCGGCCGGCGCTTCTTCCCGCAGCTGATCAGCGGGTCGTTCGAGACCGGGCTGCACGAGGCGTTCTATTTCGCCGCCGCCGCCTGTGTCCTCGCCGCCGTCGCGTCGTGGATGCGGGGCGGCAAGTCCGTGGGGCCCGTGGAGGGGCCGGAGGAGTTGGCCGCCGAAGCGATCCTGGTCTCATTCGAGTCCCTGCTCCCTGTGGGAGTGACGGAGGACCAGGCCGACTGATACCGGCATCGACGTCAACTCCGGGACCGGCCTAGGATCGCCGTATTGCCCGGACCCCCGATCCAGGCCAGGGAGGGACAGGTTGCGAACGAAGATCCACGAGCCGCTGGAGTTCGAGGTGCTGGCCGCGGACCTCGGCTTCCCCGAGGGCCCGGTCATCCAGGACGACGGCTCGGTCCTGGCGGTGGACATCGAGGGCGGCCGGGTCGTGAAGGTCGACGGCGGGAAGACGTCGGTGGTGGCCACCCCGGGAGGTGGCCCGAACGGCCTGGCTCTGGCTGACCCGGACATAGGGATCATCGCCAACAACGGCGGGTTTCTCTGGTCGACGGTCAACGGGGTGACCATCCCTATCGACCACGCCACCCATACCAACGAGCCCCCCGGCTTCCGGGGGGGGTGGATCGAGCGGGTGGACCTGCGGACCGGTCACGTCACCCGCCTGTTCGACCAGTGCGACGGGCGGCCCTTGCGGGGGCCGAACGACCTGGTCTTCGATGAGGCGGGCGGACTGTGGTTCACCGATCACGGCAAGGGTCGCTTCGAGAGCGTGGACCGCGGCGGGCTCTACTACGCCCCGCCCGACGGCAGCCCGCTGGTGTGCGCGGCCTATCCCCTGCTCGGGCCCAACGGGGTGGGCCTGTCGCCCGACGGTGCGGTGGTCTACGTGGCCGAGACCCACACCGGGCGGCTGTGGGCATGGGACCTCGACGGCCCGGGCCAGGTCCGCCGGGCGCCCGGCGCCCTGGCGGTACGCCACGGCGGGCGGTGCGTGGCCGCCACCCCCTTCTCGTTCGACTCGCTAGCGGTGGAGGCCGACGGGCGCATCGCCATCGGTGCCATCGGTGACGGGATCGTGACCGTGACGCCCGACGGGGAGGAGGTGGACGTCCATCCCATCCCGGGCGACGTGACGACCAACATCGCCTTCGGTGGAGCCGACATGCGCACCGCGGCGATCACCCTGTCGCGTTCCGGGCGGCTGGTCCGCGCCACCTGGCCCCGGCCCGGCCTGCCCCTCCACATCGGCGCCGCCGTCTGAGACGCCGTCTGAGACGCCGTCTGAGACGCCGTCCGAGACGCCGTCCGAGATGCTGTCC
>JAKBAX010000496.1 GCA_021808785.1 Actinomycetes bacterium | reverse complement strand
CGATCTCTCGCCGGCGGATACGCCCTTCAGGCCCACCAGCTCGTTGACCGGCTCAGCGAGGACGTCGACATGTTCACCAACAATCAGGAGCCGGAGCGGTTCAGCGAGGCTGTGGCTGCCCTCGCGGACGCCTACCGACAGCAGCAACTGAAGGTAGATATCGTCCGCCAAGCGGACACCTTCGCCCGCCTGGAGGTGTCCGACCCCACTACGGGACGGGCGGGCTCCGTGGACCTCGCCGGTGATTACCGCAAGGAGGAACCGGTACAGCTGTCCGTCGGCCCCGTTCTCGCTGAATCGGATGCGGTAGCGACGAAGGTGGCCGCCGTCTTCAGTCGCGGATACGCCCGGGACTACCTCGATCTGGCCGGGATCCTGGAAAGCGGCCGGTTCAGCCGGGACACTCTGATCGACCTCGCTGCTTCAGTGGACGCCGGCTTCAGCCGTGGCTGGTTCGCGGAGGCGCTCGCTGCGGTCGACCGGTTCGAGGACGACCAGTTCCTGCGCTACGGAGTCAGCGCCGAACACGTCGCCCGGGTCCGAACGCTGATGCGCGACTGGAGCCGGGAGCTGCAGGGCGGGATCGCGCGGGATGAAGGTCGACCGCCCAATGTGGGCCCGGATCGCCAGCCCCAAGTGCCCGATGCAAGTCCGGAGCGAGCTCGGCCGCGGCGCCCATTCCGGTCCCCTTGGACCTCAGGACCCTCGGTCGGGCATGAGAGCCCCTCTCACGGCCCTGAGATCGGCTTCTAGGCCTTTCGGCTTCGGGTTCGTGCAACCCGATCCGGCG
Organism: Actinomycetes bacterium; assembly: GCA_021808785.1. Lineage (GTDB taxonomy): Bacteria > Actinomycetota > Acidimicrobiia > Acidimicrobiales > Palsa-688 > JAKCDU01. The sequence continues at coordinate 2,108 of JAKBAX010000496.1, read as the reverse complement.
CAGTTCGCAGAGGCACCACTGTCCCGGCGGCGAGATCGGCCAACGCGTCGGCGATGGCGCGGTCGCGATCTTCCGTTGCGTGCTGGTATCGAAGCGCGGCCGTTGGGTTGGCGTGCCCACCGCGGCGCATCAGCTCGGCAATCGACGCTCCGGACGCGGCGGACCAAGTGAGCCCCGAGTGGCGCAGGTCGTGGTAGAAGAGGTCCGTCCTTCCGATCGCCTTGCGGGCACGCTGCCAGATCCGGTTGAGCGTGCTGGGCAGCATGGGTCCGCCGGATTCGGAAGTGAAGAGCCAGTCATCGGCGTCAGGCCCGACGAACCGTTCCAGGTGATCCCGTACGGCAGGCAGGATGTTCGAGGGCACGGCGATGGTGCGCCGGCCGGCGGAGGTCTTCGGCGGACCAATGACAAGTTCTCCAGACATCGGCCGGACGACGGAACGGTCGACCCTGATCGTTCCGTGCAGGAGGTCCATATCGCGACGCTGTAGACCCAGGACTTCTCCTCGCCGGAGCTGGCACCAAGCCGGCAGGAGCACTGCAAGCCGGTGATGCTCCGGAGTGGCTTCAGCCGCAGCCGCGATCTCAGCGACTGACGCTATGGGGCGTTCGGCTGATCGGGACTGCCCGGCTCCCTTCACCTGACACGGGTTCCTGGCGATGAGGCCGTCTGTGACGGCCGTGGTGAGAATGGCCCGCAGCATGCGGTAGGCGTCGTCGGCTGTGGTCTTGTACCTCGCTCTCATGCCCATGTACCAGCCGCGCACGACCGATGGGCGCAGCTTCGCCAGTTCGTGACCGCCGAGGACCGGCAGGACATGACAGTCGAGCATGTGGCGGTACTTGGCTCGCGTGACCGGGCGTAGGTCGGTACGACTCGTGAGCCAGTCATTGGCCCACCTGGCCAGGGTGATTCTGCCGCCGGCGGGATCAATCCAGACTCCGCGAAGGATGTCCGCCTCGATGGCGGCCAGTGCGGCTTGACCCTCGCTCTTCGATGCGAAGGTCTGTGGCGCCACGTGCCGGATGGCCTCGTGGTAGTAGCTGGCCTGGTAGCGGCCGGAGGGGAGTCTGCGGACGGAGCCGAAGTGGCGGCGGGCGGGCAACGTGGACCTCCAGGGCGTGCGGGTTGACGCGGTGGAGGCTCTTTGGCGTCCCCGGGCCGGGCGGAGCCTCGAGCCGGGCCGGGATCGGCCGCCAAAAACGGTCGCCATCGTACCGCCAGGCAGAGACCAGCCACGCGATGCCGGCCTCTCTCGCCTCTGGCCCGAGGAGTGTCATCCTGACCGTCGAGGAAGCGGCGGCGGTGCTGCGCATAGGCCGCACCTCGGCCTACCTCCTCACCCAGCGCTGGCGGCACACCCGGGGTCAGAGCGGCCTGCCGGTGCAGCGGCTGGGCCGTCTGTTGCGGGTGCCGCGCTTGGCGATCGAGCGGATGGCTGTCTCACCGGGAGACGGGACGTGACGGGCAAGCCGCTCGATCGGTGGGCGTCGACTGACGTGCTGGCCGCGGTGGTCGATGTGGAGATCGCCGCCCTCCTGGGCCGGACGCCATCGAAGGCGGAGGCCCTGCTGGCCTTGGCGGCGCGGCGGGAGTTGCAGGACCGTATGCGCCGGCACCGGTGGCTGGCCATGGAGACCGCCCGCAAGACGGGCGCCAGCTGGGCGGAGATCGCCGCCGCGGCGGGGATGGAGGCGTCGGCCGCCCGGCGACTCTACGAGCAGACCCTGGCTCGCCAGAAGGCCTTCGGTTACGCCGAGGCGCACCGGGCCGAGCCTGGCGTCCTGGAGCTGTAGGGATGTCGGCAACCAGCTCGAGACAGTCGGCCCTCACGAGAGCCGGACACCACGTCATCGACGACGCCCGATCCGTCCCCTCCTACTACCGCCCCTTCCCACATCCCCGTCCCGCATCTCTCCAGCCCCCGTCTCCCTCCAGTCCTTCAACCTCCCAGCTCGTCATCCAGCCCCCGTATCTCTCTCACCCCGGGCAGACACCTCTGCACCGAGGGTGCGCCGGGTGGCCTCGCCGGTGGAGGTATGCGTCGGATGATGGGGTTGGTGAAGATGGCGCCGGATGGTTGGGCCTATTACGCCCGGGAGATCGCG
>JAKBAX010000495.1 GCA_021808785.1 Actinomycetes bacterium | reverse complement strand
ACTGCGCCTCTACACCTACCGAGATCACTGCGTCCTAGTCGGCCGCTACCAGAACCTCGGCGCCGAAGTCGACCTCGACGCGTGCGCCCGCCGCGGCGCCGACGTGAACCGTCGTCCGACCGGAGGCGGGGCGATCATTATGGGCCGCGACCAGCTCGGCGTGGCGATGGCCGTGCCCGCCGGCGCAGGCGAACATCCCCGGCACGTGCTCGAACGGTTCTCGCGCGGCATAGCCGCCGGCCTGGCGACGCTCGGGATCGACGCTGTCTTCCGGGGCAAGAATGACCTGGCCGTCGACGGCCGCAAGGTGGCCGGGCTCGGGCTCTACCAGGCGCCCGGTGGCGGCATGTTGCTGCACTCGTCGGTGCTTGCCGACCTCGACGTTGAGGTGATGCTCGACGTGCTGGAGATCCCTGCGGCCAAGCTCGGCGCAACCGCCGGCCGGGCGGTCGCGGAGCGGGTAACGACATTGTCGCGGCTGACCGGCACACGCTGGGATGGCCGCTCGCTGGCCGAAGTGGTCGGCCGGGGGTTCGAGCAGGAGTTCAAAGCCGTGCTCGAGCCCGGAGTCCTGACCGTCGAGGAGCAGGCTACCTCGACGCGCCTCGTGCGCGACCGCTATGGCTCGCCAGCGTGGTGGAACGAACAGAGCCCCCGCGATGAGGCCATGGCAAGCGCCGTGGTTCGCCTCAAGGCCGGCGTGATGCGGGTCTTTGTGGCACGAAGCGGAGACACCATCAAAAGCCTGCTGCTCACCGGCGATTTCAATGTGGCCCCACAGCGGCTGGTGGCCCTCGAAGAATCACTGCGCTGGAAACGCTTCGACGCCGCGACGATAGCTACGGCCATCGAAAGCTGCGTCGGTGCCGACGAGGACTTCGCCCCCGTAGATGCTCTGGTCGAAGCGGTGCTCGAAGCGGGCGCCACGGTCACGCAGGCGGCGCCGAGGCGGAGCGGATCGTGCTACTTCCCGGAGGTCGAAACCCCGACATGACAGCTGTACCGATACAGGTGACCTCTTCGGGGGCACGGCCCCGCAGGCTCGCGGTGGCGGGCGCATCCAACGATAGCCCCGAATGGGTTCGGGTGTCGGGGGCGAGCGCTATCGCGTTGCGGTTCCGCCCGGGCCGCTTCAGCCGGCAGTTCGACTTCGGGGGAATCAACCTGTTGCTCAACTACGAGGATGGGTGCCGATCGGACTGCTCGTACTGCGGTCTCGCCCGCACCCGCCCCGGGGCCTACGAGGACAAGTCGTTCATACGCGTCGAGTGGCCGTTGGTGGCGACCGACGCATTGGTCGAGCGCATGGTCCGACACGAGGACATCCTCACCCGGCTTTGCATATCGATGGTTACCCATCCCTTCGCCTTTCGCGACACCCTAGACATCTCCCGACGGGTGACGTCGGCGGTCCGAGCGCCGCTGTCTGTGCTCGTCGCTCCTCCGACGCTCAACCGCAGTCGGCTCGAGGAGCTTCATCAGGCGCGCGTCGACATGATCGGTATCGGGCTCGACGCAGCGACCGAGGACCTGTTCCGGTCGCATCGCAGCGACGTCCCCGCCGGGGGCGCGGGGTTGAGCTGGGAGAAGTACTGGTCGGTGGTGCGCGACGCCCGCGAGATCTTCGGTCCGTGGAAAGTCAACTGCCATGTTCTGGTCGGCCTCGGCGAGACCGACCGCGACCTGGTGGAGCTGTTCGTCAGGTTGCGGGAGATGCAGGTGTTCTCCTACCTATTCTGCTTCAATCCCGAGCCCGACTCCCGATTAGGCGGCCAGCCCAAGTCCTCACTTACAAGGTGGCGCAGGGTGCAGCTCATCAAGCACCTGGTCGAGACTGCGGGTTTCGGTTGGGACGAGATCTCCGTCGACAGCGTCGGTCGCCTCGAGCACCTCGGCGGTCCGGCGGAGCCGGTCCGAGACGCCCTTCGAAGCGGGACGGCGTTCATGACCAACGGCTGCCCGGGAGGCGACGGCCAGCCCGGCTGTACCCGTCCTTACGGCTCCTACCGCCCGAGCGAGCCGTTCCGTGACTTCCCGTTTCAGCCCGAAACGTCCGACCTCGAGCAGATCCGGACGGAGCTGTCCTTGAGAGAGATATCACAGAAAGTGGATTTTTGACCGTGCGCATCATCGTTCCTGTCAAACAGCTCCCTGACCTGGTCGAAGAGCTCGAGGTGGACGCGAGCGGCGTCGACATCGACCGGGACTTCGTCAAATTCGTCCCCAACGAATGGGACGAGCAGGCGCTCGAGCAGGCACTGCTCGTCAAAGAGGCGGTCGGAGGCGAGGTGGTCGTCGTAGGCCTGGACGAGCCGGATATCGACGGGAGCCTCTACACTGCGATCGCTCGCGGCGCAGACCGGGCGGTCAAGCTCACCGGCGTGCCCACAGGGTGGATACCGACCGCCGCCCGGGCGGCGATCCTCGCCGACTGGCTTGCCGGCGAGAGTTTCGATCTTGTGATGACAGGCGTGCAGGCCGCTGACGACCTCGACGGCCAGCTGGTACCGACGCTCGCCGCCAGGCTCGGCCTGCCCCATGCGTCGGTGGTTGTCGACGTAGAGGTCAAAGACGGCGCCGCGATGATCAGCCAGGAACTTGGGGGCGGCGTCAACGTCGAGGAAAGCCTGAGCCTGCCGGCGGTGATCGGCATGCAGACCGCCCGCCAGACGCCGCGCTATGCGCCTATCTCACGGGTCCGCCAGGCGATGCAGTCCGGCGGGGTAGAAGACGTCGCGGCGTCGGCTGGCGACGCTACATGGCACGCAGGGCTGAAAGTGAGAAGACTCTTCCCCCCCGAGCGGTCCGGCCACGCAGAGATGCTTGAGGGCAGCGCAGACGAGGTGGCAGCCGCCATCATCGACCTGTTGCGCTCGCGCGGGCTGGTCAAGGGTTGATG
>JAKBAX010000494.1 GCA_021808785.1 Actinomycetes bacterium | reverse complement strand
CGGCGGCAGCAGCGCGGAACTGGCCGAGAAGGTGGCGGGCGCGCTCTTGCCAGCCGACGGTTCTGCGTGCGGTGGTGCCCTCGGCGAAGGAGAGCCACATGAGGTTTCGCCGCCGCTCGGGGAGTGAGCCCGGCTTCCAGAGCCGGTCGAAGGGGTCGTTCCAGGCGAGGAAGTCGAAGCGGGGCCCGAGCAGGCAGGCGGGTGCGGGCTCCAAGGTGGCGAGCAGCCGGTCGAGCTCGGGACCGACGTCGTCGGGCATTTGGTCGGGCCCGGGGACCGCGAGCCGGATGATGCAGGCGGGCGCCCGGCGGATGGCCTTTGGGGATCCCCGACGGGTTCGACGCGCGGAACTGGCTGAAGTTCTGTGTCCGGGAACGGGAGGCGGCAGGCGCGTCGTGTCCGTAGGTTTGGTGGGGTGGACGATCTGGCGCAGGCGAGATGGCGGGCGGTGGAGGCTCGCGACGAGCGGCTGACCGGGGTGTTCGTCTATGCGGTGCGATCCACCGGGGTGTACTGCCGGCCGGGGTGTGGTGCTCGCCGGCCGTTGCGCCGCAACGTCGAGTTCTTCGCCACGCCAGCGGAGGCGATGGGCGCGGGCTACCGCGCCTGTCGGCGGTGCTGCCCGGAGCGTGACCGGGTCAGTGATCCGGCGGTGGCGGCGGTCATCGCGGTGTGCCGGTGGTTGGAGCACCCCGATCCGGACCGGGACCTGGCCGCGATGGCGGCGGGGTTGGGGTGGAGCGAGCGTCACTTGAGGCGACGGTTCTCCGAGGTGGTGGGGGTGCCGGTCGGCAGCTACCTGCGGGCGCAGCAGGCGGAACGGGTCCGAGCGGCGCTGCGGGCGGGGATGCCGGTGACCGACGCCGCCTTCGAGGCGGGGTACGGGTCGAGCCGGGCCTTCTACGAGCACGGGGCAACCAGGCTGGGGATGACGCCTGCCCGTTACCGATCGGGCGGCGCAGGCGTACGGATCGGCTACACGGCGATGGTCACCCCGATCGGTGTGGTCGCGGCGGCCAGCACCGCCCGGGGGGTGTGCGCGGTGCGGGTGGGTCCTGACGAGGCGGCGCTCGTGGCAGAGATCGCCGCCGAGTTCCCTGAAGCGCTCGTCGAGCGTGACGACGACGGACTCGGTGATCTCGCCGCGGTCCTCGCTGGCGCGGTGCGAGGCGACGACGACGCGACCGTGCTCCCCGTGGATCTCCAAGGGACCGCGTTCCAGGTTCGCGTGTGGGAGGCGCTTCGGGCCATCCCGGCCGGCCAGACCCGCTCCTACGCCGAGGTCGCAGCCGGCATCGGCGCGCCTAGGGCGGTGCGAGCGGTCGCAGGGGCGTGCGCCGCCAACCCCGCCGCGCTAGTGGTTCCCTGTCACCGGGTCGTGCGCCAAGACGGGTCGCTGGGCGGCTACCGGTGGGGGATCGCCACCAAGCAGGCGCTCCTGGGCGTCGAAGCCGCCAGCCGCATCCCGTGAGTGTCGAACCGGTTGTCGCCACGGAGCGACCCGCCAGCGACTCCAGGAGCTTTCCCTGGCCGGCGTCGTTCGTCATCCTGGGGGCCATCTGGGGCTGCTCGTTTTGGTGGATCAAGCTCGGGCTGCGAGCAGTGTCCCCGGTCGACGTGGCCTTCGCCCGACTGGCTGCCGGAGCCGTCGCCCTCCTCGTCGTCGCGGCCCTCACCCGCACCCGGCTGCCTCGGCGAACGGCAACCTGGGGACATCTGTTCGTGCTCGCCTTGTTCCTCAACAGCGCCCCTTTCACCCTGTTCGCCTACGGAGAGACCCACATCTCCGCCGTGCTCGCCGGGATCATCAACGCCCTCACCCCCCTCGCCACGATGCTCGCCGCACTCACCATCTTTCGTCAGCAACGACCCAACCCCAAGATCATCGCCGGGCTCGGGGTCGGCTTCACCGGCGTGCTCGTCGTGGTCGGCATCTGGCACGGCCTCGGCCAGGGCCAGCTGCTCGGGATCGGCGCCTGCCTGGGCGCAGTCGCCTGCTACGGCATCGCCTTCCCCTACTCCCGTCGCCACCTCACCGGCCTGGCCGACCCACCCGTCGCGCTCGCCACCGGCCAAGTCGTCTTCGGCGCCATCCAACTCCTGCCCTTCGCCCTCGTCGCCGGCCATATCCACCACCACATTCCCGGCTCGTCGATTCTCGCCCTGGCCGCTCTCGGCGTCGTGGGTTCGGGCATCGCCTACATCTTGAACTTCCACGTCGTCAAGCACGCCCCGGCCACCATCGCGAGCAGCGTCACTTACCTGATCCCGCTCTTCGCCGTCATCGTCGGCGCCGCCTTCCTCGGTGAGTCAGTCACCTGGTACGAGCCCGTCGGCGGCGTGCTCATCCTCGCCGGTGCAGCCATCTCCCAAGACCGCCTCCACCGCCGGCGCAAGAAGGTCCGGACACCATGAGCAGTCCGGTCCAAATGTCCCAACCCACCAGATTGGAGCAACGACCAATGACAACAGCAATCGTGGCGTTCCAGATCCACCCGATACCAGCCGACGTGCTCGACCAAGTACGAGCCCGCGGTGTCGACGCTGTCTCCGGCACTCCGGTCGCACACCTGGTAGCTGACGGTGGGGAACCGCTGCGGTGCTGCTTGCGCGACGCCAGCCCTGGCGAGGAGGCGATCCTGTTCGGCTACGAGCCACCACTGCCAACGAGCCCCTACCGGGAAATCGGTGCCGTGTTCGCCCATGCCGAATCATGCCCGGGGCCGAACAGCACGCAGGACTACCCGCGGGACTGGCGAGGAAGGCCGCAAGTGTTGCGGGCCTACGACATGCGGGGGTGGATTCATGAGGCATCGAGAACCCACGACGGTCAGGACCCCGAAAGGGTGATCGCCACGATGCTCTCCAATCCCGACGTGACTCAAATCCACAGCCGCAACATAGAT
>JAKBAX010000493.1 GCA_021808785.1 Actinomycetes bacterium | reverse complement strand
AGATCGAGCACCGCATGTTCAGCTTCATCACCATGAACTGGCGCGGCAAGCCGCTGGTCACCTACCGGGCCGTCGTCGAGCTCATCGCTGCGACGACCACCAAGTCCGGCCTTCGGATCGAAGCCGACCTCGACACCGGCTCCTATCCCATCGGCGTCAAAGTCACCGACGCCGAGCTGGCCGCGATCCCAATCCGCAAACATGAATGGCATCCCGACTGGAACTACTCGATCCTGCCCCACCCGCCCTAACCGCTCACTTTATTGCCCCACGGGCCCGACCGCACATTTCAGGCTGAGAGACCGGCGCCCATTCATCCCAGCAACAGGCCATCCGGATTGCAGTAAGCCCTGCGTGGTTCAGGAGTGCTTCGTATCCGAAGAGGCGGAATACGGCCGCCACAGCGACGGGAGATATGCCAGGCCCGCTCCAAACAGCTTGAACGCCGTCATCCATATCGAACGCAACGTACCCCTTGGGGGGCCCTCGAGGTCTATCCGACATCCAGGAACTGACTCCCAACGCCAGCCCTGCAAGTTCCTATCTGCAAGCGGCGCGACGATCCTCGCGGAAGTGATCAGTCACGGCCGAGGGTTTCGAACGACCGGTCCGTAGGCCCCATCTGTCATCGATAACGCCGTCCCTCCCCCGCTCTCACCATCTCCAGCGCCGGATCGGGCCTGGTCGCCTCACATTATGATGCGGTCATGGATGTCGTACGCTTCGACCACGCGACCCGGTGACCACGTTGCTCCAGCACCCGTCGAGGGGACTAACCCTCGAAGTACTGGAGTCGGGAGAAGGCCCGCCGGTGGTGCTGATTCCGTCGGCGCAGCGGGGCGCCGCCGACTTCCACCTTCTTCAGGACACCCTGTCGGCCGCTGGTTACCGCTCGATCGCAGTCAACCTACGGGGCGCCGCAGGGAGCACTCCCCCACCCGAAGGGATGACTCTGCGTGATCACGCCGACGACATCGCCTGGATAGTAGGAGAGGTCGCCGGCGGACGGGCCCACATCGTGGGCCACGCTCTCGGCAACGTGGTGGCCCGGGCGACGGCGAGCTACCGCCCCGAGGTGGTGGCATCCGTTGCGGTCATGCCCTGTGGGGGTCACTCGTTGACGACGTACCCCGTTGCCGGAGAGGTGCTCGCCGCCTTCGCCCAGTGCCACGATCCCTCGCTTCCACGCGAGGACCGTCTCGAGGCCATCCGGACCGCGTTTTTCGCCCCCGGCAACGATCCGAGTCCATGGCTCGACGGATGGTGGCCGAGCGCCGGAGCGGGTGCCATCGGCACCGCCGATCCAGACGAATGGTGGCGGGGCGGTGACGTACCGATCCTGATCGTTCAGCCGCTCCAGGACGTCATGGCCCCCGTCGGCGTGGGGAAGGACGCTGCGACCGCGCTAGGCCGGCGCGCCACCTACGTGGAGGTCGCCGACTGCGGTCACGCCATGCTTCCGGAGCAGCCCCAGGCCATCGCCCGGCACCTGATCGAATTCCTTCGGTCCCAACCGATCATCCGACCGTGAAGGATCTCTTCCGGCTGGAGGACGAGCCGGCCATGGTGGTCGGTGGCGGCGATGGGAGCAGGGCCTGCTCGCTCTATTGCTCGCCCGGGCCGGAGCCCGGATAGCCGTCGTGGACAGCGACCGGGGTCGGGCCACCGCCCTGGCGGACGAGGTGGCCGGTGTGAGGTAGCGGCTGAAGCGGATCGTGGCCGACCGAGCCTTGGACAACGCGATGTTGAAGGGAGCTGGCCGAGGGAACAGGGTGACCCCGGAGCGTCGACGGATCGCGGTGGCGGTCCTGGTCGATCGCTTGGGGTCTCTGAGCGCCGGGCCTGCCGGGTGGTGGCCCAGCACCGATCCACGCAGCGCCGTTCCCGTCGGCGAGTGCCTGATCTCGAGGTGACGTTGCGGACCCGGCTTCGCCAGATAGCAAGGGAGCATCCCCGCTGGGGCTGGAAGACGGCGTATTGGATCGTGCGCCGGAGGGCTGGACGGTCAACCGCAAGCGCATCCAGCGGCTATGGCCTGAGACGGCCGCAGTTGTGCCGCAAACCGCGCCGGTTGGGACCGACCCTCACCGGTCGGCTCCGGGCGTGCCGGTCGAGTCAGGTGTGGGATGTGGACTTCCAGTTTGACGAGACGGCCGACCGCCGTCGGATCAAGCTGGCCACAATCGTCGACGCGAGTTCACCCGCGAAGCCCTGGCCGTCCGCGTCGGCCGCTCTTGCACCGCCGATCAGCTCGTCGAGACCATCGAGGCTCTCGTCGCCGTGCGCAGCGCCTCCGAGCATCTGCGGATGGACAACGGCCCGGAGATGATCGCCTGGGGGCTGCGGTGGCGTGACCCTTCCCGACAATCCGGCGGCCAGCAGGATGTCCTTCTCGGAGATCGACGCACCCGAATGGAACCCGCTCCGCCGGTGTTAAACCCGACGCTCAGCACCGACGCGGTTGCCCACTTCGTCCCGTAGATCGAAGCCGTGACGAACCAATTGATAACGGGCTCATCGAGGCCGGCTACTGCAATCTAAGGCTCGACCTGTCCAGTCCTGCACGCGCCGTGGTCACATTCCAATATCTCGGTCTGTCGACCTCCGAGTGGGAGCGCTACATTGCGCCGATCCGCACTTCGGTCTACGCCACGCCAACCGGGCCATCCTGACTCCCAACACCTGAACGAGCAATTCGCACGGATATCACCCGATGCACACGAGCATCTCGCCGAGATGGGTCTTGACCTGCGGCTTGCTTGATCGGGATGCGCCGTGAGATGCCATCACTTCACCCCATCTGCGTATAGGTTGTGCAACGCGGAGCCGACTGCTCCACGCATGGCGAAATGGAGTAAGTGTTCACCTCCCGTGAGCGGCTCGGTGTAGGAAAGTTTCAAAACTCGCGCGTGACCAGCGCGTT
>JAKBAX010000075.1 GCA_021808785.1 Actinomycetes bacterium | reverse complement strand
GACCCCGGCGCCGATCGCGACGAGACGGAGCGCCGCCTGCTCGAACTGCCCGGGATCGGGCCGTGGACCGCGGCCTACATCCGCATGCGCGCCCTCGGCGATCCGGACGTCTTCCTGCCCGGCGACTTGGTGCTGGCCCGAGCCCTCGCCGCCGGGCGGCCCCCGGATCGGGGCCCGGCCCGCCCACGGGTGGCCCGATCGCCCACCGAATCGCAGGCGTGGAAGCCCTGGCGCAGCTACGCGGTGGCCCATCTGTGGGCGCTACCGGTGCCGCCCGGGCCCGATCAACTGACCCCCGAAGCGAAGGAAGGAACCCCCCATGCCCACCACCCGCACCGAGGCCCGGTACTGGGACGAGATCGTCCTGGAGCTCCCTGGCTGCCAGATGCCTCTCACCGTGGCGAGTGACGGCTGCGCCCTCACGGGGGTGCGGTTCGGGCCGGCATCGGACCATGATGACTGGCTGGGGCGGGCCGAACGCCGACCCGACGACCCGGTCGTCGCCGCCGCGGCCGGCCAACTACGTGAATATGCGGCCGGCCGGGCCGAGACGTTCGACCTGGCGGTCAACCTGGACGCCGGGTCGGCCTTCCAGCGGGCCGTGTGGGCCGCGCTGAGGGACATCCCCTACGGTCGGACCACGACCTACGGTGCGGTGGCGGCCGCTATCGGTCGGCCCGGCCAGGCCCGCGCCGTGGGCGCCGCGGTGGGCGCCAACCCGGTCGGCATAGTCGTGCCCTGCCACCGGGTCGTGGGTGCCAACGGATCGCTCACCGGCTTCGGGGGAGGGCTGGCCAACAAGGCCGCGCTTCTCTCCCGTGAGGGCATCACCGCGATCTGACCACCTGGTCCACCTGACCGGCGGCGCCTCGTCAGCGTCGGGTCTCGAAGCGGGCCCGGCGCGCCGCCCGGGCCAACGCCTGCTCCACCAGCGTGTCGATCAGCTGGGTGTAGGACACACCCGAGGCGGCCCACATCCGCGGGAACATCGATATCGGGGTGAACCCCGGGATGGTGTTGACCTCGTTGACGAGCAGCCCCCGCTCGGCCGAGAGGAAGAAGTCGACGCGGGCCATCGAATCCACCCGCAGGGCCTCACATGCGGCCAGTGCCAGCCGGCTCATCTCCTCGGCCACCCCCGGCGCGAGACGGGCCGGGATCTCGAGCCCGGCCGTGCCCTCCAGGTACTTGTCCTCGAAGTCGTAGAAGTCCCGGCTGGGTTTGATCTCTCCCGGCACCGAGGTCCGCAGCCCGGGCCAGCCGAGCACCCCCATCTCGAGCTCCCGGGCCTCGGGGACGGCCTCCTCGATCACCACCGCGGCGTCGTAGCGGGTCGCCGTCTCGAGGGCGGCTCGCAGTCCGCCTGGATCCTTGACCCTCGTTATGCCGATGGACGAGCCCATGTTGGCCGGCTTGACGAAGACGGGCCAGCCCAGCTCCCGCTCCACCGAGGCGGTCAGCCCGGAGTCGAAACAGGTCTCCGGGCGGTACAGGTAGCGGGCCTGGGGGAGCCCGGCGGAGGCGAGCAGGGCCTTGGCCAACCCCTTGTCCATGGCCGTCGCCGACCCGGCGACACCGGGTCCGCAGTAGGGGACCCCGGTCAGCTCGAGCAGGCCCTGGACGGTGCCGTCCTCGCCCATCGGGCCATGCAGCAGGGGCAGGACCACGGCGGCGCCCGCGGTTGGGGGGGCGGACGAGGTGGCCGTCACCGGGTCGGAGGCCGTCTCGGGATGGTCCCGCAGTACCCGGTCGGGTGAGGGCAGGGCCCGCTCTTCCCCCCGCCGGGCCGCTTCGAGGGCCACCGGTGTGGTGTCGGCCCACTCGCCGCGGGTGGTGATGCCGACGGTCCGCAGGTCGTAGCGGGCCCGGTCCACTGCGGCGGCCACGTGGCGGGCCGAGATGCAGGACACGTCGTGCTCGGCCGATCGCCCGCCGTACAGGAGGATCAGTCGAACCGGCCGCGGGGGCTCCGCAGGAATGTCCACCATCGCGAGCCACGCTACCGGCCCCCGCCCGGCGGGTTCGGCCGGTCGCGGCGCCCGGTCCGGCCCGTGCCATGATCGACGGCCATGCAGTGGACGATCGGCGAAGTGGTACAGGCGACCGGGGCCCGCCCGGCCGGCCCGGAGGCCGCGCCCACGAGTGCCGGCGGGACGCTGTCGGGCGTCTCGATCGATTCCCGCACCATCGGCCGCGGCGACCTGTTCGTCGCCGTGCGGGCCGAGCGGGACGGACACCACTTCGCCGGGGCCGCGGCCCGGGCCGGAGCCGGGGCCCTGCTGGTCGAGCGCGAGACCGGATCGGGACTCCCCGAGCTGGTCGTGCCCGATACCGCGACCGCCCTGCTGGACCTGGGCCGGGCGGCACGCCGGCGACTGGCCGGCCCGGTAGCCGCTATCACCGGGTCGGTGGGCAAGACCTCGACCAAGGACATGGCCGCCGCCGCCCTGGCTGCCGGTCGGCGCACCGTCGCCAGCCCGATGTCGTTCAACAACGAGTTGGGACTGCCCCTCACGCTCACCAACGCGCCCGCCGATGCCGAGGCGGTGGTCCTGGAGATGGGGGCCCGGGGTCCCGGCCACATCGCCCTGCTCTGCCGGGTGGCCGAGCCGACCATCGGCGTGGTCACGTCGGTGGCGGCCGCCCACACCGAGATGTTCGGCGACCTCGACGGCGTGGCCCGGGCCAAGGGCGAGCTGGTCGAAGCCCTGCCCGCCACGGGGCACGCGGTGCTCAACGGGGATGATCAGCGGACCAGGGCCATGGGCCGACGGAGCGCGGCCACGACCATCTTGTACTCGGTCCGGGCCGGCACCGGCGGCCCGGGCACCACCTTGGCGGTCGCCGACGTGGTGGCCGACAACGTCACCCTCGACGCCGACCTCCGGCCCCGTTACCGACTGGCGTCGCCGTGGGGATCGGCCGATGTGCAGCTAGAGGCCCGGGGAGCCCACCAGGTCGGCAATTCCCTGGCCGCCCTGGTGGTGGCCTGCCTGGCCGGGGTGGAGCTGGACGCGGCGGCCGCCGCGGTGGCCACCGCCGAGCTGTCGCCGCTGCGCATGGAGGTGTTGCGCAGCGCGGACGGGGGCGCGGTCATCAACGACGCCTACAACGCCAACCCGGCGTCGGTGGCCGCGGCCCTCCGGGCCCTGACCGCCCTGCCGGCGCAGAGGAGGGTGGCCGTGCTCGGGGTCATGGCCGAGCTGGGTGACCAGTCGGTCGCCGAGCACCGGGCCATCGCCGACCTGGCCGCCCGCCTCGGCGTGGAGCTGGTCGCGGTGGCTACGGCCGACTACGGGGTGGAGCCGGTCGACGGACCCGACGAGGCGGTAGCTCGCGTCGGCCCGGTCCGGGCCGGCACCGCGGTGTTGGTGAAAGCGAGCCGGGTGGCCGCCCTCGAACGGGTGGCCACCCGGCTCGTCGACCCGGCCGCGGGCTGAACCGGAGGGAGGCCCGGTCCATGGACCGGGGCCGGGCGCTCAGCTGCCCGTGTAGTCCGAGGCCGGCCGGGCCAGCGTCACCGGGTTGAACGCCAGCGGGGTTCCCGACGCGTACATGTTGGACTGGGTGCCCTGGATCCCCGGGTACTCGCCGAGCACGTAGTACAAGATGGCGGCGTGCTGCATCTCCACCGGGTGGATGGTGGCGGCCACCGCGACCGACGACGAGGCCTGCAGGGCAGGGATGGCGCTCTGGTAGGTCTGGGCGGCGATGTTCTCGATCAGCAGCGCGAGCGATGCCAGTTGCGAGGCGTCGGTCACCTTGGCGAAGGCGGCTTGGACCGTCGGCGTCAGCTTGGGGTCGTTGGCGGTGACGGCCGGTTTCCCGGCTGCCGTCAGGGCGGCGTTCCAGGCCTGGGCGTGGTCCTTGTGCTGGGCCATCGCCGTCTGGGCGAAGGTCACCACGGCGGGTGGCACATGGCCGAGCTGGCCGGCGGTGGCCGCCGCGATGGCGGCGCTGTAGGCGTAGACGCCGAGGTTCTCCAGGCTGGCCGCAGTGGCGGCCACCGCCAGGTCACCGCTCAGTGCCCCACCCGACCCCGACCCCGACCCCGACCCGGTACCGGCGCCGGCGGGAGCCAGGGTCGTCGGGGCCGAACTGCGGCCCGACGAACCGCAGGCGGCCAGCACCAGCCCGCTGGCCCCCACCCCGGCGGTTCCGAGCAGAAAGGTGCGGCGGCTGCTCGAGCGCCCGGCCCGTGGAGTCCCGTCCCCGGCGCTGGTGGCGCCCTCGCGGAATGACGAGATCCACTCCGACACGGCCGACCGGAGGGCGGGCCGCCCGTGGTCGCGGTGCATCTGGTCCAGATCCCGGGTCATGGCGAGCAGTTCGCCGTCGGAGAGGTGATCGTCGGCTCGGGTCATCAGGAAACGGCTCCTTCGCTGGCCGGGCTGGCCATGCTGGTCGGGTAGAACGAGTTGGGGAAGCCCACCGAACCGGCGGCGGCGGGCAGATTGCCCACGTTGGTGGGGCTGAGCGTGATGAGCTGCGGTGCCCCGGCTTTCAGCAGCGCGCTGACCGCGCTCAGCACGGCGACGTGCTGGGCTTCCACGCCCATGATCGACGCCGTCACCTTCTTGGCGTTCGAGTCGCTGAACTTCGAGCAGAACGCCACGTAGGTCTCGGCCGCCACGTTCTCGAGCGTCTGGGCCAGGGTCACCACGGCCAGGGCGCCCGTGGTCGGGTCGTCCTTGCTGATCTGGGCCACCGCCTGGTTGACGACGGGGAGGTATTTCGGGTCGGGCTGGGACTGGGCCTGCCCCCCGAGGGCCTTGGCCGCGGCGTTGAAGGCGCTGTCGTGCTGCTGGTGCTGGGCCATCGTGGTCTGGGCGAACGCCTTCACCACCGGATTGGCCGACGAGCCGCCGATGTAAGGGAGGGTCAGGGCGGTCTGGTAGGTGCTCACCGCCAGGTTCTCGATCGACGCCGCCGTCTGCAGCATCTGGACGTCCATGGAGCCGGCCGCGAAGGCGGGGGAGGCGGCGACGGCCATCAGAGCCGTTCCGAACGCGGTGGCGGCCAGCACGCCGGCCCCGACCAAGCCCTTGTTGATCCCCTCGTCGGCCGCTTCGCCGGCCCGGGCCGAATCGGCCGGATCCACCTCCCCCCGGGACCTCCGCTCGTGGCCGAGGGCGACCAGTTCGTCGAGCGATTCCTGCGTCGAGCGCATGGCGTCGACGTGGAGATCTTGGGACTTCTCGACCAGTTCGCCGAGAGCCCGGTCGTCCAAGGGCATGGGTGTACTCCTTCTGATCTGCTGTCGGTTGGGGATTGGGGAAGAGGGCGGCGGCCGGTCAGCTGACGACCAGGGTCCCGGTCATGTACTGGTGGATGGTGCACATGTACGGGTAGGTGCCGGGCTGGCCGGGAGCGGTGAACGTGGTGGTCGTCCCACCTCGGATGTCGCCGGTGTCGAAAGGCTTGCCGGTGACCGTGTGGGTGGCCGAGTCCTCGTTGTGCACCGTGACGGTGGCGCCCGGCGCGACGGTCAGGCGGGCCGGCACGAAGGTGAAGTTCTTGATGACGATCGTGTCGGGGGCCGTCTTCGGAGAAGTGGCATTAGATCTGCCACTAGTGCCACAGCCGGCCAGGACCAGGCCGAGAGCCGCCATCACCACGAGGACTGCGCTTTTGAACTTCATGCACCTCGTCTACGTACTGCCGCCGATGACCGGATGACACATCCGCCGAAAACCTTGGATCCGGACAAAGGGTCAGCTGTGTGTCGCCTCCGCTTCCGCCCACCCTCCCGCCGTCGCGTCCGTGCCGTGCTCGGCACCTTGTGGCTGATCGACGCGCTACTGCAGGCCCGTCCGGCGTTCTTCTCCTCGGCCTGGTGGCGCCACGATGTGGCCGGTTCGGCCATGGGCCAGCCGGAGGTGGTTCGGCATTCGATCCTGTGGGCGGTCTCGGTCGTGGCACCTCACGCGGCGGTGGCCAACGGCGCGGCCGTGGTCTTCCAGGCGCTGCTGGGAGTGGCCCTGCTGGTGGGGCGGTGGGAGCGGGCGGCCATCGTCGCATCGCTACCGTGGGCACTGGTGGTCTGGTGGGTCGGCGAGGGATTCGGGATGCTGGCCACCGGCTTTGCCTCGGCGCCGACGGGCGCGCCCGGCGCCGTGGTGCTCTACCCCCTGATCGGGCTTTTGGCCTGGCCCTCGCCCGGCCGGTCCGGCCAGCCGGTCGCGGAGCGGCCGGCGCTGGTCGCATGGGTCCTCCTGTGGGCCGGCCAGGCGTTGCTGGAGATCCCCTTCGTCCACCCGGCCGGCCAGGTGTGGGCCGCCAATGTCGGGGAGCTGTCGGCCGGTTCGCCGGGCTGGCTGCTCGGAAGCGGGTCGTGGGTCGCCGGTATGGCCTCGTCCGATCCGGTGTTGTTGGCGGCGCTGGTGGCGGCGGTGCAGGTGGGGATCGGTCTCGGCGTCTTGTCCCGCCGTGGCCGACGCCCGGTCCTCCTGGCGGCGGGGGCGGTCACCGTCTTGTACTGGGTGTGCTTCCAGTATCTGGGGGGACTGTGCTCGGGGGCGTCCACCGACCCGTCGACGGCTCCGTTGATGGGGATCCTGGCGTGGTCCCTGTGGCCCTTCGACCGCCAACCGGGACGGGACCTGAGGCTGAGGTGGCGGGCCGCCCTTTCTTTGTCCGGAGCTTCAGCGCCGTTGCAGATCCCGGAGTTGTCGGTACCGGATCAAATGGACGCCCGGGCGGGCGGTCAGCACCCGCAGCGAGTCCGAGGTCATGGCCAGGTCGTGATCGGCGACGCGGCCGGCCCAATCGGGCAGGACAGCCCTCAGTTCGGCGGTGTCGACGGCCGGCCTCAGCACCACCTCGGTCACCCCCGGCCGGAGGTCGGACAGGAGCTGGTCCAGCGCGCCGGCCGTGCTACGCCCGCCCCTGACCCGGATCAGGTGGTCGGGGGAGATGACGTGCTCCTCGGCGGCCAGTTTGCGGAACGGAAATCCCAGGCGGGTCTCGTCTCCTACGTCGGGCAGCCGCAATGGCAGGCCGAAGTCGACGGCCATCTCCAGGGCCACGTCGAAGAACTCCGGGCGCGACTCGAGCGCCCCCAGGTGGCAACTCAGGTGCGACACGTCGAAACCCCAGTAGATGGCCCGCTCGATCTGGGCCCGGCATTCCCGCCGGACCTCGTCGGTGTCGGCGTGGTCCCACAGGTCCTCGACGGTGCGGGGGAAGCCGCCGTCGCCGTCGAGGAGTGAGGGGCAGTAGGTGGTCGGGCCCCAACGGAGCAGGTCCAGCTCGGAGTTGAGAGTCAGCTGCACCCCCACGTCCTCGCCCCGGTAGCGGGCGGCCGCCTCTCGGGCCCACGGTCCGGGCACCATCAGGCCGCCGACGCCGCCCATCCCCTCCCGGAGGGCGCTGTAGACGCCGCTGTTGGCGGCATGACAGACCCCCAGACCGTCACAGGTGACGATCAGCAGGCAGCTGTCCGGTGGGTAGCCGAGTGCTTCGGCGAGGGAGGTCAATCAGCGCTCGATCAGCGTGCCCGTGCCCAGGCCTCCGCCGCAGCACATGCTCACCAGGGCCCGCCGGCCGCCGGTGCGCTCGAGCTCGTGGAGGGCCTTGGTGAGGAGGATGACACCGGTCCCGCCGAGGGGATGGCCGAGGGCGATGGCCCCGCCGTTGGGGTTGACCGCGGCCGGGTCCGGGTGCAGCTCCGCCTGCCAGGCCAGGACCACCGAGGCGAAGGCCTCGTTGATCTCGAAGACGTCGATGTCCTCGATGCCGAGCTTGGCCCGCTCCAGAAGGAGCCGGGTGGCGTCGATGGGACCGGTCAGCATGAGGACCGGATCCACCCCGACCAGGCACGACTGGGTGATGCGGGCCTTGGGGGTGAGGTCGAGGGCGCGGGCCTTCTCCTCGGTCATCATCAGCACGGCCGCCGCCCCGTCGGAGATCTGCGATGACGAGCCGGCCGTGTGCACCCCGCCCTCCCGGGCCACCGCCTTCAGGTTGGCCAGCGCTTCCAGGTCGGTCTCGCGCAGGCCCTCGTCGCGGGCCACGGTCGTGGTCTGGCCGGTCGGCTTGCCGTCGCCGTCGAGGACCGGCGCCTCGACCGGGACGATCTGGGTGTCGAAGCGCCCCTCGGCCCAGGCCAGGGCGCCTTTCTGCTGGGAGGCCAGCGCGAACCCGTCGGCGTCCGGGCGGGAGATGCCCCAGCGGTCGGCGATGCGCTCGGCTCCCTCGAACTGCGAGGTGAACTCGTACTGGGCGAAGTAGGACTTCGGGATGGGTACACCGAGGCCGAGCTTCTTCGACGAGTTGGAGCCGATCGGGATGCGGGTCATCGACTCGACCCCGCAGGCGACGGCCACGTCCACGGTCCCGGAGGCCACCAGGCTGGCGGCCAGGTTGGCGGCCTGCTGGCTGGAGCCGCACTGGGTGTCGACGGTGGTGGCCGCGGTGGTGAGGGGCAGGCCGGCGGCCAGCCAGGAGGTACGGGCGATATTGAACGACTGTTCCCCCACCTGCGACACGCACCCGGACAGGACCTGGCCGACCTCGGCCGGGTCCACGCCCGTGCGGGCGACCAACGCCTTCAGGGCGGTCCCGAGCAGCTCCGATGGGTGCACGGTGGAGAGGCCGCCGTTGCGGCGGCCGACCGGGGTACGGACGGCGTCGATGATCACTACGTCGGGCATGCCCTGATGGTACCGCTGCGGTTGGCGCACCCGGATTGGGCCGGGTCTGGGACTTCCGGCCCTGCATAGTTGTCACACCCTCGCGGAACAATGACTACATGGCCGAACAGCTCCAGCTCCTCGAGCGAGATGATTCGGACTTCCGCCTCGATGCGCACACCCGGGAGATCGGCAAGCGCGGGGTGGCGGAGGCCCGCCGGGTCCTCGCCGAGATCGTGCGGGCCGCCGCCGAGCGGTCCGAACCGCACGCCGCCTGACCCGGTCACCGCTGGTTAGCATCCGGCGATGGGTTACGGAATAACCATCCCCTTCAACGGCGTGCCGCTGGCCGAGCACCGGCCTTGGGTCGAGGAAGTGGCACAGCTCGGATACACCGACGTGTGGACCGCCGAGGCCGACGGGACCGACGGCTTCACCCCACTGGCCCTGAGCGCGGCGTGGGCGCCGGGGCTGAGGCTCGGGACGGCCATCATCCCGGCGTTCACCCGGGGACCGGCGGTGCTGGCCCAAAGCGGCGCCGCGCTGGCCGAGACGGCACCGGGCCGCTTCGTCCTCGGGGTGGGCACCTCGTCCGACGTGATCGTGGCCCGCTGGAACGGCATCCCCTTCGAGCAGCCCTACCGGCGCACGCGTGACATGGTCCGTTTCCTGCGGGCCGCGCTGTCCGGGGAGAAGGTGACCGCGACCTTCGACACCTTCGCGGTCGATGGCTTCCGCCTGGCCCGGCCCCCCGCCGTGGTGCCACCCATCCTGGTGGCCGGTCTCCGGCCCGGGATGCTGCACCTGGCCGGTCGAGAGGGCGACGGCGCCATCATCAACTGGCTGGGCGCGGCCGACGTGGCTCAGGTGGCAGCCGAGGTGGGGCCGGGCAAGGAGATCGTGGCCCGGGTGTTCGTGTTGCCGAGCGAGGATCGTGAGGCGGTGCTGGCCGTCGGCCGCCGCATGGTGGCCGCCTATCTCAACGTACCGGTCTACGCCGCCTTCCACGAGTGGCTGGGCCGGGGGCCGCAGCTGCAGGGCATGTGGGAGGCGTGGAAGGCGGGGGATCGCAAGGCGGCGCTGGCCGCCATCCCCGAGCAGGTGGTCGACGACCTGATCCTGAGCGGGCCGGCGCCCTCGGTGCGGGCCCAGATCCAGGCCTACCTGGATGCCGGGGTGACCACCGTCACACTGATGCTCCTGGCG
Source organism: Actinomycetes bacterium (assembly GCA_021808785.1). Classification (GTDB taxonomy): domain Bacteria; phylum Actinomycetota; class Acidimicrobiia; order Acidimicrobiales; family Palsa-688; genus JAKCDU01. The sequence continues at coordinate 6,370 of JAKBAX010000075.1, read as the reverse complement.
GCCGGCACCGACCAGCGCCAGGCGGTGCGGGATCTGGCGCCCGCCGCGGGCGGGTCCGTCACGGCCTAGAGCAGCCTCCATGGCCTAGGCCCCTAGAGCAGCCTCAGTTGCTCCGTTCGTGATGCCCGGTCGCGAAGCGGCTCCCACCCGGCGCCGCCCCGGGGACCGGCACAACGCACCTCCAGGCGGTCCACCGGGAGGCTGCGGGAGGCGCCCCGGACGTCGGTGACCCCGATGCTGCCGTCCCTCTCCCGGCGGGCCACCCGGCCGGAGTGCCACCGGGTGCCCACCGCCGAGCGCCAGCGCACCGGCTCCCCGGCCTGCAGACCGAGAATGTCCAGGCCGTCGCTCACGAAGCTTCGGCCCTCGGCGCCAGAAGCTGTCGTGGGGCGCCGCCTTCTCCCCACGCGCCATTTTGGCGACCGCGGCTCAGTGGTCGAGGGAGGTGTGCTTGAACTCGTTGAGCTCGGGCCAGCCGGTCATGGTGTCGAGGATTCGTTCGACGGCGGCCACCGAGGTGGCCGGGTCCCCCTCGGGCCGCTTCATCAGCCGCACGAACACCGCCCGGTCGCCCACGATGAATGTCGGCACACCCCACACCCCCCATCTTTCCACCGCCTCCGTGTGCTCCTTGCGCAACACCTCGAGCGGCCAACCGGCGTCCACCTCGTCGAGTACCGCGGCTCCGTCCACGCCCACCCCGTCGAGCACCTTGGCCACCACGGCTCGGTCCCGCAGATCGAGGGCGTCGGCGTGGCGGGCGCTGAAGAGAGCCTGGTGCAGGTCCCCGAAGCGATCGGGGTGGCGGTCGCGCCCGACGATGCCGGCCAGGTTGGCGGTCAGCCCCGGGTAGCGCTCCGGCTCGTCGAAGACGGCGGTGGCGCCGTCGTGCACGTGGGCCTGGTCCAAGGAGAACGGCATGAAGGTGACGTCCCAGTCGGCCCCGGCGGCCAGGCCGTGCAGCACGTGCTCGTGGCCGATGCGGGCGAAGGGGCAACGGTAGTCCCAGGTGATGGCGAAGCTGCGGGTCATGCCTAGGCCAACCCGGCCGACGGGGCACTCATTCCGGTCGACTTGGGCCCGGCCCGGTCGGCTCCGGTGAATCCTGTTCGGCCCGGGACTCCAGCGGGACCAGGCGACGGACCAGCTCGCCGAGGGCGATACCGGTGACCACCCCGCCTATGACGTCGGACGCGTGGTGGATCCGCACGTGTACCCGACTGGCAGCCACGATCACGGCCAGCGCGTAGTAGAGCGGCCACATGGGATCGTCCTGGCGCAACAGCGCGGCCCCGAAGAAGGCCGCGGTGGCGTGCCCGCTCGGGAAGCTGCTGGTCCTCGGCTGGCGCAGGTGCATCGGTCGGGGCCCGTCGTGGCGCGGCCGGGTCCGGCGGAACATGAGCTTCACCGGCCCGTTGACCACGATGGACTCGACTCCGAGGCCGATGGAGACGCGCAGAAAGGGGCGGACCCAGGGCTGGCCCCGCTGATGGCGGCGCCGGGCCTGGATGGCGGCCAGGCCCAGCCACACGATCCCGTGGTCACCGACCGCGCTGGCCCCGTACATCAACAGATCGACCCCCCGGCTTTGGCGCAGATGGGCCTCGAACCACTCGTCGACCTGGACGTCGAAGGGGTCGAAGGAGTCCGGTATCGGGACCGTCGGGTACTTGAAGCGGCGGTTCATGGCGGGGGAGGGGGTGTTTCAGAAGGGGGCGGAAGCCGTCCCGGCCGGACCGGACCGGCCGGTCACGACGCCACCGCGGTCTGCTCCGGGGCGATGGGGATCCGCCCGGGAAGGAGGCTCAGGTCGCCCCCGACGGCCGGGCAGAGGTCGTGGTAGGCACAGTAATCGCACAATCGACCCGGCTTGGGGCGGAAGTCCTCCCGGGCGCAGGCCTGCTCCACGGCCGACCAGATGGCCCGGGTCTGTTGCTGCAGGCCGCGGATGGACTGATCCGAAGGTGAGGTGGAGATGCTGAGCGGCTCCCGCAGGTGCAGCAACTGCACCCGGGCCGGGCGCCGGCCGAGGACCTGCTCGCACAGGAAGGCATAGAACTGGACCCCACCCAGGCGGGACTGCTCGTAGTTGGCGGTCGGGGCCCGGCCGGTCTTGTAGTCGGTCACCACTAGCTCGCCGTCGGCGCCCAGATCGAGCCGGTCGATGATGCCCGACAGGCGCAGTGAGCCGAGCTGCACCGACATCCGCAGCTCGGTCCCGATGACGTGCACCGCGGTGGGATCCTCGAGCTGGAAGTAGTGCTCGAGCAAAGTGGCTGCGTCGGCAACGAACGCCTCCCGCTCGCCCTGCGCCCACGGCAGGCCCCGGTACTCATCGCCGTCGAGTATCTCCGGTACGGCCCGCTCCAACTTGGCCCGGGCGGCCTCGAGGGTGCGGCCGGCCGGGTCCTCCTCCCACATCAACAGTTCGAGAGCCCGGTGCACCAGGGTCCCCTTGGCCGCGTGCGGTGACGGCGGCTCGGGGAGGCGATCGATGACCGACAGCCGGAACGCCAGCGCGCAGTCCTTGAACGATGTCACCTTGGACGGTGACAGGGAACTCGGCAACGGCAATGCCATCGCCGTCCAGGCTACTCAGGGCCTGTGACGGCCATGGTGGACGGCTCCGGGTGCGGACCCCCGGCCAGACCCACGGCCATGACCTCGGCCACCGCCTCGGGTGCGGTCATGGGTCCGAAGTGGTCGAGCCCGTCGAGGCGCCGGAAGCCGCCCCGGGGCAGGTGGCGGGCGATGTGGGGGGCGAACCGGGCCACCGGGTCGGTCAGGTCCGAGCCGGACAGGACGGCGACGGGGACCCGCACGGAGGGCAGTTCCGCCCAGGTCGGGCTGATCGCCGCCCCCTCGAAGACGGCGGCCTCGTCCTCCCGGGCGCAGGCCAGGGCCACCGATCCGTCCGGTTGGTCCACGAACCCGTACTCGACGTAGGCGTCGAGGACGGCCGGGGCGAAGCCGGCGAAAGGCGGTTTCGAGCGGTAGTTCTCCCGCGCCGCGGCGCGCGACGCGAAGCAGGGGCGGCGTTTGCGGGCCAGCTGGGCCAGCGGGTTGGGGCCCCGGCCCGGGGTCTGCGCACCGAGGATCTCCGGCGGGGGCATGACCACCGGCTCGTAGCAGCAGATGGTATCGAAGGTCCCCGGCCGGCGGGCCTCGGCCAGCAGGGTCACCCCCCCGCCGAGGGAATGCCCGGCGGCGCGCCAGCCGTTCCCGCCGATGGCGTCGACGACGGCCAGGATGTCGGCGGCGAACCGGCCCCAGTCGTCGTAGCGCCCGTCAGCCGGCCGGCCCGAGGCGCCGTGGCCCCGCTGGTCGAGGGCCCACACCGTGTAGGTGCGGCCGAGGATCGGGGCCAAGGGGGCCCAGCAGCGCCCGTGGAACCCGGTGGCGTGGGCCAGCAGGACGGGTGGTCCGTCGCCACCCAGGTGGTGCACGACCAGCTCCACCCCGCCGGCACCGGTCACTCGAACCTCGGATGACGCCATTGGGCGACGCTAGACGACCGCAGGCGGAGATACCTTCGGGTGGTGGACCAACAGGAGGCCGTACTGGCCGTGAACCGCCGGTACTACGAGGCCTTCGAGAGCCGGGATCTGGACGCCATGTCCGATCTGTGGGAGCGCTCGGAGCGGGCTCTGTGCACCCACCCCGGATGGGCCACGCTGGAGGGCTGGGGGCCGGTCGCGTCGTCGTTCTTCGCCCTGTTCCAGAACGGGGCCCAGCTGCAGTTCGTCTTGACCAGGGAGCGGGTGACCGTGGTCGGCGACGCGGCGTGGGTGTCGCTCGACGAGAACCTGCTCGGCGACCAAGGCGGGGTGACGGTGGCCGCCCTCAACCTGTACGTCCGCCACGGGGGCTCCTGGCGGATCGTCGGCCATCACGGCTCAGTCGTGCAGGCCGGCCGCGACTAACCGGGCCAGATCCCAGGCGTTGTCCACCGCGTCGGAACCCCAGCAGTTGTCCATGAGGACGTGCACCTCTGCGGAGGAGGCGGCCAGCTGGCGGATGCGGTCGACCCAGCCGGCCAGCTCGGCCCGGCTGTACCGGTACGGGGCGGTCCACGGCTCGTCGCCCACCTGGCGGCGGCCCACGAAGCGGACCACGGCCACGTCCGAGGTGGCCGCTACCATGCCGCAGCCGGCCCGGGGGCCGGCGCCCGGACCGTCGACACACACGTAGGCCAGGTCGTGCTCCTCCAGCCATTCGAGTTGGGCCTCGTGAGCCCCGTCGGCGTCGTCGGCCAGCCACTTGGGACTGCGCAGCTCCACCGCCGCCCGGTAGCCCCGCAGCCGCCGTCTCGCCGCAGCCAGCTCGGCCCAGGCTCCGGGGCGGGGACCGAACCACCCCGGGTACTGCAGGATCAACATCCCCAGCCGGCCGCGGCGGCGAAGTGGCTCGATGCCGTGGAGGAAGCGGTCCCAGCATTCGTCGAGCACCGGCTCGGGGAGGTGGGAGGCGTAGAGGCGACGGGAGTCCTGGTGGCGGGCCGGCACCGCGGACTGAAGGTCGGGCCAGAGCGAGTCGGGCAGGGTGGGGGCACCGGTCAGCAGCGACCAGACCCGGATGTCGAATACGAAGCCGGCCGGGGAACGCTCGACCCACTGCTCCGACAGCTCAGGGGTGGGTGGGAAACGGTAGGAGGTGGACACCTCGGTGAGCGGGAACCGCGACGCGTAGAACGCCAGCCGATCACGTGCTTTCATGGTCTTGCGGGGGTAGAACGTGCCCGCTTGCACGAGACTCCTATCGGCCCAGGAAGTGGTCCCGAAAAGGACCCGGCTCCCACCGATGGTCACTGCCGCGGTGGTGCACTCGGCATCGAACACGCCCACCAGGCTAGGGGCGGGTTGTGACCGGCCCGGCCGATCCGGGCGCCTGGGGGGTGGCCTCCGGCTACTGGGACTACGCCGGTGAGTGGCGGGAGGCGCCCCCCGCCACGGTGGCGGCGATCCTCGAAGGCATGGGAGCCGGCCCGGAGGGGCCGGCCCCGCCGGTGGCCATCACCGTCCGTCTGGACCGGCCCCGACCCGACCTCGGCCCGGGCCGGGTGGTCACCGAGGACGGGGGCGAGCTGATCTCGGCCGGGCCGCTACCAGCCGACCTGCCGCCGGGCTACCACCGCCTCGAACCCCGTGACGGCCCGGCCCGACCCTTGATCGTCAGCCCTGGCCGGGCCCCCCTGCCGGGCGGCCGCCAATGGGGCTTCGCGGCGCAGCTCTACGCCACCCGCTCGGGGCACAGCTGGGGGATCGGCGACCTCGACGACCTGCGCCGCCTCAACGGATGGGCCCGGGGACAGGGGGCCGGCTTCACCCTCGTCAACCCGCTGCACGCGGCCACGCCCGGACCGCCCCGCCAGCCCAGCCCCTACTTCCCGGGCAGCCGCTGCTTCGTCGACCCCATCTACATCGCGGTGGAGAAGGCCCCGGGGGCGGGCCAGATCCGGGACCTGGCGGAGCGGGCCGCGTCGGGCCGGGGACTCAACGGGGAGCGCATCATCGACCGGGACCGGGTGTGGGCCCTGAAGGTCGAGGCGCTGGCCGAGCTGTTCGATCTGACCCGGGGCGACGTCGGGTTCGCCGCCTACCGGGCCGCCAGGGGGGCGACCCTGGAGCGGTTCGCCACCTATTGCGCGTTGGCCGAGCGGCACGGCCCCGACTGGCGGTCCTGGCCGGAGGGACCGACCGCCGACCCGGCCCGGCGGGACTTCCACGCCTGGATGCAATGGGTTGCGGAGGAGCAGGCGGCGGCCGCCGATCGGGCCCTGGGCCTGGTGACGGACCTGGCTGTCGGTGTCGACCCGGCGGGGCCCGACGCGTGGATCTGGCCCGACAGCTTTGCGTCCGGGGTTCGGGTGGGCGCCCCGCCCGACGAGTTCAACACCCAGGGCCAGGACTGGGGCTTCCCGCCGTTCGACCCGTGGCGCCTGCGCGCCGGCGGGTACGCGCCCTGGATCGAGGCGCTGCGCTCGGGGATGACCCACGCGGCGGGGGTGCGGATCGACCACGTCATGGGCCTGTTCCGTCTGTACTGGATCCCCGAAGCGGTCGACGTCGACGCCGGTACCTACGTCTCGTACCCCCACGAGGACATGCTCGACATCGTGGCCCTCGAGGCAGATCGGGCCGGCGCCTACGTGGTGGGGGAGGACCTCGGGACGGTGGAGGAGCGGGTCCGGACGGATCTGGCCGAACGGCGGATCCTGTCGTACCGGGTGTGGTGGTTCGAGGACGGGCCGACCGAGGACTGGCCCGAGATGGCCATGGGGGCGGTGACCACCCACGATCTGCCCACCGTCGCCGGTGTCCTCAGCGGCTCGGACCTCGAGGCCCAGCGCCGGATCGGCAGCACGCCGAAC
>JAKBAX010000492.1 GCA_021808785.1 Actinomycetes bacterium | reverse complement strand
TACGAAAACTCGCCTGCAGCGTCGCGACGGTCAGTGCCAGTACCCGGGGTGCGAGCGGACCCGCACGGACGCACACCACATCATCCACTGGGCCGACGGTGGGCCAACCAACCTGACCAACCTCCCGAGCCTGTGTTCGCGCCATCACCACTTACTTCACGAGGGCCGTTACACGGTCGCAACCAACCCCGACCACCGGCCAGCTTTCGTTCGTCCTGACGGGCAGGTCATCCCCGCTGTCCCCCACCTACCTCCTCCAGGGACGACCCAACCCGGGTACCTCGACCGGGTAGCTCCATTCCAGCCGAACTGGGAAGGCCAGCGCCTCGACCTGCCCACGATCATCGAGATCCTTCACCAGTACCTACCCAAGCCCGACCCCACGCCGGGCGATTCCGCGGAATCGTACGAGCCCGATTCCGCGGAATCGAGTGCCTAGGCCCGCCAGGAGCCGCAAGAAGGACGTGAGTCGATCCGACCCGCGGGACGGTCCTTGAGTCAGAATGCAAATATCAGTGCGTGGACGAGCGAGCCGTACTTGCGGTTGCGAACAACGCCGCCTGGTGTGACGCTGTATGCCGGGCGCGCGGCATCGAAGGGACCTTTTTCCGAGACTATTGGATCCACGACGGCGATGTCGTTCCGCTGTACCCGAACCTCATCACCCTGACGCCCGGTAGCGTTGATAAGCAGACCGCTGCCATCAAGACGGCGCTAAGCGCCGCTCCTCCGTCGAGGTGGTTCGTAAAAGACAGCTTCAACCGGCTCCCGCTCCACGAGTTGGGCTTCTCGGTCCTACTCGACGCCGAATGGTTCGTCCTGCCTCCACCAAAGCCGGCTGCGTGTGGCGGAGTCGTGGTCGATCGCGCCAAGACAGACGACCAGCTGCGACAGTGGGAAGCAGCCTGGGGCCAGACGCCGCCGGAGTCGCCCTACGGCGATCGGGTCTTTGCTCCCCCACTGCTTTCCGAGCGTCGGGTGGCATTCCTCTTCCGGCAGGACCACGACATAATCGTCGCTGGACTCATTGCAAACGAAGCGCACGGCGTTGTCGGCATCTCGAACTGGTTCAGCCGATCAGACAACCGGCAAGATCTTCGAGCCTGCCTCGCCGCCGCTTCGTCTCTTTGGCCGTCCTCCCCGCTCGCTGGCTACACCGGGCGATCTGAAATGCACTCCCTGCGCCAACTCGGGGCTCAGCCGTGCGGCTCCGGCCGCGTTTGGTCCTTCTCGGGCTAGCCAGCATCGCGACGGCAACGACTGTGGAACCTCGTCGTTGAAGCCATTGCATTTCCAATAGCGCCACTTGCTATGACAAAACACGACATGACGATTTCCCTTCTTCAGTAACGGCTTCCGGTCGGTCAACCTTGGCGAACTCCTCCTGGATAAGCCTACGAGGCGGCCCGTCGAGGAGGCGGATGTCGACGCGGCAGCCCTCCCGGCAGGTGTAGCGATCCCACAATGCGGACCCGGACGGCTGACGATGAGAGCGTCGAGCATCTCCCGACCGGACTTGGTCAACACCGAACTCGTAACTGAGCTCAGTTTCACGCCGGCGTCGTGGAGCACCTTGTCGAAGCGTTGGGCGGCTCTGATGTGCTCTTCGATATCGCTCGTGGGATGCAGGGTGAGGATGCGGAGCCCTACACCCGCCATTAGGGCAGCAGTCGTCAACGGCTGCGTGCACCGAGACTGGCAGAACGCCAACCCGACCTTGGTCGAGTACGTCGGACAAGCGCTCGTCGTGACTTCACCCGGCGGGCTTGTTGGAGGAGTTAGACCACCGAACATAATCACCCACCCGTCACAGCTGAGGGACTGGGCGCTCGCCGAGCTGTCTTGTAGACGACGGATCGATCCGCTTCCTCTCGCTGATCGACGATGCCATGCACACCAACGACCTCAACTCGCCGCTTCTCCTGTAGCGACGTACAACTTTGGGCCCACCGACTCACGGGTACGTACTCCACGGCCCGACAGCGCTGATGGCGCAGGTGGCGATCCAGAACAGTCGCCGCAGGCCGATCGCGTCTTGGTTTCCCATCTACATCACCTCCTTTCTCGTCCGATGCGCCTATCACCCCCGGGGCGGGACACAGCGCATGCCCAGGGTGCGGGGGGTTCTGCTCTCCCACCACCTTTTTCAACTGGGGATGTAACCGTGGGCTGTGTCGCGTCCTGCTATGCCCGCGCGTGCCACGAAGGCCAAGGTAGCGGAGCTTCGAGCCCAGAGGGTGGCCTGCTCGCCTCGCCGGCTGGAGGACTGGCGGCGGGTGTGGCTCGTCCCGAGGGGACACCGGCGCTCGCTCGGGCGGGGCCGGGGCATCGAGGTGGTCTACCCAGCTGGCGTTGCTGAGCGCTGCTGTCAGGTGGCTAAGCGCATACGGCGAGGCCAGCCGTGGCAGACGGTCGCCTTCTCATTGTCGGCCGGTAGCGTCCGGCCTCCCGAGGAGACGATCCGCGCCAGCTACCGGTGGGCGCTCACCGTCGAGATGCCCGTGGACGGCGACGAGCAGGATTTGGCCGAGTGCGGCGTCGACCAGCTGCTCCCGACGGTGGCTGGCCGCCGGCTCGACTACAACCCTGCTGAAGGCCTGGCCGGTGCAACCAACGTGTCGGTGAAGGGCCTGGAGGAGGCCGACCTCGTAGCTCGGGCGGGGCGCGTGCGGGTGCTGCGGCGTGCAGAGCTTGCCCCGGGGAGTGGGATCCGACCACCGACGAGCGTACGCCGGTGTGGGAGGTGACCCAGCAGCTGGTGAAAGCACTGTGGGATGACGGCAGCGAGTCGGGTACCTCAGTCCTGGTGTGCCGTCTGGGTGGCGTCGGCGAGTCGGCACGCGATCTCGCCTATCGCCTCTACGCGATCTGGGGGCGTCGGGCTCGGCTGAGGACGCCCTCGGGTTTAACGCTTTGGTCACGTCGTGGCCCAGAATCG
>JAKBAX010000491.1 GCA_021808785.1 Actinomycetes bacterium | reverse complement strand
GATCGGAGCATGGGAATGATGGCCCCATTTGGCCCCACCGCGATGCTCTGAATTGGCCCCACCCCCATGTGTGTTTGTAGTGCTCCTCGACCGTCCCGGCAAGTGAGCCGTCGGCGAGGAGTCGGGGGGACCTCTCAGTCTCGGTTGGCCAGCAGCTCCCTCCTCGTTCGCTTGTTGATGCTCTCGGCCTGGTGGGCGAACCGCTGCCAGGCTGAAGCCCGGGTGGTGCCGAGCAGGTCTCCGATCTCGGCCCAGGAGTAGTCCTGGTTCCGGGCGAGGGCGACCGCCTGCGGGAGACGGAGTTCGATCTCCTTGATCAGGCTGGCTAGTAGTTGCACCTCGGCTCCGCCGTCACCGAGCCAACTGAGCGGGTTGCGTAGCGTCCCGAGTGAAGCCAGTGCCTCATCGAGCACCGCTGCAGTGTCGGGCCCGGTGTGGGGCTCGAGGTAGTGGTCACGTCCGCTGGAAGTCATGATGTATGGATCACGATACACCGTCGGACTTCCGGCCGGCATTGCGCTTGCCCGCAGCCGTCGAGGTGTGGAGACGATACGAGTCCGACCCGGTCTCGATGATGAGGGAGCGGAAGGTCAGCCGGTCGACGACTGCTCCGGCCAGCCGGGCATCGGTGAAGGTGCGTCCCCATTCGGAGAACGGGGCGTTGGAGGCCACGGCCACCGAGCGCTGCTCCTCCCGTTCGGTGAGCACCTGGAACAAGAGCTCCGCTCCCCGGGTGTCGAGGCTCAGGTAGCCCAGCTCGTCCAGGCAGAGCAGGTCGATCCGCCCATAGCGGGCGATGACCCGCGACAGTGTCCGGTCGTCGGCTGCTTCCACCAGTTCGTTGACCAGTGCTGCGGCCGTCGTGTAGCGGACCCGGGCACCGGCTTCGGCTGCGGCCATGCCGGTGCCGATGAGCAGATGGGACTTGCCCGTGCCCGAGTCGCCCAACAAGACGATCGGGTCGCCGTGCTCGATGAACGAACCGGCGGCCAGGGCGGCGAGCGTCGCCTCGTTCACCGGCGAGCGGGAGCAGTCGAACTCGGCCAGACGCTTGATGCGTGGGAACTTGGCGTCGGCCACCCGCCGCTGACGGCGGCGCTCCCTGCGGTCGTCGACCTCTGCGGCCAACACGTCGGCCAGGTAGGCCCGGTGGGTCAGCCCCGCCCGGAGCGCTCCATCAGCAATTGTGGATGCCTCGCTCCGCACCGTGGGCAGCTTCAGCTCCCGGCAGGCCGCATCGATGGTGGCCATGGCCCCGTCTTCGCTGCGCCCGCTCATTGGGACACCTCGCTGCGTCCGAGCAATCCGTCATAGGCGGCCAGGGTCGGCGGGGGCCGCTCGTCGCAGTGCGGCGTGCCGATGGGGACAACGGGTGCCAGCTGGTCGCCGGCAGCCCGACGGGCCTCGATCGCCACCACCTCGGGGGCCACCGTGCAAAGCGCCAGTGCGGCCGTCATGCCGGTGATCACCGCATCGGCGGGAAGGCTGCGGGCGAGCAGGAGCGCCTCGACCAGTGCGCCGGTTCCCTTGCGGTCGCCCAGTTGACGGCGGGCCTCGTCCCAGTAGGCGTCGTGCACCGGAGTGAACACGCCCGAGGCGCGGGCCTGGGCCAGGGGCACCGAGGACGAGAGGGCACCGGGCTTCTTCACCAGGACCTCCAGGTAGTGGTCGAGCTGGAGGGACTCGTCTCCCCGTTCCACCAGCCGCTCGTGGCTGGCCACCACCAACCCGTCGGCCGTAACGGTGATCTCGGTGGCGCCGATCGCCACCTGCAGTCGCCGACCGATGAGGGAGGCCGGCACCGAGTACCGGCACTGGCGCACACAGACCCGGGACTTGGTGTCCACCCGGGCGACGACGTGGCGGGCCGCATCGAAATGCTCGGTGGGCAGTGCCCCGAGTAGCGGTGCTTCTGCGGCGAACTCGACACCGATGGTGGCTCGTTTCCCCTCGATCACCCGGGCCAGATCGTCGTGGTCCCAGGTGGCCAGCATCTCGTTCAACTCGGCCAGGCTGGCGGCCCTTGGCACCGGCACCAGGTGGTTGCGCCGGAACCATCCGATGTCTCCTTCCACACCACCTTTCTCGTGGGCCCCGTCCACACCGGGGCGGCAGTAGAACGAGTCGAAGCCGTAGTGGCTGCGCAACAGAACGAACCGGTCGGACTCGATCCGGTCCCGGCCGAGCAGCACCCGGGCGACGGCCGGCTTCAAGTTGTCGTAGCGGACCCGGGCGGGGACACCACCGATCCGGTCGAAGGCGTCGATGTGGCCTTCGAAGAACGCCTCCTGGGCCTGGGTGGCGAACGCCCGGTGGCACGCCCGACCCGAGGCCGACAGCCGGAGGGAGAAGATCCAGAGCTTCACCATCACCCCGGCGATCAACGCCCAGAACTCCCCGAAGTCGACCTCGGCCTCGTGGCCGGGTTGGTGGACCTGGGGCACCATCACCTCACCCTCGGGTTGGGCGATCTCCGCTCTGATGCGGCGGACCGCCTGCCGCACGGTCGACTCGGCCACAGAGGCGCCTTCTTCTGCCACCAGGCGGGTCCAGATGCGGCGGGCGGTGTGGCGCTGCTTCTTCGGCACGTCCTTGTCGGCGATCAGCCACTCCCTGATGGTCTCCTCGTAGGGGCCCATCACCGGCGCCGTCCGAGGTGCTTCCTTCCTCGGTGGCGGGACCGCCGAGGCAAATGACTCGCGGACCACCCGTCGGTGAACTTTGTGCTTCTTTGCCAGTGCCCGGATCGAAAGTCCCTCCAGGCGCCGGTCACGGCGGATACGTTCGAACTGCTCCACCCTCGTCATCTCCTTCTCCCTCCGTTGTGGGTCTTGGTCGACCACAGAACGTAAGGGCTGGGGTTGCGGGGGTGGGGCCAATTCAGAGCATCACTACGCCTCCAGGTGGGGCCAGTTCAGGCCATCATTCCCAGAAATCGGTGTCGGCCGAGA
>JAKBAX010000490.1 GCA_021808785.1 Actinomycetes bacterium | reverse complement strand
CGGCACCGACCCGGACGCCGATCCAGGGTCCCGGTCGGTGACGCGGGGCGTGGCCTGATCGGCTCCGGAGCTCCCCGGTGCCGGCGGGGCGAGGGTGTCCACCACCGCCCGCCGCACGCTGCGGCGCACCTCGCCGGGGTGCAAGTCGCCGAGGGCGGAACTGAACGCCTCATGGGGCTCGTGCAGGGCGTCTCGCACCTCGTCTTGAAAGGTCGAGGTCATGGCCCGCATCTGGCCGACGAATCGACCGAGGGTCCGGGCCGCCCCGGGCAGCCGGTTGGGACCGAGCACCACCAGGGCCACGACGGCCAGCATCAGCAGCTTGTCCGGGCTGAGATCCAGCACGGTCCCGATTGTACCGAGGGGGCTCGCCTACTGCGATCGGGCGGTCAGATTCGGGGGGGGCGGCGACCGGCCGAGCGGCGCACCCGGAGGGGGCGGAGGGAGCGCTGCAGCTCGGAGATCTCCCGCCGGACCGCGGCCGCCACGGCGGCCGCCACGGCGGCACCCGCCCCGGCTGCGGCCAGCGGAGCGATCCAGATCGAGCTCACGTGCACAGGGATCTGTCTAGCCGTTGGCCGCCAGTTGGTCCAACTCGTGCTCCCACTCCCCGCTCTCGAGCGCCAGGTGGAACTCGAGCAGGTCGTCGTGACTGATCCGCGGGCCGGTCTTGGGTTCGTCCAGCTCGGCCGGCATGGACCACTGCACCAGGCGACAGCCGGCGGAGGTCAAGGACTGCACGACGGCGTCGTTGGCGTCTTTGTTGACGATGAAGGAGCAGGCCGGGCACATGAAGGAGTAGGTCGACTCGGCTGTCGTCACGCAGAACTGGACCTGCACGTCCTCGATGGTCAACTCCACGTCGCCGCAGGTGGGACAGGTCGCGCGAACGATGGCGGCGGGATTCCTGCGGCGGGCCCGGCTGTGGTTCACATATGGTGGATCGGCAGGGCGCCGAATTCCTTGAGGGGTGCCCGGACTTTTCGGGCATCGATACCAAATGACGTCAGCTACCGCAGGCCCGATCGCCTTTGCCCACCGAGGGGCCAGGGCGGAGCGGCCGGACAACACCATCGAGGCCTTCGCCCGGGCCCTGGAGCTGGGTTCCAACGGGCTGGAGAGCGACGCCTGGCTGACCGCCGACGCGACGGTGGTCCTCGATCACGACGGGGTGACCGGACCTCTCTGGCGGCGCCGGGCCATCTCGGCCTGTCGGCGCCGGGAGCTCCCGGGCCACATCCCGTCGCTGCTCGAGCTGTACCAGGCGTGCGGGACCGACTTCGAGCTGTCGCTCGACGTCAAGGATCCCGCCGCCCTGCCCGCCATCGTGGCCACCGCCACCGGCTGCGGGGCGGCCGACCGCCTCTGGCTGTGCCACAACGACTGGCGGCCCATGGCGGCGTGGCGGAAGGTGGCCCCCGACAGCCACCTGGTCGAATCCACCAACCTGGCCTGGATGAGCGAGGGTCTGGCGGCCCGGGTCTCGGCGCTCGCCGCAGCCGGCTTCGACGCGGTCAACCTGCATCGCAGCCAGTGGAGCGATGACGCGGTGCGCGAGGTTCATGCGGTGGGTCTGCGGGCTTTCGGGTGGGACGCCCAGACGGTGGAGGATCTGGCCGCGCTGATCGCAGTGGGCGTGGACGGGGTCTACTCGGACCACGTCGAGCGCATGGTCGAGGTGCTCGGCCGGGCTGGCTCTACAGACCGGTGATGTGGCCGAGGGGCCACACGATGAGAAAGGCCCGGCCGACGATCAGCTTGCCCGAGATGGGCCCGAGCGCGAAGCGCGAGTCGTCGGAGTCACTGCGGTGGTCGCCCATCACGAAATAGTGGTCGGCGGGGATGTGGACCGGTGCGAAGTACCCGGTGTAGGCATACTTCTTGGGCAGCCACGGTTCCTTCAGCAGTCGGCCGTTGATGCAGACCTGCCCGTTGTCGCAGCCCGAGATGGTCTCCCCCGGGAGGCCGATCACCCGCTTGATCAGATCCTTGACGCCCGGGGCGTTGTAGTAGGGCGGCCGCTTGAAGACGATCACGTCCCCCCGGTGCACGCTGTGCATGTGGTAGCTGAGCTTGTCCACCAGCACCTTGTCGCCGATCCGGAGGGTCGGCTCCATCGAACCCGAAGGGATGTAGTAGGGCTGTATGACGAAGCTGCGCAGCAGCAGGGCGGCCAGAACCGCCACCACCAGCACCGCGACCCACTCGACGATGGTCCGCCGGGTCCGGCTCTTACGGCCCGGCGGTGGCCCCCCGGGCGGAGGGCCCTCGAAGCGCCCGTTGCCACTCGGCGGGGGGCCTCCCGGCCCGACCGGCGGGCCCGAGGGGCCCGGGCCGTCGGCCACCCGGGACCCGGCCGCGAGCCGACCGTCCTCGGTCGCCCCATCCCCCGACGACGGCCCGCCCATCCCGGCACGCGGCTCGGGCGGCGGGGGGGCGTCGGACACGGAGGCTCACCCTATTAGAACCCTGAGCCGAGCTAAGCGCGGTAACGGGCCAGTACCCGCGCCGCCGCCGGCCGACCCACGTCGGCCTCCCCTTCCACCACCCGGGCGTGGGGACCGGCCCGCAACAGCACCCTTTCCAGCCAGGCGGCCCGGGCCGCCCGTAGCCGCACCCGGAGGATCCCCTCGGGTCGCTCCTCCACCGACTCGTTGGGGTACTGCTCGGCGATCCAGTGGGCCGGCGGGTCGAGGTCGAGGACCCAGGCCGGGTCGTCGGCTCGGGGATGGAAGACGGCGGCCGCGGCCGCACCGGCCCCGCTCCCCCGCCCGGTCGTCGTTACGGCAAAGGTGTCGCCGGTCGGTTCGAGCGCCTCGATACGGTCGACCCGGAAGGTACGGGGCGCCCCGACGTTCTCGCACCACGCTTCGAGGTACCACTCGCCGGCCTGGTTGAACACCCGCCACGGCTGCACGGTCCGGCTGGTGCGCCGGTCCCGGCCGTACGAGTAG
>JAKBAX010000489.1 GCA_021808785.1 Actinomycetes bacterium | reverse complement strand
CTCACCAGCCTCATCCCCTTGCCGCCGCCACCGGCCGACGCCTTGATGAGTACCGGCAGCCCGACGGCCAGAGCGGCGTTGATCAACTCCTCGTCGCCGAGGCCGGCTTCGTCGCGGCCCGGCACGACCGGGACACCGGAAGCGGCCACCGTGCGCTTGGCCCTTATTTTGTCCCCCATGGCGTCGATGGCCTCGGGTGGCGGGCCGATGAACACCACTCCGGCCGCCGCCGAGGCCCGGGCGAAGGCCGCGTTCTCCGACAGGAAGCCGTACCCGGGGTGGACCGCGTCGGCACCGATGTCGCGGGCCACCGCCACCAGCCGGGCCGAGTCCAGGTAGGCCCGGGGATCGGGACCGAGCGGGACGGCCAGGTCCGCCATGGTCACGTGCGGGGCCGCCCGGTCGGCGTCGGTGTACACAGCCACGCTGGCTATGCCGAGGCGGCGCAGTGTCGTCATGACCCGGACGGCGATCTCCCCCCGGTTGGCGATCAGGACCCGTCGGAACACCGCTACATCCGGAACACGCCGAACGCGGGCGACCCGAGCGGGGCGTCCCCGGTGGCGGCCAGCGCCAGGCCCAGCACCCTGCGGGTGTCGAGAGGATCGATGATCCCGTCGTCCCACAGGCGGGCGGTGGCGTAGTACGGATTTCCCTGGCGCTCGTACTGGTCGCGGACGGGCTGCTTGTACTCCTCGGCCTGCTCCGCCGACCACGCCCCCTCCGGGTCGGCAACGGTGGCCAGGACGGAGGCGGCCTGTGCTCCGCCCATGACCGATATGCGGGCGTTGGGCCAGGTCCAGAGGAACCGGGGGGAGTAGGCCCGCCCGCACATGGAGTAGTTGCCGGCCCCGAAGCTGCCACCGATGATGACCGTCAGCTTGGGCACCCGGGTGCAGGCCACCGCGGTGACCATCTTGGCCCCGTGCTTGGCGATACCCCCCGCCTCGTAATCGCGGCCCACCATGAAGCCGGTGATGTTCTGCAGGAACACCAAGGGGATGCCCCGCTGGTCGCACACCTCCACGAAGTGGGCCCCCTTCATGGCCGACTCGGAGAAGAGCACCCCGTTGTTGGCCACGATCCCCACCGGGTGGCCCCATATCCGGGCGAAACCGGTGACCAGGGTCGGGCCGTACTCCGCCTTGAAGTCGAGGAACCGGCTGCCGTCCACGATGCGGGCGATGACCTCCCGCACCTCGTAGGGCGTGCGGGTGTCGGCCGGCACGATGGCGTACATCTCGGACGGGTCGGCGGCCGGCTCCTCCGGCTCGGCCACCCCCCACGGCGGCGCCGGCGGCGGTGGCAGCGTGGCCACGATGGCCCGCACCGTCGCCAACGCCTCCCGATCGTCGGCGGCCAGGTGATCGGTGACGCCCGACCGGCGGGCGTGCAGCTCGCCGCCGCCCAGCTCCTCGGCGGTGACCACCTCGCCGGTGGCGGCCTGCACCAGCGGGGGGCCACCGAGGAAGATGGTGCCCTGTCCGGCCACGATGACCGCCTCGTCGCTCATGGCCGGGACGTAGGCCCCACCGGCCGTGCAGGAGCCCAGCACCGCGGCGATCTGGGCCACGCCCCGAGCCGACAGGTTGGCCTGGTTGTAGAAGATGCGGCCGAAGTGATCCCGGTCGGGGAACACCTGGTCCTGTTCGGGCAGGAACGCTCCTCCGGAGTCGACCAGGTACAAGCACGGCAGCCGGTTCTCACCGGCGACCTCCTGGGCCCGCAAGTGCTTCTTGACCGTCATCGGGTAGTAGGTCCCACCCTTGACGGTGGCATCGTTGGCCACGATCACGCAGCGCCGACCGACCACCAGGCCCACTCCTGTGATGATCCCGGCGCCGGGGGCGTCGTCGCCGTACATCCCGTTGGCGGCGAGCGGCGACAGCTCGAGGAACGGGGAGCCGGGGTCGAGCAGCTCCTCCACCCGGTCTCGCGGCAGCAGCTTGCCCCGGGCCTCGTGCCGTTGCCGCGAGGCCTCGGAGCCGCCCCGGGCGGTCGCGGCCAGCCGGGCCCGCAGCTCCTCGGCCAGCGCCTGGTTGGCGCCCCGGTTGACCGCCTGCTCGTCGGCATCGGCTCGCAGGCGGGATTCCAGCACGGGCAGCTCGCGGCTGGCGGAGGCGGTGGGCGAGGCCATCTGGGGCGCCACTCTAAGTAACTCCGGGGCGGGGCGCCGCTCCGGGCCGGCCGGGCCGTAGCATCCACCGCCGTGCCGGTGCGCTACCTGTGGTTGGTACTGGCCGGATTCGGTGGAGGGCTGACCGGCAGCGTGGCCGGGCTGGCCTCGCTGATCAGCTACCCGGCCCTGCTCGGGGTGGGCATCTCGCCCATCAGCGCCAACGTCTCCAACACCGTGGCCCTGCTGTTCAACAGTGTGGGCTCGGTGTGGGGGTCCCGCCCGGAGCTGGCCGGCCAGCGGGTCCTGGCCCGGGGCCTGGCCACGGTCGCGGCGGCCGGGGGCATCTTCGGGGCCGCCCTGCTCCTGCTCACCCCCGGCCAGACCTTCGAGCGCATCGTCCCGTTCCTGATCGGTGCCGGCTCGCTCGCCCTTCTCATCCCCCGGCGCCGCCACGTGGTACCCACCGGCCACGAGAAGCCCCGGTGGGAGCTGGCTGCCGGCGTGTTCGCCATCGCCGTCTACGGCGGCTATTTCGGAGCCGCGGCCGGAGTGATCATGCTCGGCGTGCTCCTGTTCGTGACCGGCGAGCCGCTGCCGCGCAGCAACGCCATGAAGAACCTCCTGCTGGGGCTGGCCAACGGGGTCGCCGCCATCGGCTTCGCCCTGTTCGGCCCGGTGCGCTGGGGCGCGGTGCTCCCGCTGGCGGTGGGGTTCCTGGCCGGGGGTCGGCTGGGGCCGGTCATCGTCCGCCGGGCCCCTGCCACCCCCATCCGGATCGGCATCTGCGTGGCCGGGCTGGGCCTGGCCGTGCATCTGGGCCTGGACGCCTACCGGTGA
>JAKBAX010000488.1 GCA_021808785.1 Actinomycetes bacterium | reverse complement strand
GACAGTGGCGGCAGCCGGAGTCGCAGCAGGCACCCCGGTCCCACAAGGTGCGGGCGGTCAGCGCCAACAGCCCGGTTGCGGGGTCCGGGTAGCCCGGACGACCGGCGAGGACGGCACGGTGATGGGCGTCCATGACCGCCACGTAGTCGGGGCGGCCCGGGTCCAGGCGCTCGGGGTGGGGCACCAGACGATCGGGGGCGAGCGGCTCCGACCTATCGGGCCGATCCAAGGCCACCAGCACCAGCCACCACGAGGCCAAGCCGTGGACGCACGCTGTGGCGGGGGCGACCTCGCAGTCGTCGGGACAGCGGCAAACTCCGTCGGCCAGCCATTCGTCGATGGTGACCCGGTCCGGAGGGGCCCAACCGCTGTGGCGATCGAACCACTCGTGGGTCGAGGCGATGGCGGCACTCGGGGATTCAGGCGCCACGGGCCGGCTCTTTGTCCATGTGGGCCCGCAGGGCGTCGACGAATGCGGAGGCCGCAGGGGACAAAGGGCGGTCCCGGCGCGACGCCAGCCCGATGGTCCGCAGCAGGGCCGCGCCCCGGAAGCGCACGGCCTTGAGCGGCCCCGACGGCGCTACCACCGACCCCGGCACCACGGCCGCGGCCACCCCGGCCCCCACGAGGGCCAGCGCCCCGTCCATCTCCAGGCCCTGCATGGCCATCACCGGGACGAAGCCGGCCTGCCGGCAGGCGGCCAACGTGGCCTCCCGCAGGTCGTAGCCGTCCTTGAACATGACGAGCGGCACCGCCTCCAGCTCGCTCACCCGGATGGACCGCCGGTCGGCCAGAGGGTGGTTACGGTCCACCGCCAGCACCAGCTCCTCGTGGGTCAGGGGCTGCGACTGCACTGCGGGACGGTCCACCGGCAAGATGACCACGGCCACATCCATCTCCCCCTTGCCCAGCCGGTCGACCAGATCCTGCGATCCGGCCTCGTGCAGGGTGATCTCCACGCCGGGATGGTCGGTGTGGAAGCGGGCCAGCACCGGCGGCAGGAGATTGGTCGTGAGGCTGGGAGTGGCCCCGAGGACCAGCCGGCCCCGCTGCAAGCCGAGCAGATCCCGCACCGCGGCGGCGCCGGCCTCGCAGTCGGCCAACACCTGACGGGCCCAGGGCAGGAAGGCCTCGCCGGCCCCGGTCAGCGTCACCTCGCTGTGCTCGCGGTGGAACAGGGCCGCCCCCAGCTCCTGCTCCAGGGCCGCGACCGCGCTGGATATCGAAGGCTGGGCCACGTGCAGCCGGGCCGCGGCCCGGGTGAAGCGCTTCTCCTCGGCCACGCACACCACGTACCGGAGCTGGTGCAGCTGCATCGCTGCATAGTCTAGGCCTATGGCTGCCAGAGGCATCCGATCCTTTACCTCTAGTGGCGGCCGGCCTACCGTGTAACCGCTTCAAAAGTCAGCGAGCACCACCAGAGGAGACCAATGGCCGCACCCGTGGCGTCCGCCCCCGGGCCCCAACCCCAGATCCGACCCGGCCCGCGTGCCTCCATCGCGGCCCGCACCCTCCGCCAGGACCGCTGGTGGCTGGCGCCGGCCATCTCGTTCGCGGTGTTGACCCTCTTCATCGCCTATGCCACGTGGGCCGCCTTCGTCGACGGCAACTACTACGTCAAGCCCTACATCTCCCCGTTCTACTCCCCCTGCGTCGCCTGGCAGTGCGGCCGGGCCACCGTGCACGGCGCGACCGGGGTCCCCCACGTGGGCATCTTCGGCACCTGGTACGCCTGGTCACCGGCCCTGCTCATCCTGATCTTCCCGCTCGGGTTCCGGCTCACCTGCTACTACTACCGGCGGACCTACTACCGGGCCTTCTGGATGTCCCCGCCGGCCTGCGCGGTGGCCGAGCCGCACCAGAAGTACACCGGCGAGACCCGCTTCCCGCTGATCATGCAGAACGTGCACCGGTATTTCTTCTACGCCGGCCTGCTGTTCAACGCCATCCTCACCTATGACGCGGTGGCGGCCTTCGTCGAGCGCCGCTCACCACTCTTCGGGGGCGGCTACGTGGGACTGGGCAGCTTCGTGCTGCTGGTCAACGCCATCCTGCTGTGGCTGTACTCCCTCTCCTGCCACTCGTGCCGCCACATCGTGGGCGGGCGGCTGAAGCACTTTTCCAAGCACCCGGTTCGCTTCAAGTTCTGGGGTTTTGTCACCAAGCTGAACGCCAGGCACATGCAACTGGCCTGGGCCAGCCTCATATTCGTCGCCCTGACGGATATGTACGTCCGCCTGGCGGCGGCCGGCTGGCTCGGCCACGGGAGGTGGATCTGATGGCTGATGTGGAACGCCACCAGTACGACGTGATCGTGGTCGGGGCCGGCGGAGCCGGCCTGCGGGCCGCCATCGCCGCCCACGACGCCGGGGCGAGAACGGCGGTCATATGCAAAAGCCTGCTCGGCAAGGCCCACACGGTCATGGCCGAGGGCGGTATCGCCGCGGCCATGGGCAACCTGTGGCCCGAGGACAACTGGAAAGTCCACTTCCGCGACACCATGCGGGGCGGCAAGCTGCTCAACCATTGGCGCATGGCCGAACTTCACGCCAAGGAGGCGCCCGAGCGGGTCTGGGAGCTCGAACAGTGGGGCGCCCTGTTCGACCGCACGCCCGAGGGGCTGATCAGCCAGCGGGACTTCGGCGGCCACCGCTACGCCCGGCTGGCCCATGTCGGTGACCGCACCGGCCTGGAGATGATCCGGACCCTGCAGCAGCGCACCGTCGCCCTCGGGATCGACGTGTTCATGGAATGCACCGTCACCCACCTCCTGAAAGACGGCGAGGCCATGGCGGGAGCGTTCGGGTACTGGCGCGAGACCGGCCGGTTCGTCACTTTCGAGGCGCCTTCGGTGGTACTGGCCACCGGCGGCATCGGCAAGTCCTGGAAGGTGACCTCCAACTCATGGGAGTACACCGGTGACGGTCACGCCCTGGCCATGCGGGCCGGCGCCGGC
>JAKBAX010000074.1 GCA_021808785.1 Actinomycetes bacterium | reverse complement strand
GCGACGGCGCCCGCCCCGGCGACGGGGTCTGGGTCACGGGTCCGCTCGGCGCCGCGGCGGCCGGGTTGCGGCTCCTTCGCCGTCGAGCCGCCCGCGGCGGGACCGGTGCGGCCGGGACCGGTGCGGGCGGGACCGCTACGGCCGGGACCGCTACGGCCGGGGCCGGTTCGGGGGGTTTCGGTTCGGGGGGTTTCGGTTCGGGCGCCGTGCTGGCCCACGCCCGGCCCGTGGCCCGGCTGGCCGAGGGCCGCGCCGCCCGGGCCGCGGGTGCCACGGCCATGATCGACATCTCCGACGGTCTCACCGCCGACCTCGACCACGTGGCGTCGGCATCGGGGGTCGGCCTGCGGCTTCGTTCGATCCCGATCCATCCGGAGGCCACGCCCGAGGAGGCCCTGGGCGGGGGCGAGGACTTCGAGTTGGCGTTCTGCGCCGGCGATGCGCAGTCGGTCGAAGCTGGGTTCGGGGGCCTGAGCCGGCCCGTCCTCATCGGAGTCTGTACCGAGGACCCGGGAGAACGGACCCTCGACGGGCGTCCGTTCCTCCCCTCGGGGTGGGAGCACAGCTGGGGCGGCTCCGCTGCGGCCGGTGCCGCCCTGGGCGGCGAGCCTGTAGCCCGTGATGTCGGGGGTAGCCGGTGATCGAGGGGTGGCCCACCGCACTCACGGTGGCCGGGTCCGACTCGTGGGGCGGAGCCGGAATCCAGGCCGACCTGCGGGCCTTCGCCGCCTTCGGGGTGTGGGGCACGACCGCGGTCACCGCGGTCACGGCCCAGAACCACCGGGGGGTGCTCGACGTCCGCATCATGGCACCGGCTCTCGTGGTGGCCCAGATCGAGGCGGTGGCCGAGGCCGAAGCAGTGGGCGCGGTCAAGACCGGAATGCTGGGTGACGCCCCGGTCATCGAGGCCGTGGCCGACGCATTGGCCCGGGGCCGGTTCGGCCCCCTGGTGGTGGATCCGGTCCAGGCGGCCTCGCACGGGGGTCGCCTCCTCGACCCGGCCGCGCTGCCCGTGCTGGTGGAGCGGCTGTTGCCGCTGTGCACGGTCGTCACCCCGAACCTGCCCGAAGCCGCAGCCCTGCTCGGCTCGCCCGTCCGCGGGCGGGAGGAGATGCCGGCCGCGGCCGAGGCGCTGGCCGCCATGGGGCCGGCCGCGGTGCTCTTGAAGGGCGGCCACCTGGCCGGGCCCGATTCGCCCGACCTGCTGTGGCTCGACGGCGAGCAGATCTGGCTGGAGGGCCGGCGGGTCCCGGCCGCCCACAGCCACGGCACCGGATGCACCCTGTCGGCCGCCCTGGCCGCCGCCCTGGCCCGGGGCGACGGGCTGGTGGCCGCCTGCCGGGCCGCCAAGGGCTACGTGTCCGCCGCCCTGGGCGCGCTCGTAAAGCCCGATTGAGGCCGAAATTTCCGAAAGGTCGGCGGATCTCCGGTATTCGATCTTTTCTCAAGGCGGCAAGAGTGGGAACCGAGTCCTAAACCATGCCGGTTTCCCCCCTCAGCCCAACGGACTCTGGCGGCAGTTTGATGGACCGCGGTACTCACTCTGACGCCGATCCCCGCTCCTCCGCGAACTCGCCCGGTCAGGGGCTGGCGGACCTCCTGGTGCTCGGCGCGCTGGCCTGCCAGACACCGGTGGCCGTGCTGTCGGTCCCCCAGCCGGGCGGCGGTTGGAGCACCCTCTCGCACGGTTTCGACCATCGCAACGGCCTGAACGACGGCGCCCTGTACGAGGCCATCGCGGCCGGTGGCGGCCCGGTCGAGCTGACCGACATGGTCACCAGCCTGCCCCGGAGCCCGCTGGTCCACGCCCCCCATGCCATGCGCTGGGCCTATGGCGTGGCGCTGCGCGACTCCAACGGCCTGGTCACCGGGGTGGTAGCGGTCATGGACCGCTGGCTGCGCCAACTGAGCAAGCGGGAGCAGCGGGCCATGGCCGCGCTCGGCCGCCAGATCACCGGGCAGCTGGCCCAGCTGCGCCGGCCCGTGGAGAGCGTGGAGCCGGTCCCGGTGCTGCGCCAGGTCCCGAAGAACGGCGCCGTCACCCCGGTACGCAGCGGCCGCGCCGCGAGCATCACCGGCGAAGCCCCCCAGCTGCTGCGCAGCCACGAGGTGGCCACCATCTTCGACGTGACCGAGCGCACGGTCATCAACTGGGCCGCGGCCGGCAAGCTGCCCAGCCTGCGCACCATCGGCGGTCACCTGCGCTTTCGTCGCGACGACGTGATGCGCCTGCTGTCGGGCGCGGGCGAGATACCGGGCTGAGCCGGCTCCCGGGCCCAACCGAGACCCTCCGCCGTCGGCGCCGCCTCTACCCAGGGGCGGCGCCGATGTGCGTTACCGGTGGTGGCGGCGGGTCGCGGGCCGGCAGAAGGGGTGGCCCGGGGTCAGCGGGTGGCCTTTACCACCTTGCCGGCCCGGATGCAGGACGTGCAGACGTCGATGCGCTTCGGGGTGCCACCGACCATGGCCCGGATGCGCTGGATGTTGGGGTTCCACCGCCGCTTGGTCCGGCGATGGGAGTGGCTGATGCTCATACCGAACGACGGCCGCTTGCCGCATACCTCACAGACTGCTGCCATCGGTAATCAACACCTCTTAACGTCGGGGGCGGTGGCGGGGACCGTCAACCTGTCCAGGCCGGCCTGCCACATTAGCATCCCCGCACATGCTCCCGAGCCCGACCCGCGTCGCGTTCGGGAGCCGGCACATCCGACTAGCCGGTCGACCTTGGCTCGAGGTCGGCCCGGGGCCCGGCGCGGGTCGAAATGAGGAGCATGCATGGAGACGCTGGAACGCCTGACCGCTTCCGATCTGATCGCGGTCATGATCGCGTTCCGCGACGGGCTTCGGGCCCACCAGGGGTACATCAACCGGCTGAACGTCTACCCGGTGCCCGACGGTGACACGGGTACCAACATGGCCCTCACCATGGAGTCGGTGGTGCAGGAGATCGAGTCCCGCTCGGAGCTGAACATGGCCGAGGTGGCCGGCGCCATCGGCTACGGCTCGTTGATGGGGGCAAGGGGCAACTCCGGGGTCATCCTGTCGCAGATCCTCCGGGGCCTGGCTGACGCGTCCAGCGACCTGACCGGCCCCGACCTGACCGGCCCCGACCTGACCGGCCCCGACCTGACCGGCCCCGACCGGGCGGCCGGCGAGGGTGCCCGCCTCGACGGCCGGCACCTGGCCGACGGCCTGGCCCGGGCCGCCGCGGGCGCCTACGCGGCGGTGCAGAACCCGGTCGAGGGGACCATCCTGACGGTGATCCGGGCCGCGGCCGAGGGGGCTCGGCGGGCCGGCCCCGGTTCCGACGTGGTCGAGGTGGTCGAGGCGGCCCGGGCGGAGGCGGCCGAGGCGCTCGCCCGCACCCCGGAGATGCTTCCCGTTCTGAGAGCGGCCGGCGTGGTCGACTCCGGCGGGAGCGGCCTCATGCTGCTCCTCGACGCCCTCCTGCACGTGGTTGATGGACGGTCGATGCCCGAGGCGCCGGCCTTCACCCCGGGCGAGCACGAGGCGGCCGGCAGTCGGAACCCCGAGATGGGCGGTCGGGGCGGCGGGGTGGCCGACCTGCGCTACGAGGTCATGTACCTGCTCGAGGCGCCCGACGATCTGATCCCCGCCTTCCGGGAGGTGTGGGCCGGTATCGGGGACTCCATCGTGGTGGTCGGCGGCGGCGGTCTGTGGAACTGCCACATACACACCGACGACATCGGGGCGTCGATCGAGGCCGCCCTGGAGGCGGGCCGGCCCCGCCAGATCCGGGTGACCGACCTGTTCGAGGAGGTGGAGGAGGAGAGCTGGGTCCGGGCCGCGGCGGGTACCGAGGCGGAGGGTGAGGGACCCGAGGAGCCGGTGTTCTGCTCTGTGGTCGCGGTGTGCACCGGTGAGGGGATCCGGCGCATCTTCCGCAGTCTGGGCGTTCACCACGTGGTGAGCGGCGGCCAGTCGATGAACCCGTCCACGGCCGATCTGCTCGACGCCATCGAGGCCAGCAAGAGCGATCAGGTGGTGATCCTGCCGAACAACAAGAACATCATCCCGGTCGCCGAGCAGGCCGCCCGGCAGGCCTCCCGGCCGGTCCGGGTCGTTCCGACGAGGGGCATACAGGAGGGTTTCGCCGCCCTCCTCGAGTACGACCCCGAGGGTGACGCCGATTCCAACGCCGCGCTCATGGCCGAAAACGCCGGGCGGGTGGTCGCCGGCGAGGTCACCCGGGCGGTGCGCCCGAGCGTGTGCGACGCCGGGCCCATAGAGGAGGGTGACTACCTCGGGATCTCCCGGGATGCCATCGAGGTGGTGGCCCACGATCTGGGCGGGGCGGCGACCGCCCTGCTGGCACGGTTGATCGGCGCTGAGCACGAGATCGTGACCGTGATCGCCGGGGACGGGTCGAGCGCGGCCGACACCCGCCGCATCACCGAGTGGGTCGCCGAGAACCATCCGGAACTGGCCACCGAGACCCACCACGGGGGCCAGCCTCTGTACCCGTACCTCTTCAGCATCGAGTAGCCGCGTGAAGTCGCTGCCCGAGCTGGCCCGGATCGGGGTCGACCGTCTGAAGGGGGTTGGGCCCAAGCACCTCGAGGCGTTGGGGGAGATGGGAATCGCGACCATCGCCGACCTGGTCACCTTCTACCCCCGCCGCTACATCGACCGGACCAACCAGGTGCCCATCGCCGACCTCGTGGAGGGGCAGCCGGCCATGGTGCTGGCCCGGGTCCGCAAGACGACCAGCCGCCGGACCCGGCAGGGCCGGACCATGGTGGAGAGCGAGCTGTTCGACGGTTCGAGCTACCTGCGGGTGAGCTTCTTCAACCAGCCCTGGCGGGCCCGCCAGCTGAGCGACGGGGCCGAGGTGACCGTGTTCGGAAAGGTCGAGCGTTTCCGGGGCCGACGCCAGATGACCAACCCGGTGGTCGACATGGTCGGGGATCGCACCGGTCGGATCGTCGCCGTGTACCCCCAGTCGGAAAAGGCCGGGCTCATGACCTGGCAGATCGCCGACTGGGTGGCCGAGGCCCTCCGACGGGTGCAGCCCGGTTTCGTGGATCCGTTGCCCCGAGAGTGGCGCGACGAGGTCGGGGTGGCCGGGCGGGACTGGGCCTTTCGTCAGATCCACCAACCCGAATCGATGGCCACCATGGCCAAGGCCCGGACCCGCCTGGCCTTCGACGAGTTGCTGCGCCTGCAGGTGGTGCTGGTGATGCGGAAGCGGGCCATGGAGCGGGAGGCCACCGGTATCCGCCACAAGGTCGGCGGTGAGCTGGTGGCCCGCTTTGGCGAGAGCCTCCCTTTTTCCATGACCTCGGCCCAGGAGCGGGCGGTGGCCGAGATCTTCGCCGACATGGCCGGACCGCACCCGATGCACCGGCTGCTCCAGGGCGACGTCGGTGCCGGCAAGACGCTGGTGGCGGTGGCCGCCCTTCTGGCCTCGGTGGAAGGAGGGCACCAGGGGGCGTTCATGGCCCCCACCGAGGTGCTCGCCGAGCAGCACCACGCCGGGGTCTCCCGCCTGCTCGCCGACCTGACCGTCCCGAGCGAGGACACCCTCTTCGCCGACCGCCCCCTGCGGGTGGCGCTGCTCACCAACCGGACGACGGGATCGGAGCGCACCCGACTGCACCAGCAGCTGGCGGACGGCACAGTGGACATCCTGATCGGTACCCACGCCCTGCTCACCGAGTCGGTCGAGTTCAAGAGCCTGGGCTGTGTGGTGATCGACGAGCAGCACCGCTTCGGCGTGGAGCAGCGGGCCGCCCTGCGGGAGAAAGGAGCCGGGGATGCCGTCCCCGATGTACTGGTGATGACGGCCACGCCCATCCCCCGCACCGCCGCCATGACGGTCTACGGCGACCTCGACACGACCATCTTGGACGAGCTGCCGCCGGGGCGCACCCCGATCACCACCCACTGGGCCCGTTCCCCCTTGGAGGAGGCCGCGGCCTGGGCCAGGGTCCGCTCCGAGGTGGAGGCCGGGCACCAGGCGTACGTCGTGTGCCCTTTGGTGGACGACTCGGAAAAAGTGCAGGCCAAGTCGGCTACCGAGGAGTTCGGCCGCCTGGGCGGCGCGGGAGGCGAGCTCGCGGGCTTGCGGCTGGGGCTCCTCCACGGGCAGATGGCGGCGGCCGAGAAGGAGTCGGTCATGCATGACTTCCGCCACCGCCATATCGACGCCCTGGTGGCCACCACGGTCATCGAGGTGGGCGTGGACGTATCCAACGCCACCGTCATGGTCATCGAGGATGCCGACCGCTTCGGAATCGCCCAGCTGCACCAGCTGAGGGGCCGGGTCGGCCGGGGGGCGGATGCCTCCTACTGTTTCCTACTGGGGGCGGGCCTGGGTCCGGACTCGGAGGAGCGCCTCGGGGCACTGGAGCGCACCACCGACGGCTTCGAGCTGGCCGAGGTCGACCTGGAGCTGCGCGGCGAGGGGACCATCCTCGGGACCCGCCAGAAGGGCGCCACCGACCTGAAGCTGGCCTCGCTGCGCCGAGACAAGGACCTGGTGGCAGTGGCCCGGCGCGTCGCCTTCGCCCTGGTCGACCGCCATCCCGGGCTGGAGGGCCTGCCCGGCCTGGCCGATGAGATCGGGCTGCTGCTCGACGACGAGGACCGGGCCTATCTGTTCAAGAGCTGATCCCGGGCTCGGGCAACTCGAGGTCCCAGCGGTCGAGGCAGTCGGCGCAGCGATAGGTCATGATGTCCCCCGGCTGCGGCGGGTCGTCGTCGGGCCAGGTGGTGAGCAGGTGGGCCACCCCTCCGCAGTCGATACAGGTGATGGTCCGGTCCGGTTCCACCCCGGTAGCTTGCCGCACGTGAGCTTGCAAGTGAGGGCCGCCGGTTGCGGGTGGTAGCGGGCCGGGCCCGGGGCCGCCCCCTGTACGCGCCGAAGGGCACCGACACCCGGCCGACGAGCGACCGGGTGCGCGAGGCGGTGTTCGACATCCTGGCCAGCATGGATGCGGTGGAGGGGGCCACTGCTCTCGATCTCTTCGCCGGGAGCGGCGCTTTCGGCGTCGAGTGCCTGTCGAGGGGAGCCGAAGCGGCGGTGCTGGTCGATCACCACGCCGAGGCGGTGGCGGCCATCCGCCAGAACCTCGAGGTGCTCGGCGACGACGCCGAGCGGGCGACCGTCGTGCGGATGGACGCCCTGGCCTACGCCCGGTCGGCGCCCCCCTTCGACCTGGTGTTCGCCGACCCGCCCTACCGCTACACCGGTTGGGCCTCGCTGCTCGAGGCTCTGGCCGGCCGCACCGGGCTGCTGGTGGCCGAGACCGGATGGGACGGCGCGACACCCGGGTGGGCGCCCGGTCCGGGGTGGGAGACTGTGAAGGTGAGAAGATACGGCGGTACCGTGGTGTCCATCGCGAAGCCCGAGAGTCACACTTGAGAACCGCCCTTTTCCCCGGCTCTTTCGATCCGTTCCACAACGGTCACCTCGAGGTGGTGGAGGCCGCGTCGCGACTGTTCGACCATGTGGTGGTCGCGCCGGTGCGCAACCCTCAGAAGGGGGAACCGCTCTTCACCCTCGAGGAGCGCCAGCAGATGATCGCCGAATCGGTCGCCCACCTGGGCAACGTCTCGCTCGACTCGTTCTCCAGCCTGGTGGTCGATCTGGCTCGCAAGGTGGGCGCCGACGTCATAGTCAAGGGCCTGCGGGTCGCATCCGACGCCGAGGCGGAGTTGCAGCAGGCCCAGATGAACAAGAAAGTCTCGGGTATCGAGACCCTCTTCATCCCGTGCTCGTCGGAGTACTCCTTCATCGCATCGAAGTACGTGCGGGACTTCGCCCGCTTCGGGGGCGCCGATCGGATCGGCTCCACCGTTCCCGGGCCCGTGTTGGACGCTCTCAAGCTGAAGTTCGCGTGAGTAGGGAGCGTTGAGGTGACCTTCGACGACGACGAACCTCTGCTCCCGGTCGACACCGAGGGCCTGATCCGCCGGGTGGTGGACATCATCGACGGGACCCGGGCCCTCCCGCTGTCTTCGTCGGTGAAGCTGGATAACAAGGAGGAGGTGCTGGCCCTCCTCGACGACGCGGCTCGGCGTCTGCCCGAGGAGACCCGCCAGGCCCGCTGGATGCTGCGCGAGCGCGACGAGTACCTGGCCAAGATGCAGCGGGAGGGCGACGACATCGTGCACGCGGCCCGATTGCAGGCGGAACGGATGGTCCAGCGCACCGAGATCGTGAGGGAGGCCCAGTCCACCGCCCGCCGGTTGGTGGAGGACGCCAAGGACGAGGCCCGCCGTCTGCGCATGGAGGCGGAGGACTACTGCGACCAGAAGCTGGCGGCCTTCGAGGTGGTGCTCGACCGCACCATCAAGACCGTGCACGCCGGGCGGGAGAAGCTGTCGGTCACCCCGCCGCCGATAGTGGACGGACCCGACATCCGCGTCGCCGGCGTCGATGCGATGGACTCCTTTGCCGGCGAAGAGGGCTTTTTCGACCAGGACAGCTTCTGAGCCCTCCACTTGGCGGCCGGGCCCCGGCATGCTGGTGTGGTCATGACCATCAACCCGTGGCTAGTCCCCATCACCTCGCTGCGCCGGTCCCTGGGCAACCGGCGCCACGAGACGCGCGTCGGGCGGGTGGGGGAGCTTCGGGTGGCCGACAGCCGGCTCGGGGAGGACGCCGAGGTCGAGGCCGAGGCGGTGTTGGACTCGGTCGACGGCGGCATCGAGGTGTCGGCGACCATCCGGGCGCCGTGGGTCGGCGAGTGCCGCCGGTGCCTGAAGCCGGTCGGGGGCACCCTGGTGTCCGAGGTCAGGGAGATGTACCGGCCCCGGCCGCCCGGAGAACCGCCCGATCAGGACGAGGAGACCTACCCGCTGCGCGGCGAGATGCTCGACCTGTGTCCCCTCGTGCGCGACGCCGTTCTGCTGGATCTGCCCATCGCCCCGCTGTGCCGGGCCGACTGTGCCGGGCTGTGCCCCATGTGCGGGGCCGACCTCAACGAGGGGACCTGCGGCTGCCCGCCCCCCGCCGGCGACCCGAGGTGGGCCGCCCTCGATGTCCTCCGGGGCGCCGTTGGGTCCGGCGAGCCCGGCGCGGCGGGGAGCGGCCCTGCGGGGAGCGGCGCCAGCGCCTAGACTGTCCGGGCTGGTCTGGGCTGGTCGTCTCGGCGCGTCCCGACCCCGCCCCCAACCCCCGCCGGGCCCAGCCTCCGCTGGTCCGGTAGAGAGCAAGTACGGAGAGCCCCCAACCATGGCCGTCCCCAAGAAGAAGACCTCCAAGGCCAAGAGCCGGAGCCGGCGGGCCAGTGCCTGGTCGTTGACCGTGCCGGCCCGCAGCATCTGCCCGCAGTGCCACAACGCCAAGCTGCCCCACGTCGTCTGTCCGAATTGCGGCTGGTACAAGGGGCGCCAGGCCATCGACGTTGGCTGAGAAGCTGTCGTGACTGTCGCGACCACTCGCGAAGAGGAGACGACGGCCCCTCGCCCGTCCTCGAGACACCTCGAGATGACCCGCAGGTAGAGGAGCCTATGGCCGCCGTCTCCTCTCCGAGATCCATTCTCACGCCAGCTTCTGAGTTGCCCGTGGCGGTCGACGCCATGGGCGGCGACCGGGCACCCGGCGAGATCGTGGCCGGTGCCCGGGCCGCGGCGGAGGCGGGGGCACCCATCCTGCTGGTCGGCGATCCGGGCCGCATGGGCGACACCGGGGGCCTCGACGTGCTGGCCGCCTCCGAGGTGGTGGAGATGCACGACGACCCGGCCCGGGCGGTCCGGTCGAAGAAGGACTCGTCGCTCATAAGGGCGGCCGAAGCGGTCCGCGACGGCCGGGCCGGGGCCATGATCAGCGCCGGCAACACCGGTGCCGCCATGGCCAGTGCCCTGTTCCGCATGGGCCGGATCAAGGGGGTGGCCCGGCCGGCCATCGCCACCATCATCCCGGTGCCCGGTTCGACGCCGACGGTGCTGCTCGACGCCGGCGCCAACGCCGAGTGCCTGGCCGCCTGGCTGGTGCAGTTCGCCCAGATGGGGTCGGTGTTCGCCCGGGTCCGGCTCGGCATCGCCAACCCCCGGGTGGGCCTGCTCTCCATCGGTGAGGAGCCCGGGAAGGGGAACCTTCTGGTGAAGGAGGCCCACGCGCTGCTGGCCGGGGGCCGGGCCGGGCCGGCTGTCGACTTCATCGGGAATGTGGAGGGCCGCGATGTCATGTCCGACGCGGCCGACGTCATCGTCACCGACGGCTTCACCGGAAACGTGGTCCTGAAGACGCTGGAGGGGTCGATGAAGTTCGCCATGGGCGCCGTCCTCGATGCCATTCGCGCCGACGGCGTGCCCGAGGATGCGGCCGCTGCCCTCCTCGGCCGCCTCTTGCCCCTGGCCGGTGAGCTGGATCCCGACAGCTACGGGGGCGCCGTCCTGCTCGGGGTGGACGGAGTGTGCATCATCAGCCACGGCTCGTCCTCGGCCCGGGCCG
The DNA here is from genome assembly GCA_021808785.1 of Actinomycetes bacterium. Classification (GTDB taxonomy): domain Bacteria; phylum Actinomycetota; class Acidimicrobiia; order Acidimicrobiales; family Palsa-688; genus JAKCDU01. The sequence continues at coordinate 5,879 of JAKBAX010000074.1, read as the reverse complement.
TGATCAACGCGGTCGAGGTCGGCCGGCGGGCCGTCGCCGACGACCTGGTCGGCCAGTTGCGCCAGGCGGTGAGCGGTGCCGAGGCCCCAGCCGGGGCGGCCGGCTAGGGGAGTAGGATCGCGTCGATGCCCGCCGAGACCCACGTCGCCGGAAGCCCGATGGACCGCCAGCAGGTGTTCGAGCTGATCAAGAACAACCTGGCCGACATCCTCGAAGTCTCGCCCGACTCCATCTCGGAGGGGGCGTCGTTCGGTGACGATCTCGGAGCCGACTCGTTGGCCCTGATCGAGCTGGTGGAGGCGCTCGAGGAGGAGCTGTCGGAGCGCACCGTCGGCTTCCGCATCGACGACGAGGACCTCGAGGATCTGAAGACGGTTCGTGACGCGATCGACTACGTCATGGCCAAGCTCCAGACGTCGTAGGGGCACCCCAGATCGCCGGCGGGGTGGAGCAGGAGAGCATCGTCGGGGGCCGCCGGGCACTGGCCGACCGGCTCGGCTGGGCGGTCGGCGACGAGGCACTGCTCCTGCAGGCCCTGCGCCACCGATCATGGTGCGCCGAGAACCCCGGCTGGGAGTCCAACGAGCGGCTCGAGTTCCTCGGCGACTCGGTGCTCGGACTGATCGTGACGGGTCACCTGTTCCGCACCTACGCCGACATCCCCGAAGGGGAGCTGACCAAGGTGCGGGCGTCGGTGGTCAACTCGGCCACGCTGGCCGAGGTGGCCGCCGAGCTGGATCTCGGCCCGTCGTTGATGCTCGGCAAGGGGGAGGACCAGTCCGGCGGGCGGGAGAAGCCGTCGATACTCGCCGACGCCACCGAGGCGCTCATCGGAGCCTGTTACATCGACCGGGGGTGGGAGCACGTGCAGCAGGCCGTGATGGGGCTGTTCGGCTCCCGCATCGAGGAGGCGGCGGCCGGGCCCGGCGGCCAGGACTACAAGACCCGCCTGCAGGAGCTGTGCGCCCGGATGTTCGACCAGCTGCCCCGCTACAGCGTGACCGACCAGGGTCCCGACCACGCCAAGGAGTTCGACGCCACGGTCTTCCTGCGCGGCGAGTCCTACGGGACGGGTCGGGGCCGGTCCAAGAAGCAGGCCGAGCAGGCGGCCGCCCGCCAGGCGTGGGAGCGGCTCCGGGCCGCCGCCGGCGAGGCCGGCGTCGGCTGAGGCGGCGGGGATCGGAGCGGGATCGTGCCGGAGCTGGCTGAGGCCGAGACCATCCGCCGCGATCTCGGGGCCATCTACGTCGGCCTGACCATCGCCTCGGTGACGGTCACCGGCCTGCGGTCGGTGCGCCGCCACGAGGATCCGGCCGAGTTCGCCGCCCGGGTACGGGGTCGCCGTCTGTCCGGGGCCGGCCGGCGGGGTAAGTACCTGACCCTGGAGCTCGACAGCGGCGACGTCGTGGTGGCCCACATGGGGATGAGCGGGCAGCTGCTGGTCGCCGCGCCCGCCGACGAGGTGGCCCGCCACACCCACGTACGGTTCGCCTTCGACGGGGGACCGGACCTGCGCTTCGTCGACCCCCGGACATTCGGCCAGATGTGGGTCACCCAGCCGGTGGGCGGCACCATTGCGGAGCTGGCCCACCTCGGCTTCGACCCCCTGGAGGACCCCGACGCCGAGAAGCGCCTGGAGATGTTGATGTCGCGACCCACCAAGCTCAAACCGCTGCTCATGGATCAGAGCCGGATCGTGGGCATCGGCAACATGTACGCCGACGAGATTCTCCATGCCGCCGGCCTGCGTCCCGACCGGCCGGCCTCGACCGTCTCGGCCACCGAGACCGGCCGCCTCTACCGGTCGATGGTGTCGGTGCTCGAGGCGGCCATCCGCGAGCGAGGCTCGTCGCTGGCCGACGAGCAGTACCGGGACCTGTTCGGCCGGATCGGGCGCTACCAGGTGTACCACCGGGTCTACGCCCGGGAAGGGCGGCCCTGCCCCCGGTGCGGGGCGACCGTGACCAGGGTGAGGACGGGCGGCCGGAGCTGGTACTTCTGCCCGGGGTGCCAGGAGTGACGGGCCGTTCCGGGGCTGGGGTCCACCAATTCGCGGCCCGGCGCGGGCAGCGTGTAGGGGTGGGCGTCGAGAGCGTTAGTTTCGCATTGCCGTGTTTCTGAAATCCCTCACCATCAAAGGGTTCAAGTCCTTCGCGGACACCACGACCCTCGACTTCGAGCCGGGCGTCACGGTCGTGGTCGGACCCAACGGGAGCGGTAAGTCCAACGTGGTGGACGCGGTGGCCTGGGTGCTCGGCGCCCAGGGTGCCCGCACCGTCCGCTCCAACAAGATGGAGGACGTCATCTTCGCCGGGACACCCAAGCGCCCGGCGCTGGGCCGAGCCGAGGTGTCGCTCACCATCGACAACTCGGCCGGCCTGCTGCCGATCGAGTTCTCCGAGGTGACCATCACCCGGACCCTGTTCCGCAGCGGGGACTCCGAGTACGCCATCAACCGGGTCCCGTGCCGGCTGCTCGACATCCAGGACCTGCTGTCCGACACCGGTATCGGGCGCCAGCAGCATGTCATCGTCTCCCAGGGGAACCTGGATGCCATCCTCAACGCCCGGCCCGAGGAACGCCGCCTGGTCATCGAGGAGGCCGCCGGCATCTTGAAGTTCCGCCGCCGCAAGGAGAAGGCGGAACGCCGGCTGGAGTCCACCGAGGCCAGCCTGGTCCGACTGCAGGACCTGATGCGCGAGGTGCGCCGGCAGCTGCGGCCGCTCGAGAAGCAGGCCGATGCGGCCCGTCGCCACGACGATCTGCTGGCCGAGCTGGCCGCCGTGCGCCGGCACCTGCTGGGCCGGGATCTGGTCGCGGTGCAGACCCGGATGGCGGCCGCCGTCGGGGACCGGCGGCAACTGGCCGAGGGCGAGGACCGCCTGCGCCGCAGCCTGGGCCGCCTCGACGCCGAGGTGATCGAGGCCGAGGCCCGGATGGAGGAGTCCCTGGCGGTGTCGGGCCCCGACCTCGGGGACCTGGTGTCGCGCGCCGAGGGTATGCGGGCCCGCGCTTCGGGCCTGGCCGCGGTCATCGCCGAGCGGCGCCGCTCGATCGAGCGGGCCCTCAACGCGACCGTTGACCAGGACGTGATCTCGAGCCTCGAAGCGGAGGCCGCGACTCTGTCCGATCGTCTCTCCGGTACGGAGCAGGAGGCGACCCGGCTGCTGCCCGAGGCCGACGAGCTGGCCGAGGCGGAACGGGTCCTGCACGCCGAGACGGAAGCGTTCGAGACCGAGTGGGGGGACTCTCCGGCCCCACCCAGCGACCCGTCCGCCGAGGTGCGGGGCGAGCTCACCGCGCTGCGCTCGGCCGAGGAGCGCTCGGGGTCGGAGCTGCGCCGCCTGGACGCCCGCCTGTCCGGGCTCGAGGAACGGACGGCCAAGCTCGATGCCGAGCGGGCCCGTCTGGCCGCGGTGGTGGAGGAGACGGTGGCCGCCACCGGCGCTCTGGCCGAGGCGGAGCGGGCGGCCGGCCAGGACGAAGCGACGGCCGATGAGCGGCGCCGGATCGCCGAGGAGCGGCGCCGGCAGGCCGATGCCGAGCGGCACCGTTGGGCGGCCCGTGAGGAGGCACTGGCCCAGGCTCTCGATCAGGCCCGGGCCCGGGCCGGGGCCGAGCGGCTGGCCGAGACGGGCGGGGTGGTCGGAACCCTGCTGGACCTGGTCGAGGTGGACGAGGGCCTGGTCGCCGCATTCGAGGCGGCGGCCGGAGAAGTGCTGGCCGCGGTGGTCCTGGACGGGGTCGGCTCGGCCCGGCGCGCCCTGGCTGAGCTGCACCGCCTCTCGGCGGCCGGGGCCGTGCTGGCCCTGCCCGAGCCGGGAAGGTCTCCCGGCGGCGCCGCCGCCGCGGCGGCGGACGGAGGGACGGGCGGGGCGAGCGGTTCGGGTGGGGTGCCGGGGAGCGGCCGGTCCGGGACGACGCCAGCCGGTGCCCGACCCCTGCGGGATCATGTACGGGGCCGGCTGGCCCCCGTCGATCAGCTTCTCGACGACCTCCTCGGCCAGGTCTACGTGGTCCCATCCGGCTGGGAGCAGGCCCTCGATGTGGCCCTCGCCCACCCCGACCTGGTCGTGGTCACCGAGGCCGGCGACCGCTTCTCGGGCGGCCTGTGGCGGACCGGTGCCGGCGGCCCCGGAGCCACCGGGGCGGCGTTGGACGAGGCTCGGGAGCAGGCGGCGGCGGCGGCCGCGGCGGCGACTGCCGCCGCGACCGAACTGGCGGGGACCAACGATGCAGCCGCCCGGGCCACGGATGCACGGGCGGCCGCCAGCCGGGCCGTCGATGCCAACAAGTCGCGGCGCCGGGCCGCTTCGGACGCCCTGGTCCGGGTGGAGACCGAGCACACCGACCGCCAGCACGAGCTGGAGTCGGTCCGGGCCCAGCGCCAGGAGCTGGCCCAGCGGATCGAACGCGAGGCCGCTCGTATCGCCGAGCTCGAGGGGTTGCTGCCCGAGCTGCAGAGGCTGGCGGCGGCGGAGGCCGAGAAGGCGGCGTCCGAGCGGGCGGCCCGCTACCGGCTGTCCGAGCGGTCGGCCGCCGTGGCCGCCCAGCGTAAGGATCTCGAGGTGCGGGCGGCCGGCCTCGAGGAACGCCGGGCCCTCACCAGCCGGCGGCTGGGCGAGGTGGAGGAACGACTCCGCCACAACGTGGCCGAACGGGACCAGGCGGCCACCCGCCGGCGAGCCGCTGAGGCGGCCGCCGGGGTCACCGACGCCCTCCTCGTGCTGGTACGCCGGCGCGAGGCCGAGCTGGACGCGACCCTGACCCGCCTGCGCGACGCCCGCCGGGTCGAGACCGAGGGTCGGCGGGCCGAGTCGGCCCGCCTCGAGCAGTTGCGCCGCGAGCGCGGCGCGGCGGAGCGACAGCTGTCCGAGGTGCGCGAGCGGGTGGGACGCGTCGATCTCGACGACGCCGAGTGCCGGGTCCGGCTGGAGGGGATCACCGAAGCCATCCGGCGGGATCTCGACTGCGAGCCCGACGCCGTCAAGGGAGCCGAGTGCCCCGAACTGCCGCCCGGCACCAGCGCGACCAGCCGTCGAGCCGAGTTGGAGCGGGAGCTGCGCTTGATGGGGCCGATCAACCCGCTGGCCCTCGAGGAGCACGCCGCCCTCCTCGAGCGCCACCAGTTCCTCGACACCCAGCTGGAGGACGTGCGTGGCGCCCGGCGCGAGCTGACCAAGGTCATCAAGGCGGTCGACACCGAGATCACCGAGATGTTCGGAGCCGCTTACGCCGACGTGGCGGAAAATTTCGAGAAGCTGTTCACATCCCTGTTTCCCGGCGGGGAAGGTCGTCTCCAGCTGACCGATCCCGACCACCTGCTCGAGACGGGCATCGAGGTGGAAGGCCGGCCGTCGGGCAAGAACCTCCGGAAGCTGTCCCTCCTTTCCGGTGGCGAGCGCAGCCTGGTGGCCATGGCTTTCCTCTTCGCCGTGTTCCGGTCCCGGCCTTCGCCGTTCTACATGATGGACGAGGTCGAGGCGGCCCTCGACGACGTCAACCTGCACCGCTTCCTCGGGCTGATCGCCGAGTTCCGCGACGAGGCCCAGCTGCTGATCGTCAGTCACCAGAAACGGACCATGGAAGCGGCGGACTGCCTCTACGGGGTCACGATGGCCCCCGGCGGGTCGTCGCGGGTGGTCAGCGAGCGGGTGGCCGGCGAGCGGGTGGCCGGCGGCCGGGTGGCCGGGGGGGCACCGGCCGGGGGGGGAGCGGCCGGGGAGCCGGGCGGCGTCATCGACGTGCGCGAGCCGGCGTCGGCCCGGGCCTGAATGACATGAAGAGGGCCTTTCCCCGCTAGACCCGGCCGACCTGGCCGACCCGGCGGGGGCGCTTCCGGGCGGCGGGGGCGCTTCCGGGCGGCGGTAGGGTGGGCC
>JAKBAX010000073.1 GCA_021808785.1 Actinomycetes bacterium | reverse complement strand
GTCGAGGGGGACCTCGAGGTGCTCGCCACGATCGCGACCGGTCCGCCGCCACCAGCGGTTGAACCCCCCGGCGCCGGTGACCTCGGGGGGCAGGACCGAGTCGTAGAAGTCGAAGCGCGCTTCGGGGCCGGCCACCAGATCCCGGCGGCGCACCCGCTCCTCCAGCATCCGGATCGCGGCCATACGGGCGTCGGTGCGCTCGAGCGGGGCCAGCCGGGTCGACCAGTCCCGCTCCACCAGGGCGTGGTGGATGAAGAGCCGCCGGGCCAGGACCGCGTCGGTACGGGCCAGGGCCACGGCGCGCGCCGACACGATGGGCAGGCCGTACAAAGTGACCCGCTCCTCGGTCCGGGCCTCGCCCCGCTTCGGGTCCCACCACGGTTCGGACCAGCTGCGCTTGACCAGGTGGGCACCGATGCGCTCGGCCCACTCCGGCTCGATGCGGGCCGCGCTGCGGGCCCAGGTGCGCTCCGTCTCGACCAGCTCTCCGGCCATGACCCACGACGGGGGGCGCCGGCTGAGCGACGACGCCCGGCTCAGCTGCCAGCGGGTGTTGCGGGCGCCGCGGTAGTCGCCCCTCGGCCCGTCTCGCATGCCCACGTGGGACAGCAGGCCGGAGAGCAGGGCCTGGTGTATCTGATCGGGTGGGGCCGGCTCCCGGTTGGCCGCCACCCGGCGGGCCCGGGCCACCTGACGGATCTGCCCGGCGACATCCTGCCATTCGCGGAGGCGCAGGACATGGAGGAACTCGGCGCGGCACCGCTTGCGGAACTGGTTGCCCGACATCTGCGACTGCAGGGCGACGACGTGGTCCCACAGCGCCACATATCCGAGGAAGTCCGATCCGGCCACCTCGAAACGTCGGTGCATCTCGGCGGCCTCGTCGGCCCGGTCGGCCGGTCGCTCCCGGGGGTCCTGAATGGACAGTGCGGCGGCGATGACTGTCACCTCCCGTAGGCAGCCCCGCCGCTCGGCCTCGAGGACCATGCGACCGAGACGCGGATCGAGCGGCAGCTCGGCCAGGCGCCACCCGATCTCGGTGAGCCGCCGGCCGCCCGCCGGAGGGGTGGACCCATCCGCCCGCATCTCGAACGCCCCCAGTTCCTCCAGAAGGGTCCGCCCATCGGCGATGCTCCTCCGGTCCGGCGGTTCCAGGAAGGGGAAGTCTTCGATCTCACCGAGGCCCACCGCCGCCATCTGCAAGATCACCGAGGCCAGGTTGGTCCGCAGGATCTCGGGTTCGGTGAACGCCGGGCGGGCGGCGAGGTCCTCCTCCGAGTAGAGGCGGATGCAGATACCGGGTCCGAGGCGCCCGCAGCGGCCGGCCCGCTGGTCGGCCGACGCCCTCGATATCGCTTCGATGGGCAGACGTTGAACCTTGGTCCGGTGGCTGTAACGGGAGATGCGGGCCAGGCCGGTATCGACCACGAAGCGAATGCCGGGCACGGTGAGCGACGTCTCGGCCACGTTCGTGGCCAGGACCACCCGACGGCCGCGGTGGGGCCGGAACACCCGGTGCTGCTCGGCGGCCGACAGGCGGGCGTAGAGGGGCAGCACGTCCAGATCGCTCAGTCCCGACCGGCCGGAGTGGCGCAGCGCGGCCGCGGCGTCGAGGATGTCGCGCTCGCCCGGTAGGAACACCAAGATGTCGCCCGGCCCGGTCCGGATCAGATCAGATACCGCTCGGCACAGTGCGCTGTTGAGGTCCTGCTCGTCGTCGCCCGGCGAGTCGGCGTCTGTCGGCCGGGCGCCCTCCGCTGCGGTCGAGCCGTCACCGTAGGGGTCGCCGAGCGGCTGGTATCGCACCTCGACCGGCCAGGTACGGCCCGAAACTTCGACGACGGGGGCGTCGAAGTGGCGGGCGAAGCGCTCCGTATCGATGGTGGCCGATGTGATCACCACCTTCAGGTCGGGCCGTTGCGGCAGCAGCCCTGTCAGGTAGCCGAGCAGGAAGTCGATGTTGAGGCTGCGCTCGTGGGCTTCGTCCACGATGATGGTGTCGTAGGCCCACAGCCGGCGGTCGCGGCAGATCTCGGCCAAGAGGATCCCGTCGGTCATGACCTTGACCAGGGACCGGTCGCTCACGGTGTCGGTGAAGCGCACCGCATACCCGACGGGGCCCCCCAATGCCACGCCCAGCTCGTCGGCCAGGCGCTCGGCGACGGTACGGGCGGCGATTCGCCGAGGTTGGGTGTGGCCGATCATGGCGTCGATGCCCCGCCCGAGCTCCAGGCACATCTTCGGCAGCTGGGTGGTCTTTCCCGAGCCCGTCTCTCCGGCCACGACGACCACCTGGTGGTGGCGGATGGCGGCCATGATCTCGCCCCGCCGGGCGCTGACCGGGAGATCGTCGGGGTATCGCAGCGCCGGCATGCCGTCGGCGCGCGCCACCCGGCGCTTCTCGGCCGCGGTGACCGCCGCCGCCACCTGCATCAGGGCCGACGCCCCGCCACCGCCGGCCGTCGCCCGGTCCAGGCGGCGGTGCAGGCGCGCCCGGTCGCGCAACATCACCTGGTCGATGCGACGCTCGAGGTCGCGCCGCAGGGGGCCTGTCGCGGCGGGGGGGTCGGTCACGATGGGTTCCAGTTAACCCGGAGATCACCGGGCGACGGGCCGGTCGCGAGGGGGTAGGATCGGAGCCGGTTCACACGGCACGTCTACGGCGAGATGGGGTGGTTCGGGCCCGGTGCAGTTCGAGCAGGATCCAATCGAGCCGTTCGAGCCGGCACGGGAGCTACGACGTGGCTATCACGACCGCATCGCCGAGGTGCGGGAGCACTCGCTGGAGTTGCTCCGAGTGTCGATCGCCGGTATCGGGATGGCTTGCCACGCCCTCCTCGAGCGCGCCAGTCTGGGGACGCCCGGAGCCGAGGTCGGCTCGACATGGGTATCGCGAACCAGCGACATCCAGGAGCGGGCGGCCCAGGTGGACACCGAGGTGGTGGCCCTGCTGGCGCTCGAGTCGCCGGTCGCCCGGGACCTGCGGGTCATTCTGGCGGCGCGCGACGTGACCCAACTGGGCCTCCTGTGCCTGGGCTTGTGCGACGCGGTGGCCAGTCGGGCGGCCCGGGTCGCCGGTTTACTCGACATCGGCCTGCGTCGCCGGGTGGACGAGGTCAGCCGCGGCACGGCCGCGCTGCTGGGTGCGGCGGAAGGGGCATGGGCCACGCTCGATGCCGACCTGGCCGCCGCAGTGGTCCCGCAGGCCGTGGCGGTACGGGCCCACCAGACCGAGTTCCTCACTGCGTTGATCGCCATGGAGGGCGTGTCGATGGAGGCCGCCCTGGATCTGGCCGTGGTGGCCCGGGCCTTCGAGCGCCTGGCCGATCACGCGGTGGAGATCGCCGAGCGGGTGCGCTTCGCGGTACAGGGGACTCCGGCTCCCGCCCTGGAGCCGTAGCCTCCCGGCCCTAACCGAAGCGGCCGGTGATGTAGTCGTCGGTGCGTTGGTCGCCCGGCGCGGTGAACATCTTCTGGGTGGTACCCGACTCGACCAGCATGCCGGCTCGGGACCCGTCGGACTCCTCCACGCTGAAGAACGCCGTCCGGTCCGATACCCGGGCCGCCTGCTGCATGTTGTGGGTGACCACGACGATGGTGTAGTCGGCCTTGAGCTCGGTCATCAGCTCTTCGATGCGGATGGTCGCCAGTGGGTCGAGCGCCGAGCACGGCTCGTCCATCAGGATCACCTCGGGCTCGACCGCAATGGCCCGGGCGATGCACAGACGTTGCTGCTGGCCGCCGGAGAGGCTGAACGCGCTGTCTTTCAGCTTGTCCTTGACCTCCCCCCACAGTGCGGCCCGGGTCAGGCTCTCCTCGACCAGGTCGTCCATGCGGCCCTTCATACCGTTGACCTTCGGCGCGATGGCCACGTTGTCGTATATGGACTTGGGGAAGGGGTTGGGCTTCTGGAACACCATGCCGATGCGCCGGCGCAGCTCGATGACCGAGATGTCGCGGCTGTAGACGGGCCGCCCGTCGAAGTCGATGCGGCCCTCGATGCGGGTGGCCGGGATCAGGTCGTTGAGCCGATTGAGGCAGCGCAGGAAGGTGGTCTTGCCGCATCCCGACGGTCCGATCAGAGCGGTGATCTCCCGGCGCCCGATACGCAGGCTGACGTTGCGTAGCGCCCGTGAGTCGCCGTACCAGAAGCTCAGATCATCGATGTCGAAGACCGTGTCCACCACGTCCGGGGCAATGGCCGCGGCGCCGGTTGCGACCTCGACCCTGACTGCGGGTTCCGGGCTGACCCGGGTGCTGGGTTCGGGCATTGTGGCGGTCACTTTCCGAGGCTTCGGTTAGAGGATAGGGGCATCAGAGTGACATCCGCGCCGTTTGGCGCCGCGCCCTCCTCGCGACCAGCCGCCCGGCGATGATGAGGATTATCAGGAGCAGGAGGCTGAGCAGCCCGGCCGCCGCCGCGGTGGCATGGGCCCGTTTGCCGGGTAGCGACAGGTCGGTGTAGATGACGTTCGTCAGGTAGGGGACCTGCTGGTGAAGGAGCTGGAGCTTTGGGTTCCGGTCGGTGAAACCGGCGGTGAACAGCAGGGGGGCCAGCTCGCCGGTCGAGATGGCGAGGGCGACTATCAAGCCGCTCGCGATACCCGGTAGGGCCGTTGGTACCAGGATGCGCCCAAGTGTCGACGACCGGGGCATCCCGAGCCCGGCGCCGGCCTCGCGCAGAGAGGTGGGCACCTGCCGGAGGGCGACCTCGGTGGTCTTGACGATGTAGGGCAGCACCAGCACCGAGAGGGCCATCACCGCCGCGAGCAGGGAGTAGCCCCAATGGAACTGCACGACGAGCGCGAGATAGGCGATGTAGCCGATCACGATCGATGGCATGCCGGCCAGGACCTCCGAGAAGAACCGCAGCACCTTCTCGGTCCGACCAGTGGCGAACTCGGCCAGGTAGACCCCGGCGGCCACCCCTATCGAACCGGCCACGACCAAGACGCCGAGGAGCAGCAGGAGGCTGCCGAGGATGGCGTTCTGCAGGCCCGTGGTGCTGGTTCGCTGGGTGAAGAGCTGCCAGCCCAAGGCGGGTAGCGCCTGGTGGAACACGCTCGCGATGACCGACACCGACGGCGCCGCGATGAGGAGGAAGGCCAATCCGCACAGGATCCAGAAGATGTGGTCGGTCAGGCGACGGCGCAGGTTCATCGGGATCAGACTCCCCGGCCGACCGGCAGGCCGGCGTCGGAGAACCGGCGGGTCAGGAGGCGACCACCGAAGTTGGTGAGAAGGGTGAATGCGAGCAGCACCAGGCCCACTTCGGCCAGAGCGTGTATCGCCATGCCGGTGGAGTCGGTCAGGGCGCTGTCCAAGAAGGCGGCGATGGTGGCGGCCATGGTCGAGAAGGGATCGAAGATGCTGTGCGGATAGATGTTGAGGGCGTTGCCGCTGATGATCAGCACGGCAATGGTCTCTCCGAGGGCCCGGGCCCACCCGAGGACGGCCGCCGCGATCAGCCCGGTGCGTATGTAGGGGATGGTGACGTAGCGGACCGTCTCGGTGGGGGTGAGGGCGAGGGCGAGAGCCCCTTCCTTCGACGTGGTGGGGACGGCTCGGATCAGCTCTCGCGAGACCGACGCCACGATGGGGATGATCATCACGGCCAGCACGACCGAGGCGGTCAGAAGTCCTTCGCCCGCACCCGTGGGGCCGCTGAGCCACGGGATCCCGAGCGCGGCGATCCAGCGATAGACCGTTCGCGACAGCAGCGGGCCGAAGGTGTAGATGCCCCAGAGCCCGAACACGATGCTCGGGATCCCGGCCAGCAGCTCGAGGAACACGCCGAGCAGACCCTGCAATCGCGGCGGGAGCTTCTCGACCAGGAGGACCGCTCCGCCCACCGCTACCGGCACGGCCAGCACCAGGGCGATGAGCGAGGACACGACGGTTCCGAAGAGGAGCGGTAGGACCCCGAACTGGGCCCCACTGGCTGCTTTGTACCCGTGCTTCACCTCGATGTTGCCGTACAGGTTGCCCATCGTGAACTTCTTGGTGGTCAAGAAGTTGCCGCCGTTGAAGATGATCGCCGGGTAGGCCTCCTTGACCATCTCGTAGACGAGAAAGGCCAGAGCCGCGGTCGGGATCAGAGCGGCGATGAGCAGGCCGGCGCGGACCGCCCGGTCCCGCCCGGTCAGTTCGGCCCGGCGGCGCGTCCGGGCGGACAGGGGAGCTGTCCGCCCGGACGGTCTTTGCACAGTGGCGGTCACCGGATGCTTCGGTCTGCGGGTATCAGAAGGATCGCTTCGCGACTGCTAGCTGGAGATACTGGCGATGGCGGACTGGACCGGGGGCACGGCGCTCGACGGTAGACCCTGGAAGTGCTCCTTGGCCAGGAAGGTCGGGGTGCTGCCACCGGTCGGGCTGATGGCGAAGGCCAGGAAATCCCGGATGGCCATGGCCATGTCGGCGCTGGATTGCTTGTCCTTCACCACGATGTACTCGAAGTTGACGATCGGGTAGGACTGCGAGCCCGACTCGTATATGAGGGGCTCGGCCAGGTTGGCCGGGATGCTGCCGGCCCCGGCGGAGACCGCCGCTTCGACGGTGGCGGCGCTCGGCAGCACGTAGCTACCCGACTTGTTCTGCAGCATGGCCTCACCGAGCCCGGCGGCCTGGGCCGCGTCCTCGGAGCTGATCCCGATGTAGGCGATGCAGCCCGGGGTGGCATGGCAGGTCTGGACCATGCCGGGGTTGCCGTTGGCGGTGAGCTCGTTGGAGACCGCCGGCCAGGTGACACTGGTGCCGAAGTCGGGTCCGCTCTGCCAGGCCGAGTTGGTGTCGGACAAGAAGCTGGTGAAGATGAAGGTGTCACCGGAGGCATCGACGCGCCGTACCGGCACGATGGTGGTGGCCGGCAGGGTGACGCCCGGGTTGAGGGAGGCGATGGCCTGATCGTTCCACTTGGTGATCTTGCCCTCGTACATCTGGGCCAGAACATCGCCGGTCAGCTTTAGGTTGCTCACGCCGGGCACGTTGTAGTTGACCGCCTGGGACGAGATGGCGATGGGAATGTTGAGCAGGCCCGGGTTGGAGGATCTCTGAGAGTTGCTCAGATAGGCATCGGACCCACCGAGCTGGGCGGTGCCGGCGATGGCGTCGCTGATGCCCTTGCCCGAGCCGCCGGGCCCCGGGTTGAGGGTGGCGTTGGGGTACGCGCTGTGGAAGGCGGGGGCGATCTCCTGGAGGAACGGATAGAGCAGGGTGGAGCCGGCCTCGTTGATGGACTGAGCCGAGGCCGGGTTCCCGGTGTTCATGTTGGCCCCGCTGCTCCCGCCGGCCGTGGTGGCCGATGAAGCACTGGTGGTGGCCGACGAAGCGGCGGTGGTGTTGGTCGAGCTGTTGCCCTTGGACGAGGAGGAGCAGCCGGCAACGGCCAGCGGCACGATGAGGGCGAGCGGGATGAAGCGCTTCAAGGGATGGCCTTTCACTCTGTCACTGCGTCCGTTACGGGTCCCCGCCGGCGGGCGCGCCTGGCGCCCACCTGACCGACCCCGGAGACGCCTTGTGTCTTCCGTCTGGATGGGAATCACCCTAAAGAGGCCGCGTGTACGGGTCCGGAACGATGAGTTAACAGAACCTGAACAGTTCGGGAAACCATGGTCCGAGTGGCGCAGACATCACCTGGGGTAGCGGGTGGGAGCGCCTAGCCTGGATGCGAGATGAGGTGTCCCAGCTGATGTGGAGCCGAGCGCCCGTTCGGGCCACCGCGGCTGAGTCGGGCGAATCGGGTGACTACGGACCGTCGAGCGGGCCGGGCGGGGGGGACGGCGCCTTTGCCGCCCGCCTGCAAGCGGCCCTGGAGGGCATCGAGGAGGCCATCGTCATCTCTGACATCGAGGGCCGCACCGTCTTCGAGAATGGGGCCGCGGCCGAGCTGCTCGCCGGCGGAGCCACTGCCGCACTGGCCGGTCAGGCCGTGTCGGAGGCCATCCGCGACGCCTTGAGCGGGGCCCGCCCGCAGCGGCGCCTGGATCTCATCTCGCCCGTTCGGCGCAGCCTGTCGATCCGCTCCTTCCCTACCGGATCGCCGAGCCCGGACGGGGCGGTCGCGGTGATCGAGGACGTCACGGAGAGGCTCCGCCTGGAGGCGGTACGGCGGGACTTCGTGGCCAATGTCAGCCACGAGCTCAAGACTCCCACCGGCGCCCTCACTTTGCTGGCGGAGACCATAGACGGGGAGTCCGATCCCGACGTCGTGGCCCGCCTGGTACGGCGGATGGGCGGCGAGGCGGAGCGGCTGAGCCGGATCATCGACGACCTGCTCGACCTGTCGCGCATCGATGCCAACGAGGCGCCGAGCGGCGCTTTGGTGCCACTCGACGACTTTGTGACCGAGGCGGTCCAGTCCCTGCAGACAGTGGCCGCCGGGCTCGACGTGGTGGTGGATCTGCACCCCATCCCCGCGGGGCTGGCGGTGCCGGGGGACCGCCGGGACCTGGTCTCGGCGGTGGCCAACCTGGTGGACAACGCCATCAAGTACTCCGAAGCCGGCGGGACCGTGGATGTGGAGGTGGTGCCGGAGGGCTCCCACGCCGGCATCTCGGTCTCGGACCGGGGCGTGGGCATCCCGACCCGTGACCTCGAGCGGATATTCGAGCGCTTCTACCGCGTCGATCGGGCCCGGTCGCGCGCCACGGGTGGGACGGGGCTGGGGCTGTCCATCGTGCGGCACGTGGCGGCCAACCACGGCGGCCGGGTGAGCGTCACCTCGATCGAGGGCCAAGGCTCCACTTTTTCCCTGATCCTGCCGGCCGTGCCGGTGCCCGACGTCCCCCCGCGCCAAGGAGATCACCATGATGACGATGACTGACACCATCTCGGTGCTCGTCATAGAGGACGAAGAGTCCTTCATAGAAGCCCTCGTGGTCGGGCTCAAGCGGGAGGGTTTCCTCGTCAACGTGGCTCGCGACGGCGTGGAGGGTCTGGAGCTGTTCGAGCGGTCCCGTCCGGACCTGATCCTCCTCGACTTGTGGCTACCGAAGAAGTCGGGGATCGACGTCTGCCGCGAGATCCGCAGCCGCAGTCGGATACCGATCATCATGGTGACGGCCAAGAGCAGCGAGATCGACACCGTGGTGGGCCTCGAGGTCGGTGCCGACGACTACGTCACCAAGCCGTTCCGCCTCCGCGAGTTGGTGGCCCGGATAAGGGCGGTCATGCGCCGCTCCGGGGGCCCGGAGGAGCCGGACGCCTCGGCCGAGACGCTCGAGATCGACGGGCTGACCCTCGACCCGGAGCGCCATGAGGTGCACCTCGACGGGGCGCCGCTGCCGCTGCCGCTCAAGGAGTTCGAGCTGCTCGAGCTGCTGATGGGAAACGCCGGCCGGGTTCTGACGCGCGAAACGCTCATCGATCGCATCTGGGGTCCCAACTACGTCGGTGACACCAAGACCCTCGACGTGCACATCAAGCGGCTGCGGGCCAAGGTGGAGCACGATCCTTCGCGGCCCAGCCGGATCACGACCGTGCGGGGGCTCGGCTACAAGTTCGAGGTGCCAAGAGCCGGAGGCTAGCTCCCGTCGGGGCGATGGGCCTTGTAGGCCTTCAGCCAGGCCCGCATCATCTCGGCGAACTCGGTCGGGTTGTAGACGTCTTCCTCCTCGGAGAACAGCCCGTCACCGGCATAGACGAGCCGTGTCCAGTTGGCCGCCTGATACACCTGGCCGTCACCAGGGTCGTCCATCACGTTGGCCACCTCCCCGATGACCCAGCCCCGCGCCGCGTCGATGCTGTACCAGTTCCAGGGAAAGAACTTCATGTGATCGACCGGGAAGGCGGTCATGGCCGGCACGATCCAGTCGCGGACCTGATGGCGGCCCTTGAAGGTGCCGTAGTGGTGCTCGACGTAGTCGACGTCGTCGGTGAAGCACTCGACGAACAGGTCCCAGTCACCCGTTCGCCCGGCCTCGGCGGCCGCCTCCTTGTAGCGTTCGAAGGCGGCCTCGATCTCTTCCACAGGGAATCCCACGTCGCGGACCGTAGCTGCCCGAACGGATGGGTTTCCACCGTTTCGCCTCCGACCGGCATTTCCGTTATCGACGGGCTCCTCTCCAATGCTGCGTCGCTCGTTGACAGGCTCTGACCGGCCGGGGAGACTTTCGCACCACACCGGCTCTGTCCCCGAGGGTTGCCCTTGCCTGAAACACCGATCGCCCGCCGGGCCTGGCGCCGGCTGGGTCGCCCCTACCGGCTGTGGCACGCCGTCGTCGGTTACCTGGTGATCGGCGTCGCCCTGTCGGCCGCGCTGGTCTGGCGGGCCGACCACAGCCGGATCGGCGCGGCCTGGGTGGCGGCGTGGGGAGTGGCTCTCATCGCCTCGCCGGCCGCCTTCCTCGGGATGTGGCATCGCTCCAGCCACCGGGCCCGGACCCGCCTGGCCAGCTTGGAAACCCTCTATTCCTACACGGTCAAGGTGGCGGCCCTCTCGGAGACCGCGGACATCGTCGGTGTCACCCTCGAGGAAGCCCGCCGGGCACTGGGCGCCGGACCGGCCGCCCTGCGCCTCCCACCGGCCCTTGGTGGGATGCGTTACGTGTTGCGGGGCCCCGAGTTGCGGCGCGAACTGGAGTCGGCGACGCCGCTCGAGTCCCAGGTGGTGACCGACGGTCGGTCCGTCGGTGACCACCGCGACGGCGGCATCGCCGCCATGGCGGTCCCGGTGGTGCTCGGCGAGCTCGGCACGGCGGTCATGTCGGTGGAGGGCCACCGCGACACGGGCCGCCGGTTCGGGGTCGGGGACCTCCGGTTCCTGGAGGCGGTGGCCGCCAACCTGGGCACCAGCCTCATCAGCAGTCGCCGGCTGGACCAGCTGCGCAGCGAGGTATCGGCCCGCGAGCACCAGGCGCTGCACGACAGCCTCACCGGACTCGGCAACCGGACGCTGTTCGGCCAGTGGCTCGATTCCGCCCTGGCCCAGCGCCGCGACGACGAGCGCGTCGGTGTGTTGCTGATGGACCTCGACGGTTTCAAGGACATCAACGACACGCTCGGCCACCATGCCGGTGACGCGGTGCTCGAAGAGGTCGCCGCCAGAGTCCTCAATGCGCTCGGGCCCAACCGGTTGGCGGCCCGCCTCGGAGGTGACGAGTTCGCCTTCGTGGTCCCCGGTGCCGACGGACCCGAAGCCATCCACGCCATTGCGGCCCAGGTCCGCTCCGGGGTGTCGCAGCCCGTGTCGGTCGGCGGCATGGAGCTCGAGGTGCGGGCCAGCCTGGGCGTGGCCGTCGCGCCCGACGACGGGACCGACGTCTCGAACCTCCTGCGCCGCGCCGACGTGGCCATGTACGCGGCGAAGACCACCCGCAAGGGCCTGGTCGCCTACGACCGGGAGATCGACCAGTACGCCAAGCGGCGGCTGGTGCTGACCAACGAGCTGCGCAAGGCCCTCGAGACCAACCAGCTGGAGGTCTGGTACCAGCCGCTGGCCCGCCTGGGTACCACCGAGATCACCGGGATGGAAGCGCTGCTTCGCTGGCGTCACGCCGACTACGGCGCCATCGAGCCGGCCGAGTTCGTGCCGGTGGCCGAGCAGTCGGGTCTCATCGAGCCGATCACCTGGTGGGTGATCGAGACCTCGCTCCGAGAGCTGGCCAGGTGGCGCCGGGAGGGATTCGACCTGACCATGGCGGTCAACGTGTCGGCCCGCAGCCTCACCGGCGCCCACCTGACCGAGCGCCTGGCCCGCCTGCTCGGCTCCGCCGGCATCCCGGCGGCCGACCTCACCCTGGAGATCACCGAGTCGCTGATGATGGCCGACCCGGAGGGGTCGCGCCGGGTGCTCGAGGATCTGGCCGGACTCGGCGTCAGGGTCGCCATCGACGACTTCGGGACCGGCTACTCGTCGCTGGCCCGGCTCAAGCGGCTACCCGTGCACACGGTCAAGATCGACCGGTCGTTCGTCATGTCGATGCATCGCGACGAGGGCGACGAGGCCATCGTGCGGGCCACCATCGAGCTGGCCCGCAACATGGGCCACGAGGTCATCGCCGAGGGGGTGGAGCGCCAGGACACATGGGACCGCTTGGCGACGCTCGGCTGCGACCTGGCCCAGGGCCACCTCCTGGCCCCGGCCATGCCCATCGAGATCTGCCGGTCCTGGCTGGGATCGAGGCAGTCGCCGCAGATGGCCGCCATCACCCCGCTGCGGCGGGCCCGGGGCGCCTGATCGCGAGGCCGTCCTAGGCTGCTCCGCCATGAAGATAGACGGAGGGATCGGGACCGACCTGGGCACGGTCGGAGAGGAGGCCCGCAAGGCCGAGGAGGCGGGCTACGACGCGGTGTGGACCGCGGAGGTCGGACACGATCCGTTCCTGCCTCTCACCTTGGCCACCGAGCACACCGAGCGGGTCGGCCTGGGGACCGGGATAGCGGTCGCCTTCGCCCGCAGCCCCATGACCCTCGCCAACACCGCCTGGGATCTGAACGCCTACGCCAAGGGGAGGCTGCTGCTCGGCATCGGCTCGCAGGTCAAGGCCCACATCGAGAAGCGGTACTCCATGCCGTGGTCCCACCCGGCACCACGCATGCGGGAGTTCATCTGCGCCATGCAGGCCGTGTGGGACTGCTGGCAGAACGGCACCAAGCTGGACTTCCGGGGCGACTTCTACACCCACACGCTGATGACCCCGTTCTTCCACCCGGGGGTCAACGACTACGGTCCACCGAAGGTCTTCCTGGCCGCAGTCGGTGAGGGCATGACCAAGGTGGCGGCCGAGGTGGCCGACGGGCTGCTCGTGCACGGCTTCACCACGGAGCGATACCTGCGGGAGGTCACGCTTCCGACCGTCGGGGGGGCGCTGGCCGCAGGGGGCCGGGCCCGGGAGGCTTTCGAGCTGTCGTATCCGGCCTTCGTGGTGACCGGCCAGAGCGAGCAGGAGATGGTCGCCGCCGCCGCCGGGGTGCGCAAGCAGATCGCCTTCTACGCCTCCACCCCGGCCTACCGCCCGGTCCTCGAGTGCCATGGGTGGGGCGACCTGCAGCCGGAGCTCAACTCGCTGTCCAAGCGCGGTGAGTGGGACGAGATGGGTCGGCGGATAACCGACGAGGTGCTCGACGCCTTCGCCGTGCAGGGCGCCCCTGACGAGATCGCCGGTCTGCTGCAGGGCCGCTTCGGCGACGTCATCGATCGCATCAGCCTCTACATGCCCTACCGCGACCGCGGGGTGGCACCCCGGATCCTGGCCGGGCTGCGACAGGTCGGCTGAGCCGTTGCTGACCGTGGCCGAGGCTGCGGCCCGCCTGCGCGGCTTCCGGGACGGTTCGTTGGACGCCGCCGATGTCCTGGCGGCACCGATCCTGGTGGTGGATGCCGATCTCGACGGCGACCCCGCCGAGCTGGACGTGCCCCCGGCCTTCCCGGCTGTCGTCGTGGCCGTGGCCCGCGCCGCGGCACCGGCCCTGTCGCGGCGCGGCCCAGACGTTGCCATCACCGCTCTCGGCCAACCTCTGCCACCATGGGTGACAGAGCCGGAACCGCAAGGCGCCGCGGCCCGCCTCGTCGCCCGGGTGATGGCCGCTCCGGGCGCCGCGATCACCCTGGTCGGCGTGCTGCGGGCGGGCCGGGACGCGGGCATCGAGGGAGGCCTGCTGTTGGAGTCCCTCGCCTACTCGATGCTGCAGAGCGGGCCGGAGTTCTCGGAGTGGAAAAAGGGCCGCCCCCCGCCGCCGGATCGGCCCGCGGTCGGTCCGGCCGTGTTGGTGGAGCGGGCGGGGGACCGGCTCGAGATCACCCTCAACCGACCTCACGTCCACAACGCCTACGACCGGGAGATGCGCGACGGGCTCTGCGAGGCGCTCGCCGTGGCCCATGCCGACCCGAACCTCTCCGTACTGATCAGGGGGGCGGGACCGTCGTTCTGCAGCGGCGGGGATCTCGACGAGTTCGGGACCTTCCCTGATCCGGTCACCTCCCACCTGGTGCGCACCGGGAGGAGCCCGGCCCGTCTCCTGGCCGCGCTGGCGGCGCGGACCACCGTGGTGGTGCACGGGTCCTGCGCCGGTTCGGGCATCGAACTGCCCGCCTTTGCCGGCCGGGTGGTGGCCCATCCGGGGAGCCGGATGTGGCTCCCTGAGCTGCGCATGGGCCTCATCCCGGGTGCCGGTGGAACGGTCAGCGTGGCCCGGCGCGTCGGTGCCGGGCGTGCCGCGTGGATGGCCCTCTCGGGCGAGCCGGTCGATGCCGTCACCGCCTGGAGTTGGGGCTTGGTCGACGAGGTGTCAGGTCAGGGCGATTGATGCCGCTGTGACCACGTCGTGCACGGCCGAGCCGAGCGCGGCGGCCGTGGCCCGGTCGAGCAGGGCGGCGGCCCGTCCCGGCTCGACGGTGACGTGGAGGACCCCTGGCTCGGCGTAGCGGCTGTGGCCGCCCGCCTTGGCGAAGACCCGGCGCATGGCCGGATTGTCCTCCATGACGTAGGCCACCAGGCGGTCCACGCCGGCCTCCATGGCCGCCACGCCCAACGCGCCCAGCATGACGGTGCCCACTCCCTGTCGCTGGTAGGCGTCGGCGGTGGCGAAGGCCATCTCCGCCTCGCCGGGCTCGTCGGTGCGGATGTAGCGGCCCGTGGCCACCCCGTTCCGGGTCTCGGCGTCGAGGGCGACCCAGGCGAAATGGTCCACGTAGTCGATGTCGATGAGATAGTCGACGAGGGCGGGTGACGGCTCCCGCACCGCGAAGAAGCGCCGTCGCCGCGACTCGGCCGACAGGGCGTGGAGGGCCGAATCCAGTGCGGCCCGGTCCGAAGGGAGGAGGGGGCGCAGTACGACCGCCGGCCGGTCGGGCCGGGCCACCAGAACGGGTCGGAGGTCCTCGGCCAGCCGTCGGCTGGCCAGCCGGCGCAGGCGGTCGCGGACCGGGTGAATCTCGAGCAGCCGGGCCATGGCGTTGGCTTCACCGGTCAGGTAGCGCGTCGTGTCCAGCGCGGTGACGGTGGCCGTCCGGGGCCGGTGCCGCAGGAGGGCCAACTCACCGACGACAGCCCCTGCCTCGGGCTCGGCCACCGTCACCGGACCGTGGCGGCCGGCCACTGTGACCGCCAGCCGGCCGGAGAGCACCAGCCAGAAGTCGTCGCCGGCCTCCCCCTCCTGCCCGAGTGTCTGGCCCGCCGTCGCTGTGGCGGCCCGCATGGCTCCGGCGACCCGGTCGACCTGATCGGATGTGGCTCCGGCCAGCAGGGGGAGGGCGGCCAGTCGGTCCCGATCGCTCCACCCGGTCGCCACCGGTCCCCCGAGCGGCGTCAGGCCGCCGGGCCGTTGGCGAAAGTGACCGTGGCGCTGTGCGTCTGGCCGTTGGCGTCGGTCCAGCCGATCTGGACCTTGTCCCCCGGGTGGTAGTGGGAGATCAGGTTGGTCAGCGCCGTCGACGAATCCACCCGCGACCCGCCGAGCGAGGTGATCAGGCTTCCGGCGGTGATACCGGCCTGGTCGGCGGCCCCACCCGGGATGGCCTTGGTGACCAAGGCACCCGCGGGTGTGCCCGGACCCGGGTTCGGGTCCACCCCCACGCCGAGGAAGGCGGTCTTGCCTATGTGGACGGTGGCGCTGGCCTTGCCGCTGCGGATCTGGCCGGCGATGGAGAGGGCTTCGTTGATCGGAATGGCGAATCCCTGGTTGCCCTGGGTCTGGAACGAGAACCCGGTCGACGCCGCGGTGTCCATACCGACCACCCGCCCGGACGAATCGACCAGGGCTCCGCCGGAATCACCGGGCTGGATGTTGCAGTTGGTCTGGATCAGCCCGGTGAGCTGCTCGGTGGTGCCATTGCTCTGGTCCTGGGCTTTGATGGACTGGTTGAGGGCGGTGACCTGTCCCGGGGCGCTGCTCGGCTCGCCGCCCACTCCGCCCGCGTTCCCGAGGCCGACCACGTCTGCCCCTTCGGTCACCTTGGCGGAGTCGCCCATCGTCGCCGTCGGCAGGCCCGAGGCGTTGGAGAGCTTGATCACGGCCACGTCGTGGGTCCGGTCGTAGCCCACGACCGTGGCCGTGTACTTCTGGCCGTTGGCGATGTCGGTGGCGTCGATGGTGGTGGCTCCGGAGATGACGTGGTTGTTGGTGAGGATGTAGCCGTCCGAGCTGAGGACGATGCCGGTCCCGGCGGCGGCGTCGTTCTGGTAGCTCAAGGTGGTGTCGATGTCGACCAGGTCGTGGGCCGCGGCGGCCACCGGCGCGCTGAGGCTGCCCGACCCCGACCCGCGGCCGGAGCCGTTACCGAACCCGGAGCCGTTGCCGAGCGGCGAGCCACCGGACCCGTTCTGCCCGGAACCGTTCGGCGTCGAGGCCGCTCCGTCATGGGTGGAGCTCCACACGCCGTGGCCGATCCCGAGGCCGACCAGGACCGCGACGACCAGCAGCAGGGCGGTGACGGCACTCGGCAGGCTCCGGCGGGGCCGGGCCGGCGACCACCCGTACCAGCCCCCTGGCCCTCCTGGCCCCCCTGGCCCCCCCCAGCCGGGTTGGCCCTGAGGCTGCCAGTAGTAGGGGGACGGTTGGCCCCAGGCCGGCGGCGACGGGGGGCCGGGACGATGGCCTCCGGGCGGCGGT
>JAKBAX010000487.1 GCA_021808785.1 Actinomycetes bacterium | reverse complement strand
CGTGCAGGAGCAGCAGCAGCAGCGGGCTCGGACCGTTGACCGGGAAGACGGGCGAAGTGCAACCGGAGGCCATCGACGTCGGCCGTCCACCCGGGCCAGCGCTCGTTGAGGACGCTCTCCTGGGGCCGCCAGTCGTAGCGCTCCGCCTGAGGTGTCGGCCAGCTGGCGCAGGGTAACCGGCGTCCACCCTCACCTGAGCCACCCGGCCCGTGTGGCGATGGCCTCACGAGCGTCGCCGGCTACTCGGCCCGTGATCTCCTCCGCCGGCCCGGCCGTCGCCATGCGATGGGCCTGACCGCCCCACAGGTTGATGGGATCCTGCGCTCCTACCGCCCTTCCGTGGGCGCGCAAGGGGGACGTGAGGTGATGAACCTCCAGATATGCCCGCGAGGCCCGCGACCCGTATTCGTCGTGCATGCGGTTGCGGATGACGCGGGCCGTGCGGCCGCTGAAGACCCGCATCAGTACGGTGGGCGTCGCCGAGGCTGTGGCTTGGCGACGCGGCCTCCGACGACCCGAGACCTCCGGCCCGGGTCCCGCCACCGCCAGATCCGGTGCGGACAGACCCCCGGGAATCGCGCTCAGCGGACGGAGACCACTTCGGCCAACCGGTCCAGGGAGGCCATGGTGTCAGCCGTGGTGGCGGTGAAGACCAGCTCGTCGACGCCGGCCTCGGCGAAGCGCTCGATGGTCGAGAGGATGGCGTCGGGCGAGGTGGGGGAATCCCCGGCCAGGGCGGTCGCCACCAGCGAGGAGTCGTAGCCGTAGTACCGGGAGACGTGGGCCTCGTAGGTCTGGCGGGCGTCGGGTCCGAGGGCGAAGTGGGTGGCTGCGATCAGCTTCGGGCGACCCTCCCGGCCGGCGGCCTGCCAGGAGGCGAGGGTGATGGCGTAGCGCTCCAGGTGCTCGCTCACGTCCGTGGCGAAGCTGAAGCTGCGGATGCCGTCGGCCAGGCGCCCGGCACGCTCGAGGGCCTTCGGCGTCATACCGCCGATGATCACCTCGGGACCCCCGGGTGTATACGGGGGCGGCCCCACCGGCTCGGTCCCCTCGAATGGTTCCAGGCCCTGCCAGCACCGCTTCATGGCGATCAGCTGCTGCTCGAAGCGCTCGCCCCGCCCGGCCCAGACCTCCGGTGCCACGGCGAAATCACTGGGCCGGCCGCCGAGGCCGAGCCCGAAGCTGAACCGGCCCTCGGACAGGCGGTCGAGAGTAGCGGCCTGTTGGGCCAGCACGCCTTCCTTGTGGTACGGAAGGCACAGGACCGATGTCAGGAGCCGGACCCGCTCGGTGACGGCTGCCGCGAAGGTCAGAGCCACCATCGGGTCGTTCGTGGCGAACGTCAGTCGCTGTCCGAGGCTCACGCTGTCGAAGGGTCCCGCCTCCACCCGGCGGACGAACCCCAACAGCTCGCGGCGCGACAGCGCCTTCATCGGGAGCCCGACACCGATCTTCACCCGCATGCCCTCCGAGTCCGGGGCGGCCGAGTCGGAGCCCCTGTCGTCACCCTACCTTTCGGTCCCGCCCAGAGGGCCCGCGCCGCCAGGAAAGCATTCGGCCGGGCGTCGTCGGTCGGGCCAAGGGTTCCCGTGTCAGCGGTTGCGGCCTTCCTCCTCGTGTCTTTCTCGGGAGCCTGGTTCTTCAGGTTACGCGCTGGTCGAACTGTATGGCGTTGCCGTCGGGATCGCGCAGCCACATGGTCCGTACCAACCCTCCGGAGGGCTCCCCATAGGCCGCCGTGTCGGCTCCAGCAGAAGGCTCGATCATGAAGGGGGTGCCGGCCGCTCGAGCCCGCTCAGCGATTGGTTCCAGATCGTCGACCCAGAGACCGACGTGGTGCACCCCGACCTCGAACAGCGCCTTCGGCGATCCCTTCGGCTGGTCATCGAGCTGCTGGTCGAGGACGATGAATGCTTCGTCCGGACCCTCCCGCTCCCTCAGGTAGACCCCGCGCCGGCGGACGGTCCGGCCGGCGATGGGAAACTCCTCGATGGCGTCGAGGGTGACGTGCATTCCCACCACTCCCGTCCAAAACGGCAGTGACCGTGTCATGTCGCGGACTCCGATGGCTATGTGCGAGACGTTCTTGACCGGCATGGCGCCAGATCGTACCGACCGGGTAGCGGTCGGTACACGCCACTGCAACAGGTGAACGGCCGGCCCGTGGCCGCCGCCGCCCCTCGACCACGCCCGCGGGATTCGTGAGCAGGTGGCGCCCGGCCGGTAAGCCCGGTTCGACGGATCCGGGCTGAACACAGGTGATCCGGGGCGACGGCCCCGGAGAATGTAGGAAGGTCGTCCGCGACCGACTCCCCACCGCCTCTGGCCACCTTCCGGAGGCGTCGCAGGCGTGGCCGGCAAAGCGAGAGCTAGACCTCGAGCTAGACCGAGGGCAGTCGCGCCTCGAGCTGGTCGAGGCGATCAAGGATCGTCTTGATGCCGCCCGCGGTGTGCTCGTCCAGGCGGTCGACGACGATCTCGGTATCCTCGAATGTCTTGGCAGCACGGGCGTCAGACGCCGCGGACTGGATGTTCTGGCCGACGATGATCACCGACAGCAGCACCAACTGGATGTAGGTCTGGGCGATCCACGACACCAGCGCGATCAGGCTGGCCTTGACCAGCCAGTTAGGGAACGTGGAGTGGAACACCTTGAAAGCGCTGAGGATGGCCGGAAGACTGATCAGTGCCAACACCGAGAAGATGTAGGCACAGGTCATCGACCCGACGCCGGTCGTCACCTTGACCGCCAGCCACTTGTTGAAGCGGGCATAGGAGTTGTGTGTCGGCATGTGATCGAAAGAGTGGGCGTGGACGGCCTGTCCGAGCCTCGTCCAACCGTGCGTGGGTTGCATGGTGGCGCCATCAGCCATTGCCATCGGTCCTCTCTGTCATGGCCGGGACGAGCCCCCGAACCTAGATGTGATCGTTATCCACTCCGCCTGCGGCAACCAGACGCGGCAGGAGGACGGTAGGCGAACACATAGCCCCCCCACGACGGCGATCCTCCCT
>JAKBAX010000486.1 GCA_021808785.1 Actinomycetes bacterium | reverse complement strand
GGCTCGATCTCGTCGTCCAGCTTCGCCTTCCAAATAGCGTGCCACCGCGGGTCACCGAACATGGCGGTGATCGCCGCGTTGTCGACCGGCCGCACCTCGCCGGTTCGAGGGAGCAGTCGAGCGAAGAGTGGATCGGGGAAGAGCATCCACAGCTCTACCTTCGTCTTTGCTCTTGGCCCCTTGTGGGCGGCCAGGGCCTGCAGGGTGTTCCAGGTGTAGTGGGGCCCGTTCGGGTCGATGAATGCGAACGTGGGCGCCCAACCAGCATCAGCAGCCCGGAGGTCTGCGAGTGCCTGGTGAATGGTGTCGTTGCTGTCGCCGGGGTACACGATCCAGTCCCGGCCGGGGAACTCCTCGGAGAGAGCTCGGCGGAGCTTGGTGGCGTTCGGCTCTAGCTCGAAGAAGCGCAGGTGGGTGAACGGTGGTTCGTCGGTGTTGAGGGCGATACGAGCGGATCCGTCGATCGGGTTTTGGGTGTCGCGGTCCACGTTCTCCGGCTCCCCGCCGAAGAGGTCGAGGTAGACCCTCTTCTCGGGCGACCGGTTTCTCGTCGTCGTGGTGAACGAGTCGAGGTAACGCTGGAGTAGCTCCAGCTTGTAGCGCGTCCAGAATCCCCATGAGCGTGCCACGGGTAGCTCAGGCCACGGCTACCTGGGGCATCTCGTCGTGCATCGCCCCATCGAGTTCTCGGCCGTGGGCTTTGGGGGTCCGTCCGCCCCACTGCTTGAAGAAGAACGCCACGCCAGCGTCGAGGCACTGGTCGCGGATCGACCGCACCCAGTCGGGATCCATCGGCCGCGCGTTGCCCCCGCTCTCCCCGCCAGCGATCACCCACTGGATCCCCTCCAGCTCCAGATCATCGAGCGGGCCGAGGAGCGGCTCACAGGAGAGGAACCGGACGGCTGCCGGCACTGTCTGAAGGTGGTTGATCCGGAACGAGTAACGGGAGTCCTCGACACTCACCCCCATCCACAGGTTCGGTGGCCACTCGAGACAGTCAGCAGTCTGGGCGAGACGCTTCGAGCGCTTCGTGAGCACCTGGTAGGTGTGCTGTGGCGTCTCGCCGATCACGTCGAACACCTGGCGGATGTAGTCGAGAGGAACTTTCGGGTGGAACAGGTCGCTCATGCTGTTCACGAAGATGGTGCGAGGGGCGTCCCAGCTCTTCGGCAGTGCCAATGCGGCAGGGTGCAGCGTGAGGTCGAAGCCAGGACCGGAGGTCCGGGGATCG
Organism: Actinomycetes bacterium; assembly: GCA_021808785.1. GTDB lineage: Bacteria > Actinomycetota > Acidimicrobiia > Acidimicrobiales > Palsa-688 > JAKCDU01. The sequence continues at coordinate 1,792 of JAKBAX010000486.1, read as the reverse complement.
CCGTCGCGCTGGTACTTGGCCTGCCCCATGGCCTTGAGCCGCTTGGCGAGGGTCAGCGCGTAGCAGTTGTCACAGCCGGGACTGGTGCGATCGCAGCCCGTCGTGGGGTTCCAGGTGGCCTCCGTCCACTCGATCCCGCTCTTGTCACCCATGTGCGGGCCTCCTGCAGCCTGTCATCTGGACACCTCCAGCCTCATCGGTCACACCAGTCACATCCTCCATCATGATGGCCTGGTGTGACAGCGTCGCGCGGGATGGAGACCGGGAAGTGCTGACGACGGCCGACATCGAAGTGATCGCCGAGGAAGTCGAGCGCTGCGATGCCGTGAGGTGCTCGGCTCGTGCTGATACTCAGTGTTGCGCTCTGGGCTCAGGGCTGGTCTAGTCTCGCTCGATCCTCACCTTGAGCACCGGTGACGGACACAGGATGCATCGAATTACACCATCATCGGCCGTCATTCAGGCGGCGACGATGAAGGCCGCCTGGTACGTGGTTTTCAGATCCTCGTAGAGAACCGTCGGAGCAATACGGTTCCAGCGGTGCCCGAGGAGCATGGCGAGTGCCCCGGGGCAGGCGAGGAAGAGGTGCACCGTTGCCCCCGGTTGGCCCCGTAGCGCGCGTCGCGTCGCGTCGCGTGCGGCTTGGACGATTGCGATCGCGTGACCCGTGCCATGTACGGCATCGTCGGCGGGACCGCCGAGGGGGCGGAGGATAAGTACTTTGGCGACCGGGAGGCCATTGGCGCGGGCGAACGTGAGCACGTCCTCGGTGGGGTCGTTCGTCACGCCGAGGACTACGGCGATGTCCGATCCCTGACTGAGCTCGACGCTGTCTTCCTCTAGCTGTAGCCGGGGTCCGCTCGGAACATCGGTTGCCCACAGGTCGGGGCCTTGTCGGCGAACGAGCTCGACGTTTCTGACCTTGGGCAGCGCGGCACCGACTGCGAACTGGGTGGGCAAACGCATCGCGCCGCGCACCATGACTCGGCGGTGACCCGCGGCGAGGAGCCGGTCCGCAGCAGCGTCGAGCTGTGGCTGCATGACCTTTTCGTAGGCGTCCTTGCTTATGGTCGCTCGCCGTTCGGCCGGTGTCTCACCGACGTAGAGATCAACCCAGTCGAGTGCCTCTGTGGCTTCGCCGGCTGTCGGGTCGCGGAGAAGCGTCTGAACGTGAAGGACCGCAGCTGGATCTTGGACGCCGAGGCCGAGGTCCTCGATCCCAGCGGAGGCGGCGTCTCTCGTCAGGCTTCGGTGCCCATCGAGCACCCAGCGGCGCACCCGGTCGATCCCCAGTCTGATGGAGGATGGGTCGGATCGGAGCCCAGCCGCCGTCATCAGATCCGCCGCCCACTCCTCCTCGGCGCGGTACGGCCGTCCGACCCTGAATCGAATGGCCGACAAGAGTTCCGCCAGCTTGACGTCGGTGCAGCCGAGGTGACTGGTCCACTCCGCTAGGAGCTTTCCAAGAGAGCTCGACGGCGTGGCTTGGAGGAGGGCTGGCGCCAGGAGCTCGGTCCTGCCATCGAGCGTCGAGAATGCTGGGTCGCCAGGGTCTGCCAGTCGGTTCGTGATCAACATGAGCGTCGGCGCCTCGTCACGTTGGAGCGCGATCCAGCTGGCGTGGAACTTTTGAAGCATGCTCGTGCCTCGCGGCGCGGCGAGACGGGTGAGGTAGGCCGAGTTGAGCGGAGAGGAGCCGTCGACGGCGTAGCGGACCTGGGCGAACTCGCTCGGCCGATCGGTGTAGCGGATGACTACGTCGTCGACGTTGCCAGCGTCGAGCGCCTCCAGC
>JAKBAX010000072.1 GCA_021808785.1 Actinomycetes bacterium | reverse complement strand
CGTTGTGCACGCTCCAACGGATGTGCGACATGGCCATGACGGGTCCCACGGTAGTGCTCGGTGGCTGGGCGACGATGGCGGGCCCGTGATGGCGGCGCGCGTGGTGGCGGGCCCCGTGCCGGTGGGGCCCGTGCCGGTGGGGCCCGTGCCGGTGGGGCCCGTGCCGGTGGGGCCCGTGCCGGTGGGGCCCGTGCCGGTGGGGCCCGTTGTGACGGTGGGGCCGGTGCCGGGCCGGGGCGAACCCGGATTCGGGCGTTATTACGGATAACTGTGATTATCCGGAACAACCGACTCGGACCCGGCGCCCCCAACGGCCTCGTCCCCGACCGCCCCCGGGTGGACAGCGGGTCATCCGCGCCGCGACGGGTGGCTGCCGGTACGGTCGGTCGCGTCGTGTCCGCATCCTCGCCGTCACCGCCTTCCTCCTCGCCGTCACCGCCTTCCTCCGGGCCGCAGCCACGCGCCTTGTCGCGCCCGGCTCCGGCCGGTCGGGCCCGCCGGCCGGCCTTGGCGGTACGGCGCCGGGTCACCTCCGCCTCGACGGTCGCCGACGCGGTCGAAGCCTGGCTGGTGCACCTGGGCGCGGCCAAGCCGTCGCCGGCCACCCTGGCCGGCTACCGCCGGGACCTCCGGGGGGTGGCCGCCCGGCTGGCCGTTCTGGAGGGCCTGGTCGGGGCCGACTCCGACGGGCAGCCTCCCCACGATGCCCCTTCGGGGGTGCGTATCGCCGAGCTGGACCGCCAGGCTCTGGTGGCCGCATTCGCTTCGTGGGCCTCGGACCACGCCGCGGCCTCCGTGCGGCGGGCCCATTCGGCGTGGTCCAGCTTCTTCGACTACCTGGTGGCCGAGGGCGTCGTTGACGGCAACCCGATGGCGGCTGTCCCCAAGCCCAAGACCCCCTCGACGCTGCCCCGGTCCATACGCACCCCGGGGGCGGTGTCACGGCTGTTCGAGGCGGCCCGCCAGCCCGACCCGCGGGCGCGCGACCCGTGGCCGGCCCGGGACCTGGCCCTGATCGCCACGTTCTGCGTGACCGGCATCCGCGAGGCCGAGGCCTCCAACCTGGTGGTGGGCTCCCTGGCCGGCGAGACCGGGGCCCGGCGGCTCGAGGTGCGGGGCAAGGGGGCCAAGGTGCGCCCCATTCCCATCGACCCGGTCCTCGAGCGGGTACTGGAGGGGTACATGGTGGAGCGGGCGGCCCGTTTTCCCCGTCACGACCTCGACCATCCCACTACCCCGCTGTTCGTGGACGTGCGGGGCCGGAAGTTGTCGGTGGACCAGATCCGCTATCTGGTGGAGAAGCTCTACGTGCGGGCCGGAATCCGGGCCCAGGTACCGGCCGGGGCCCTGGTCCACGCCCTGCGCCACACCTTCGCCACCTCGGCTCTGGAAGCGGGCGCCGACGTGGTGGAGCTGCAGGAGCTCCTCGGGCACGCCAGCCTGGAGACCACCCGGCGCTACCTCTCGGCCACCGCTCAGGGCCTGCGCCACGTGATAGCGGCCCACCCCAGCCAGGCCGCCCTGCGGGAGGCCTCGGCCGAGTGACGACCCGCCGGTGCGGTGGTGGCGGCGGTGCGGCGGGCGGCCGAGCCGCCAAATCTGTACCGATTTCGCAAATCTGTACTTTCAGCGACACTACAGGCATGAAAAGGTACAGAAATCACAAAAAGGTACAGAAAACAGCTACCTGCGTGGCACCCTGCGCCCCAGCCGCCCCAGCCGCCCCAGCCGCCCCAGCCGCCCCAGCGTAACCCCGGCCCCCACCCCCAACCCCGGCCCCCAACCCCGGCCCCCACCCCCGGCCCCCAACCCCGGCCCAACCCCGGGCGGGCTCGATCAGCCGTGCCCGACGACCGCGTCCCAGGTGGGTAGCAACGACCGGGCCGCCCGGGCTTCGTCCACCCGCCCGACCGGCGTGGTGCGAGGGGCGGCGGCGCCCACCCCGGCCTCATCGGCGGCGATGGCGATGAGGGCGTCGGCCAGTGCGGCGAGGGTTTCGGGGGTCTCGGTCTCGGTCGGCTCGATCATGAGCGCCTCGTCCACGATGAGCGGGAAGTACACCGTCGGGGCGTGGAACCCCTCCTCCAGCAGCCGTTTGCCCACGTCCAGCGCCCGCAGACCTTTCTCCTTCTTGAGGGCGGTGGTGGAAGCCACGAACTCGTGCATGTTGGGCCGGTCGTAGGGCAGGTCGTAGGTGCCGCGCAGCCGATGGCGCAGCCAGTTGGCGTTGAGTACCGCCCCCTCGGCCACCCGGCGGAGGCCGTCGCCGCCGTTGGCCAGGATGTAGGACCAGGCCCGGGCCAGGGCCAGGGCGTTGCCGTGCCAGGCGTGCACCCGGCCGATGGATCGCGGCGGGGTGTGCCACTCGAAGTGGCCGTCGGCCAAGCGGGCCGGGACCGGTCCGGGCAGGAACGGGGCCAGCCGTTCGGAGACGGCCACCGGCCCCGCCCCCGGGCCGCCGCCGCCGTGGGGCACGGCGAAGGTCTTGTGCAGGTTCATGTGCACGATGTCGAAGCCCATGTCTCCGGGACGGGTGACCCCCAGGATGGCATTGAGGTTGGCCCCGTCGTAGTAGAGCAGTCCGCCGACGTCGTGCACCGCGGCGGCGATCTCGGCGATGTCCTGCTCGAAGAGCCCGAGCGTGTTCGGGTTGGTCAGCATGATGCCGGCCACATCGGTGTCCAGGCGGGCCCGAAGGGCGTCGAGGTCGACCAGGCCCCGCTCGTCGGAGGGGACGGTGACCGTCTGGTAGCCGCCGAGGGTGACCGACGCCGGGTTGGTGCCGTGGGCGGAGTCCGGGATGATGATCTTGGTTCGCCGCTCCCCCCTCGAGTCGTGCCAGGCCCGCATCAGCAGGAGGCCGGTCAGCTCTCCGGCCGCCCCGGCCGGCGGCTGCAGGGTGCAGGAGTGCATGCCGGTGATTCGGCACAGGGTGTCGCCGAGCGACCAGAGCAGCTCCAGCCAACCCTGGGCGTGGCCGGTCGGTGTGGCTGGATGCACTGCCGCCAGGCCGGGCAGAGCGGCCGCGTCGTCGCAGAGCTTCGGGTTGTACTTCATGGTGCACGATCCGAGCGGGTAGGCGCCCAGGTCGACCGAGTACTGCCGGTGGGTCAGGCGGGTCACGTGGGCCACCAGGTCCCGCTCGCAGACCTCGGCCAGCGCCACCGGCGACTCCCGTAGGTACTCCGGCGGCACCAGCTCCTCGGCGGTCCACTCGGGCAGGCCGGTGGTGCGGAAGGAGAAGGCCCGCCGCCCCGTGCTCGAGTACTCGAAGATGGTCGGCTCGTGATCGCGCCCCATGATCGGGGCGCTGGTCGCCTTGCCGCCGGGGGCGGCCGAGGTCGGCGCAACGGAGCTCATCAACGGACCACCTTCTCGAAGCAGGATACGTAACTGTCGATCTCGGCCTTGGTGCGCCTCTCGGTCACCGCGACGAGGAGGGCGTCGCCCGAGTCGGTGACCACTCCCCCTTCGATCCCCACCGGCACGCCGGCGAGGAACCCCTCGTCGGCCATGCGCTCGATCACGGTCTCGGCCGGCAGCGGGGTGCGCAGGGCGAACTCCCGCAGCGTCGGGGCCGGAGCCATCAACTCCACGCCTGGGATGGCGGTCAGGGCGTCGCAGGCGTAGCGGGTGCCGCGGGCGCAGCGGAGGGCGACCTCGCGCAATCCAGCCGTTCCGAGCCAGGACAGCTGGATCATGCACGCCACCGCGATCAGGGTCTGGTTGGTGCAGACGTTGGAGGACGCCTTCTCCCGCCGGATGTCCTGCTCGCGGGCCCGCAGCGTGGTCACATAGGCGGGCCGGTCCTCGACGTCTACCGTGCGGCCCACCAAGCGGCCGGGCAGGCGGCGCACCTGCTCGGCTCGACAGGCGAACAGGCCGAGGTAGGGGCCGCCGAAGGAGAGCGGGGTGCCGAACGGCTGACCCTCCCCCACCACCACGTCGGCGCCCAGCTCCCCCGGCGGGTGGAGCAGACCGGACGAGACGGGGTCGAAGCCGGCGACGAGGAGGGCGTCGTGGGCATCGGCCACCCGGCGGGCGGCCCGCAGATCCTCGTAGGCACCGAGGTAGTTGGGCGAGGCGACGAGCAACGCCGCCGGGGCGTCGCCCCCCGCTGCTTCCACCGCCGTCCAATCCGTGACCCCATCATGCAGCGGCACGTCGACCAGCCGGTGGCCGGTCCCGGCCGCGAAGGTGGCCAGGGTGGCCCGCCAGTGGGGATGCAATCCCCCGCTGATCCAGACCGTGGGACGCTTCTTGGCCGCCACCGCCAGGTTGACCCCCTCCACCGCGGCCGACGCCCCGTCGTAGAGCGAGGCGTTGGCCACGGGCAGCCCGGAGATGCGGGCGACGAGGGTCTGGTACTCGAACAGGGCCTGCAGGACCCCCTGGGCCACCTCGGGTTGGTACGGGGTGTAGGCGGTGACGAATTCCGAGCGGAACGTCAGCCTCTTGGTCGCCGAGGGGACCTCGTGGTCGTAGGCGCCGGCCCCGGCGAAGCAGATCAGATCCGACCCGTGGTGGTTCAGCGCCGCCAGGCGCTCCATCTCGGCCAGCACGTCGGGCTCGGGCATCCCCTGGGGCAGGTCGAGGCCGCCGGCCAGGCGCAGTGCCTCGGGGACCACCTCGAACAACTCGTCGAGCGAGGCCAGGCCGATGTCGCCCAGCATGCGCTCGATGTCGCTGTCGGTATGGGGAACGAAATGACCCACGTCTAGTCCTTCTTCTTGGCAACGAACGGCAGCTTGACCACCGTGGCCGGCACCGGCCGGCCCCTCAGGTCGATCTCCACCTGGAGACCCGGTGTGGTGTCGGGCGGCAAGAAGGCCAAGGCGATGCCGTGGCCCAGTAGAGGCGAGAAGTTGCCGCTCGTCACCTCCCCCACCTTCGCGCCCCCTGACAGGACCGCGGCCCCGGCGCACACCGGCTGGCGGCCCTCGGTGGCCAGCCCGGCCAGTAACCGGCGCGGCCCCCGGGACCGTTCTCTCTCGAGCGCGTCGCGCCCCCGGAAGCCCTCCTCCTTGGTCCAGGACACGACCCAGCCCAGTCCGGCCTGGAGGGGGGTGATACCCGGCCCCAGCTCGTGTCCGTGCAGTGGCAGGGCCGCTTCGAGGCGCAGGGTGTCCCGGGCGCCGAGGCCGGCGGCCACGATGCCCAGGCTCATCAGGGTCTCCCAGAACGACAGGGCGGCGTCGGCCGGCACGGAGCACTCCACCCCGTCCTCCCCGGTGTAGCCGGTGCCGGCCGCCACGCAGTCACGGTCTCGCCAGGAGAACGGGGCCACCCGGAACCGCCCCACCTCCGCCGCCGCCGGGACCACCTTGGCCAACAAGGCGCGGGCGTCGGGTCCCTGGACGGCGATCACGGCCCGCCCGGCGGTGACGTCGGTGCCCCCGATGGCCTTGCGTACCCGTACCGTGTTCGAGGCGTTGGGCATCACGTCGAAGCGCTCGGCATCGACCCACCACACGATGATGTCGTCGAGCACCGACGCGTCCGACTCGTCGAGCAGGTGGGTGTACTGGGCCCGACCCGGCCCGATCTTGTGCAGGTCGTTGGTGAGCGTTCGCTGCAGGAGGCCGAACGCGTCAGGCCCGCTGATTCGCACGGTGCCCAGGTGGCTCACGTCGAATGCCACCGCCGCCGTGCGGCAAGCCTGGTGCTCGGCGATGGTGCCCGAGGGGTACGAGAGCGGCATCTCCCAGCCCCCGAACGGCACCATGCGGGCCCCGAGGGCCCGGTGGGCCACGTCGAGCGGTGAACGGCGCAGGTCGGAATCGGGGTCGCTCACCCGGCCAGACTAGATGGTGGCGGCCCGGATCCGAAGCCCCGGTGAGCGTGACCGGGGCGGTCGCCCGGTGAGCGTGCTCAGTGAGCCTCGGCCACCGGGCCGTGGTCCCCAGCGGCAGCGCCACCGGTCGAGGCACCGGTCGGAGTGCCGGCCGTCGTCAGCCCGAGGTCGGTGATGGCCGCTTGAAGCTCGGAGACCAGGCCGCCCAGCGGCACGATGTTGAGCACCGTCTGGCCTCCCCGGAGGAGGTCGATGATCTCCTCACCGGTGTGGGCCAGCACGGAGTGGCGGTCGTCGATGACCAGGTTGGCGGTGCCCAGGTCGTCGCCGCTCGAACGCAGGCACTCGATGGCCCGACGAGCCGCCTGTAAGGAGACGCCGGCGTCGAGCAGCCGCTTGATGACCTTCAGCTGGACCAGATCCGAGTACGAGTAGACCCGCTGCGAGCCGCTCCCCCGGGCCTGGCTGATCGACGGGTGGAGCAGCCCGGTCCGGGCCCAGTAGTCCAGCTGGCGGTATGTGATGCCGACGACGGAACAGACCTGGGGGCCGCGGTAGCCGAGCGCGCCGCCGTCGGGATCAGCTTGTTTGCCCACCGGTCCTCCCATATGACAGCTGAGTAGTTACGCCAGTGTGCTGTACCGCCGGCCCGGGCGCAAGAGGTTTGGTGCCGGATCAGCCGAAGTCTTCGGGCCGGATGCCTTCTATGAAATCCCGGAACTCCGACACGAGCTCCTCGGCCTCGGCGCCCTCCTCCTCGTCCTCCTCGTCGTCGGGCAGGATGACCCCCTCGGCGTCGAGCAGCTCCTCCTCGGCGTAGATCGGGCAGTCCAGCCGGACGGCGAGGGCCACTGCGTCGGACGGTCGGGCCGAGACGGAGTGGCGGGCGGTGCCCACGATGATGCGGATCTCCGAGTAGAAGGTGCGCTCCCGCAGTTCGGTGATCACGATGCATTCGACCCGGGCCCCCAGCTCCTCCAGGATGTCCCGCATCAGGTCGTGGGTCATCGGCCGCGGCGTCTCGACCCCCTGCTGGGCGAATGCGATGGCCTGAGCCTCGGCCGGACCTATGTAGATCGGCAGGGTGCGTTTGCTCCCCGAGAGCTCCTGGAGCAGGAGGAGCGGATTGTTGCTGGGTATTTCGACCCGGACCGCGCTCAGGTGCATCTCCACCATGGTCAAACGTTACCCGTAGCGCGACCCGAGCACAGTTCTGGATCCGTACCGGTCGCGAGGGGCGGGCCGGTCGGCCCGGTGGTGGCCCGGGTCAGCGAATGTCCCGCACGGCCCGTTCGACGAGAGCGGCCCGCAGGGCGGCGCCGGTCGTCGCCAGCTCCTCGAGCGTGTCGAGGGCCTGCCGGCGGGCCTGGGGGTTGCGCTGGCGGAGCAGCGGCAAGACCACCTGCTGGTACAGGTCGGCCTCCCGCTCGGCCGAGTTGCGCCACACCCGCAGGTGGCGGGCTTCCACCCCATGGCGGGCGAAGCGCGCCGCGGCCAGGACCACGGCCAGGGCCGGGTGGTCGTAGTAGGGGACTCCGGCGACCACGCCGTGGGGAGCGATCAACCCGTACTGCTCGAGCTCGTGGACGGTGGCCACCTCGGTGCCGACCGCGGCCGCCAGCTCCTCGGCGGTGAAGGTCTCGGTCCCCTCCTCCGCTCCGGTGTCGTCCGGTCCGGGCCGGGCCGCGGTCGCGGCGACTGCCGAGCCCCCGGCCGTGACGGGGGTGGCGGCGGGCACCGCCATCGACCGGCCGCCCGGCCGGCCCGGGCCGGGTTCGGCCCCCGACGGCCCGGCCGGCCGTCCCGGTGCCGGCGGATCTGCGCCCGGCCGCCCCGGTGCCGGCGGATCTGCGTCCGGCCGTACCGTGGGCTCTTCGCTCCCGGTGGCGGCCCCGCCCGGTCCGGTCTCACCCCCTTCGGCATGCAGGCCGGCGAACAGGCTCGGGATGGGAGCCGGGGTCCGCCCCCCGCCACCGCTCGGCCGGGGGGCGGAGTGGGACCGGGCGGCGGGCGAGATATCCGATGGGGCGGGCGTGGCCACCGTGGTGGGCGAGCGCTCGGCCGCGGAGAGGTCAGCCGGTCCGGCGGCCGCCGGTACCCCGTCGCGGTCGGGGATTCGGCCGTCGGGAGGTTCGGGCTCCCGGCCGACCGGGACCGCCGAAGCCTCCTCCGGGGTGAGCGGCCCGTCCACCGGCTGGCCGCTGCCCTGCTCCTCGAGCCGGCCCCGGATGATCTTGAGCGGCAGGAAGTGCTCGCGCTGCTGGCGCAAGATCCAGCGCAGCCGCTCGACGTCGTGCTCGTAGAACTTGCGGTAGCCCGACGGGGTCCGCTCCGGATCGACCAGACCCTGGCTCTCGAGGAAGCGGATCTTCGAGATGGTGACGTCGGGGAACTCGTCGCGCAAGAGCGACAGGACCTCGCCGATGGACAGATGGGACCGTTCCGGCACTCCGCTCAACCGCCGAGCATTTCGTGCAGGAAGACCAGCCGGAACTTGCCGATCTGCAACTCGTCGCCACTGTGCAGGACCGCCTCCTCGATGCGCTCACGATTGAGGTAGGTGCCGTTGAGGGAGCCGGCGTCGGTCACGGTGAAGCGCCCGTCGCCGTGCTCGATCTCGGCATGGCGGCGCGAAACGGTCACGTCGTCGAGGAAGATGTCGCTGTCGGGGTGGCGGCCGATGGTGGTCTTGTCGTCACCGAGGGCGAATCGGGAACCGGCATTGGGGCCCCGCTTGACCACGAGGAGCCCGACGCCGGCGGGGTGATCCTCGAGCGAGACGGTGATCTCCTCTTCCCCCACCTCACCCGACGCCTCGACCGGGGACAGGGTGATCGTGGTCGTCGCCGGATCCTGGCCGGACAGGCGCTCCAAGACCGCGCCGCACGACGAGCAGAAGTTCGAGCCCTCCGGATTACGGTGACCGCAGCGGTTGCAGAAGGTCGGCGACAAGTACGACCTGTCAGCTCTCGATCAGCTTGCGGTAGCCCTCGGCGTCGAGCAGGCCGGTGGACTCGGTGCCCGCGTCGGGCACGATCACGCACAGCCAGCCCTCGCCGTAGGGATCCTCGTTGAGACGCTGCGGCGCGTCGGCCAGGTCGTGATTGATCTCGGTCACCGTGCCGCTCACCGGCGAGAAGATGTCGGACACGGACTTGGTGGACTCCACCTCGGCGAACGATTCCCCGGCGGACACCTTGGCGCCCGGTTCGGGCAGCTGCACGAAGACGATGTCCCCCAGGGCGTCTTGGGCGTAGTCGGTGATGCCGACCCGGAGCCCGCCGCCGTCCTCGGCCCGGGCCCACTCATGGTCCGACGTGTACTGGAGGTCGTCCGGGACGTTCATGTCCGGCGAACTTACCGGATCAGCTCCGTAGGATGCTGCGGATCCGGCGAGAGTACTCCTGGGCGCGGGCCTTGGCGTCGGCATCGCCCGACGCCTCCGCCCAGACATGGGTCAGGGGTTCCTCCGGATCGGGGAAGACGAGGGCCCAACCGTCGTCATAGAGCACCTTGACCCCGTCGACCAGGAGCACTTCGCGGTCCTTGCTCCACTCCATGACCGTCCGCATGACCATGCCCTTCTTCTCCCAGGGGGTGACCACCGACTCGTGGGCGGTGCGCACCACCGGCAGCCGGGACGCCACCTTGGACAGGCGGGTGCCGACCGAAGCCAGCAGGCCCAGCGTCTCGACCAGGGTGGCGACTGCGTCGTAGGCGGGCAGGAACGACGGGAAGATATAGCCACCCTCCTGCCCCGCGGCGAAGCGCACCCCGGGCTGGGACGCCACCTCCATGAGCGAAGGGGTGGACATCTTGGTCCAAAGCAGGGTGGCGCCGGCCGCGTCGCACATGGCTTCCACGCTGCGGCTGACCGAGACGGGCAGGGCCACCGACGGCGGCCCGGCTCCCCGGCGTTCGGCGTCGTCGAGCACCAGCTGCAGCAGAGCCATCAGCACCTGGTCGTCCGACAGGACATGACCGGTGTCGTCGACCAGGGTAATGAACTCGCCGTCGGTGTCGATCACGGCGCCGAGGTGGGCTCCTGACGCCTTCACCAGCGCCGAGACCTGGGCCGCGTGCTCGAAGCGGTCGAAGGTCAGCGATTGGCGGGTCGACGCGTAGGGGTTGACCGACAGCACCTCGGCGCCGAGCTTGGACAGCACGTTGGGCATGACGAAGCTGGCCGCCCCGTAGGCGTAGTCGAGGACCACCTTGAACCGGGCCGCCCGGATGGTGTCGATGTTGACCGCCTCCATCAAGACCGCGGTGTAGAACTCGGCGGTCCGCACCGGGAAGCGAAGGTCGCCGATCTCACCGGCCAGGGAGCGTCGGTAGTCCTCCCGATAGAAGAGGCGCTCCACCTTCTTCTGGGTGGACTCCGAGATATCGATGCCGTTCGAATCGAAGAAGCGGATGATCACCGACTGGGGGTCCTCGCGGGCCAGGCGGACCGACATGCCGCCGTCGGCCTTCTCGTTGCGCACGCCGAAGCGGGTGACCGGGACGGTCGCCACCTCCAGGTCGGCCACGTCTACTCCGGCCGAGTTCAGACCGACCATCAGGGCCCGCTTCAGCACCCGGGCCGCCCGGCTCGTGTCGCGTGAAGCCACGACGGTCTGCCCCTTTTTCATCGTGGTCCCGAAGGCCATGGCCAAGCGGACGGCGAGCTCCGGGGAGATGTCCACGTTGGCCAGGCCCTCGACGCCATTGCGCCCGAACAGGTGGCGGGCACCGCGCGATTCCCAGACGATGGAGGAGTTGACGATGGCGCCGTGCTCGACCGTCTTGAACGGATACACCTTGACGCCGGGGTGGATCACCGCGTGCTCCCCGATGAAGCACTCGTCGCCGATCACCACCCCTTCCTCCAGGCGGGCCCCCCGTCGGAGGTCGCTGGAGCGGCCCACTACGGCGCCTCGCAGGCGCACCCCCGGGCCGAGGTAGACGTTGTCGTGGACGACCGAGCGCTCGAGGAACGAGTCGGCGCCGACGCGCACGTTGGAGCCGAGCACCGTGTACTCGCCGAGGCGGGCGCCCGCTTCGACGCGGCAGAAATCGCCGATGATGGCCGGGCCGACGATGCTGGCGTCGGGGTCGATCTCCGACCCCTCGCCCAGCCACACCCCTTCGCCCACCCGGAAGCCGCCGATATCGACCTGGACCTGCCCGTCGAGCACGTCCTGGTGGGCCTTGATGTAGGCGTCGAGGGTGCCCACGTCCTCCCAGTAGCCTTCGGCCACGTAGCCGAACACCGGCCTGGCGTCGTCGAGCATCTTGGGGAACACGTCGGAGGAGAAGTCCACCGAGACGTCGGGCTCGATGTAGTCGAAGATGGAGGGCTCCAGCACATAGATGCCGGTGTTGATGGTGTCGGAGAACACCTGGCCCCACGTCGGCTTCTCGAGGAAGCGCTCGATGGACCCGTCCTCGCGGGTGATCACGATGCCGAACTCGAGCGGGTTCTCCATGGCTTTCAGGCCGATGGTGGCCATGGCGTTGCGCTCCTGGTGGAACTTGACGACCGAAGCCAGGTCGATGTCGGTCAGCACGTCGCCGGATATGACGAGGAAAGGCTCGTCCAGCTCGTCCATGGCGTTGCGCACCGAACCGGCGGTGCCGAGGGGGGTCTCCTCGGTGGCGTAGACCATGCGGACGCCGAATTCCGAGCCGTTGCCGAAATAGGTGCGGATGGCATTGGCCTGGAAAGCCACGGTGACCACGATGTCGTCGAAGCCGTAGCGCTTCAGGAGCTCGACGATGTGCTCCATCATGGGCCGGTTGGCCACGGGCATCATCGGCTTCGGCTGGTTGGAGGTGAGAGGGCGGAGCCGGGTCCCCTCGCCACCCGCCATGATCACCGCTTTCATCTCTCGACTCCTTCCCGTTCGGGTCCGTGTTGACCGCCGGCGGCCCGCTCGCGCCGGCCATCGGCCAGCGCCAGCCGGGCCTTCGGAACGTAGGTGGTGGCGGCGTACCAGCCGAGCAGCAGCCCGGGGACGGCGAATATCCACGCCAGCGTCTCGGCCGTGGCGCGCCAATCGTCGTTGGCGTGGCCCCCGAGGAACAGTGGTAGCGCAGCCATGAGGCCGAACGTACCCGCCTTGCCCGCCCAGACCACATCCATCCGCCGGCCGCCGAGGGAGGCCACCACCAAGAAACCCAGCGCGACCAGGCCCTCCCGGGCGATGGCCAGTATCCCCACCCACAACGGCACCGCCCCGAGGACGATGGTGGAGATGGCGGCCACCCCGAGCAGGAGCCGGTCGGCGATCGGGTCGAGCACCTTGCCCACCGTGGACACCTGGCGGAAGCGCCGGGCTACGAAGCCGTCCACCCCGTCGGAGGCACCGAGGGCCCCGAGCAGGAGGGCGGCCGGGTACCAGCCCCGGTGGTGCGGACCACGCAGGAGCAGCCACAGGAACAGCGGGACGCAGAGCAGCCGGATGGTCGTGATGACGTTCGGGACGGTCAGGATCCGGTCCTCGCCCGAGCGCACGAATCCCGGCGCTGCCGGTCCGGTCGTCTCGGTCGCCATGCCGGAAGTCTAGGTAGAGGGCCGGGCGTCAGGTACTGGAAGGCAGCGACCAGCGGACCTCGCCCCGCCGGTCGATCTCGGTGACGTGGACCGATCGGGGCGGATGGCCGGCCAGGCGGCAGTCGAAGGTCAGGCCGGGCCGTACCGGCTCCCGGGCCGGGCAGGTGACCTGCGGCGCCTGATGCAGGTTCTGCTGAGCCTGGATGCCGAGGGCGATCTGCGCCGCGGTCTCGGAGCCGACCAGGCTCTTGGCGGCCGGGTGTTCGAGGTCCCCGGCCCCCCATAGCAACCCGATTACCAGCAGGGCCACGAGGGCGATGCCTCCGGGTAGGAAATAGCCCCTCCGCTTTCGGGGGGCGGACCGATCGGGAGCGGGGGTCGGCATGCCGATCGCCCAGGTTAAGCGGTCTCGTGACGCTGGGGTCTGCCTGGTGCCGCTGAGCTTCGCCGGGTGCCGATCCCGCTCCCGACCCCACCGCCTCATACAGGCAGATTGCTGGCAGACTGGTGAGACGATGCTTACCGACGAAGACCGTGCCGGCCGACTGGCCAACCTGACCGAGCTGATCGACCTCATCCGCCCTGCCGTGCAGTCCGACGGTGGGGACCTGGTGTTGCTGAGCGCCGACGTCGAGTCCGGGATGATCGAGGTGCAGCTGCAGGGGTCCTGCTCGTCGTGCGCCGTCAGCAGCACCACCCTGCAGGCCGGGGTCGAGCGGATCCTCAAGGAGCGGCTGGACTGGGTGACCGAGGTGCTCGGGTCGCTCGACGAGGACATCGACTGGGAGACCAGCGCCTCGATGGGCCGGGGGGGCTACACGCCGGCCTGGTAGGAGGCGACACCCACCGCTCGTACTCGGCCGGGCGCTCGCCCTGCGCCAGACCACGAGGACGGTCATGGGGACTGTCACGGGGTCGGCGAAGGCCCCCGGGGGTTTACCCGGGGCCCTTCGCTGTCGGGCGGGCGGGACTTGAACCCGCGGCCCCCAGACCCCCAGTCTGGTGCGCTACCAAACTGCGCCACCGCCCGGTGATGCAATGGGCCACTGACCCTAGTCAAAAACTCAAACGTGTTTCGGGAGCCACTCGATCAGCCAGTAGATCCGGTACACCATGTAGCCGGCGAAGGCCACCAGAAGCAGCTTGAAATGCCAGGGCACCCGCCGGGCCGGCCCGGTCAGCTCCCGTCCGCAGGTGGGGCACACTCCCCCTTCTCCCAGGCTCTGGTCGTTCCAGAACCGGCTGCAGTCCTCGCACCAGGGCACGCCCCTCAGGCTACGGCGACCGGAGCGGTTTGCCCCCGCGGCGGCCCGCTCAGATGCCGATGCCGATCTAGACCCGACGGATGGCCAGGATGGCTACATCGTCTTTGAGTGGCTCGGAGGCGAAGTCCCGGGCCGCTTCCAGCAGGTCCTTGCACAAGATGGTGGTGTCCTGCCCCGGATCGCGCCGCAGGGCCCCGGCGATGCGGTCCTCTCCGAAGATCTGGCCGCCGGCGCGGGCCTCGGCCAGGCCGTCGGTGTACATGAGGATGACGTCTCCGACCAGCAGCGGCCGTTCCCGGGAGTAGTACGAGCCGCCCGGGTCGAGGGTCAGCAAGGGGCCGGTGAAGCGTAGGGCGTGGATCTCCGAGTCCTGCCACAGCCAGGTCGGCGGGTGGCCGGCGGAGGCGTGACGGACCGTCCCGGCCGAGGGATCGAGGATCACCACGCAGACCGACACCAGATCCTCGGGCCGGCTGCCGATGGACAGCACCTTGTTGAGCTCCTCGAGCGCCTGGGCCGGATCGCGGTACTGGCGCACGAAGGTACGCAGGAGGTATTTGACCTGGAAGGCGGTGATGGACGGGTCGATCCCGTGTCCGGCTACGTCTCCGATGACGGCGGCCAGCCGGCCGCCGGTCAACTCGAACACGTCGTAGAAATCACCGGCCATCATCCCGGTGCCCGGCTCGTAGACCCGGCCCATCTCGAAGCCCTCGATGTGGGGCAGGTCCTCAGGGGCCAGGCGGTCCGCCCAGCGCCGGGGGGCCAGTTGCTCCTGTGCCAGCACTTCCTCGGCCCGGCGCTCGAGCATGGCCCGGTTCTCGGCCAGCCGGGCTTCGGCAAAGAAGCGGGGGGCGAAGCGCAGGGTTATGATCACCGGGACGGTGACGCCCAGCAGGGGGATCTCGTACCAGGCCGAGGTGGACAGCGAGGCCACGGCCAGTCCTACGGCCAGTATCGAGTACAGGATGGCGGTGTGCAGATCCTTGTCGAACGCGGCCCTCGCCAGGTCGGTCGCCTCGCCCCCAGTTGACGAGGAGGCCGTCTCGGCCTGGATGCGGCGCGCCGCCCGGGAGAGGCGGGCCGCAGCCCGGCCCCAGAGCGCGGCCGCCACGGCGCAGAAGATGGCCGCGGCCGCCAGCCAGGGCTGGGTGAACATGCGCTAAACGGTACTCGACCGCCTCCGGCAGAACCTCTGACGGGTGGTTCGAGGCTCGTCGCGCAAGTGATGGCCGGGGGGGGGCTCGGCCCGGAGCGGTGGAGGCAGGTGGGCCGGCGGAATACCCGGGCGGGCAATCTATTGACTGCGCCTCCGGACCCGGAACACGAGCGGTGTAGGACCGAATCCGAAGTGTTCCCGCAGCTTGCGCTCCAGATATCGCAGGTAGGGGGCGGGGACCGTCTTGGTGGCGAACAACGTGAATGTGGGCGGATCCGTCGCCCCCTGCGTGGCATACAGGATTCGCCCTCCGGGAGAGGCGTGGGCGGACTGCGCCGACGCGAGGACCCGGTTGAGCTCGCCGGTGGGTACCCGCTGGCGGGACGCGGTCATGGCCTGGCCCAGAGCCGGCAGGAGTTTGTGCACGCCGAGGCCGGTCCGGGCGCTGACTTTCAACACCGGGGCGTAGGCCAGGAATCCGAGTCGGTCGGCGACCTCGGCGGTGATGGCCGCACGACGCTCGGCGTCGAGGGTCTCCCACTTGTTGAGCAGCAGGACCACCGGGCCCCCGGCCGCGTCGACGCGCTCGGCCAGCCTCTGATCCTGGCGGGTGATGCCTTCCGAGGCGTCGATGACGAGGAGGGCGCACTGGGCCCGGTCCAGGGACTGCAGGGCCCTCACCAGGGAGTAGTACTCGGCCCCCTCGGCCTCCTTGGTGCGTCGGCGCATGCCGGCGGTGTCCACGAAGCGGATATCGCCTTCCGGGGTGCTGACGACGGTGTCGATGCTGTCCCGGGTAGTGCCGGGCATGTCGTGCACGACCGAGCGGTCATCGCCGATCAAGCGGTTGAACAGGGTCGACTTGCCCACGTTGGGCCGACCTACGATGGCGACAGATGGGGTCTGCTCCGCCGCCTCGGCCCCCGATTCGGGCGTCTCTGTCTCGGAGGAAAAAAGGGCGACGAGCGCGTCGAGGAGGTCGCCGGTGCCCCGCCCGTGGATGGCGCTGATGGGGATCGGGTCTCCCAGTCCGAGACGGGCGAACAACCAGGCGTCCGCCTCGCGGCTGTCGCCGTCGACCTTGTTGGCTACCACCAGAGTCGGGCGGCCGTGGCGGCGCAACATGGCGGCCACCCGGGCGTCCTCTTCGGTGGTGCCGACCGAGGTGTCGAGCACGAGGAGGATGGCATCGGCGTCGCGAACCGCCCGCTCGGACTGAACCGAAACCTGCTGCTCCAGGGAGTCACCCCCCGGCACCCACCCCCCGGTGTCCACGATGGTGAATTCCCGGCCGCCCCATTCCGCATCGAGATACTTACGGTCGCGTGTGACTCCAGGCCGCTCCTCCACGATGGCCTCCCGACGGCCCACGATCCGGTTGACCAGGGTCGACTTGCCCACGTTGGGGCGGCCGACCACGGCCACCAACGGCTTCGTCAGCGGTGACGAAGGGGGAGATTGGAGGGGAGACGGCGGCCGTTCGCTCATGATCGTGGGTGCTCCCTTCTGCGCCGGTCTCCATGACATCTGCTCATGTCAGCGCCGCCCGCAAGGCCGCCCCATCGGCGGGTACGACCTCCACCGGTCTCGGCAGGTCCTCGGGCCGGATTCCGTCGAGGAAGACCCCACCGGAGAGGCATACGTCGGGCAGGAGGTAACGACGACCGGTGGGTGCCGACACCAGGCCGGCGGCGACGTCCTCGCCCGTCATCAGACCGGCGACCCCGATGTTGCCGCCGAAGTAGCGGTTGTCCACGGCCAGCACGTCGGCGTCGTGGCGGACCGAGCGGATAAGGGGTGCCAGCACCGCCGCCCCGTAGGTGCCGGTGATCACGGTAACCGGGGCCTCCCGGCGGGGCAGAAGGGTCACC
>JAKBAX010000485.1 GCA_021808785.1 Actinomycetes bacterium | reverse complement strand
TTCAGCCCACGGGCCGTCAACACCTGTTGGATCTCGGCCTCCAGCTTCTTCAAGGCGGCATTGGACTGGGCCCTGCTCGACTCGGTGCCGCTCGACACGGTGTCGCTCGATACGGTGTCGCTCGATACGGTGTCGCTCGATGCCGTCGCCGCCCCGACCTGTGGACTGGCCCCCGGCACCGTGGTGGTGGTGGTCGCCGGCAGGCCCGTGATCTTGAAGTTGCTGCCCGCGGTCTGGGTCAGGCTGGCGTTGTTGAGCACCCCGCTGCCGCTCTGCAGCACGCCCGGCTTGGGATCGAAGCTCTCCTTCAAGCCGAGGGCCAGGGCGAGGAACTTCTTCTGGTTGATGGTGGAGATGGCGAACAGCACGATGAACAGGGCCAGCAGCAAGGTGATCATGTCGGCGTAGGTGAGAAGCCAGCGTTCGCCGTTCTCGACCTCTTCCTCGTGGTTATGGTGACGCCGTCTCCGCCCGCTCATTGGTGCGCCATCCTGTGGATGCCGCACCAACCTGCTGCTCTGAGTCGCTCCGCCAGGTCGCTCATTGGTGCGCCATCCTGTGGATGCCGCACCAACCTGCTGCTCTGAGTCGCTCCGCCAGGTCGCTCATGCCGCCGCGGCCTCTTCCTTGGCCGACGGCGGGAGGTAGGCCTCCATCCGGGCCTTGATCATGCGGGGGCTGCTGCCGGCCTGCACCGCGAGCATGCCGTCGACGATCATCCGCTTGCGCTGGGTCTCGATCTGAGCCGCCCGCTTCAGCTTGTTGGCGATGGGAAGCCAAAAGACGTTGGCCGCCAGCACGCCCCACAGGGTGGCGGTGAAGGCCGACCCGATGGCGGCTCCCAGGCTGCCCGGGTCGTTGAGGTTGGCCAGCACGTGGATCAGGCCGACGACGGTGCCGATGATGCCGAGGGTGGGGGAGAAGCCGCCCAGGTCCTGGAAGAACTTGGCCCCCATCTTGTTGTGCTCCTCGGCCGCCGCGATCTCGCCTTCGAGGATGTCCTGCATCTCCTCGGGGTCGGTGCCGTCCACCGTCAGTTGGACGCACTGCTTGAGGAACGGGTCGGTGATGTCCTTCGACGCCGACTCGAGGGCCAGCAGGCCGTCTTTGCGGGCGATGGAGGCGAACTCGAAGATGCTCTCGATGTCCTCCGCGCTCGGCGGGTCGGGCACCCCGAACGCCGACAAGAGCAGGGCCTTGATCTCCTTCACGTCCCGCTTCATGAAGCCGGCCGCGCCGACCGCGATGGTGCCCCCGAAGACCAGGATGAGCGGGGCCGGCTTGAACAGCACGGCCGGGCTGGATCCGTCCATGATCATGGCCAGGAAGACCATGGCCAGGGCCCCGCCCACCGCCATGGGGGTGAGCCGGTCGAGGGGGGCGGCCTTCATCAGGGTTGCACCTCCCCGTCGTTTGGAGTGCCGGGCTCGATGCCGCGCACGAGGCGCAGCCGGTAGCCATCGGGTTGCTCGGGCATGGTCTGCGACAGGTGCAGGATGCGGGCCCGTAGCTCGACGGTCTTCTCGATGATCTCGTCGAGCGGCTCCTGGACCAGATAGCGGGTGCCGTTGACCAGGGTGATGACCGTGTCGGGGGTCTCCTCGATCTTCTCGACCAGGTCCACGTTCAGGGCTATGCGGTTTCCGTTTCCGAAGTGGGTAAGGACGATCACCCTCGGGGCTCCTCTGTACAGCGTGCGCGGCATGCGCCGCTGACCCAATGTCGGCCGGGCGAAGGAGCCGCTTGAGGTAACTCGGTGTGACGAATGCCGCGCCTGGTAGGGAATGGCCATTTCAGGTCTACCTGTCGCTTTCCGGGCCCGTGTCGACGCCGGACGGGTGGCGGGACTCATCGATCATGCGGACCACCTCGGCCCGCCGGGCCTGGTCGCTGTAGGTGGCGACGACCCAGCCGAGGACCGAGCCGAGGACCCAGCACACGACGAGAGCGAGGAGGAACCGCTCCGCCGCGGTGGTCGCGCTGATCTGCCCGTCGAGCAGGCCGGGGGCCATCGGCAGGCAGACCGCGACGGCACCGGCCAGTACGTACTCGGGATGCCTTACGGCCACGTCCCGCTCATCTCCTCGACGCCGCTCGGGGAGTACGCCATGAGGTCCATGACCTCGTCAGAGGGCGCCGCCGACCCGACCGCTGCCGACCCGACCGCCGCCGACCCGATCGCCGCCGACCCGACCGCTGCCGACCCGACCGCTGCCGACCCGACCGCCGCCGGACCCTCGGCGGATTCGGGGTCGAGGCGGTCCAAGACGGTGGCGACCCAACGCATGGGGGTGGCCGGCTGCCGGCCCAGGCGGCTGACGGGCAGCTCCAGGTCCAGTATGCGGGCCGGCGAGGCGGTCCGGTCGAGGTGGTCGACGATGATCCCGTCCACGCCGCCCAGCCCCTCGATCCAGTCCTCCAGGTCCTCGGTCTTGTACATGGCGTCCACCACGGCCAGCAGCAGGGTGGGCCGCAGCGCGTCGATCACATGGCGGGCCCAGGTCACCGACCCGGCGCCGGCCTGGGCGTCCACCGCCACCACGCCGACCCGGCCCCGCCGGTGCCCAGGCGCCATCTCGGCCGCCTCGTCGGCGTTGTGGATCACCAGTTCGTCGCGCCGAGTGGTCACGCTACCCCGGGCGGCGGCCAGCGCCACCCCGGCCGGATCGGATCCGACCTGGCCGGCGATGCGGGCCGCTTCTTCGGTGGCTCGCCGGCCCGGGCCCACGACCACCACCAGGGAGCCGGGCCGGCTGGGCAGGCGGGGGGCCCGGGGCTGGGCCGCGAACAGGTCGAGCAGCGCGCCCTCGATCGATCTCCCGGCCGCGGCTGCCGCCTCGACCAGCTTCACCGCGACCGGGTCGAGGCCGCAGCGCACCAGGTCCATACGCAACGCGGCGGCGTCCCAGGCCGACTCGGGGTCGTCGTCGTCGTCATCGTCGTCGGAGCCGGGCCGCTCGACTGCCGCCGCCGGAGTCCCCGTGGTCCCCGTGGTCGCCGTGGTCGCCGTGGTCGTGAGATCGGAA
>JAKBAX010000484.1 GCA_021808785.1 Actinomycetes bacterium | reverse complement strand
TACACGTTCGGCTACGCCACCGCCGAGGCCGAGGCGGCGTCCCTCGGGGCCGCCCTGCTGGTGACCGAGTTCGGCGACTCGCCGTCGAGCGACGGCACCATCCTCACCGGCATGGTCGCCGCCCAGCGCCAGGCCAAGGTGGGGACCGTCTTCTGGACGTGGAAGGAGAACTGCGGGTCGGCGTCGGGACCGTGCGCCAACGGCTGGGGCGTCTACCGCCCACCGTCGGCCCAGGGGGGTGCCCTGGCCCAGAACGGGACGCTCGACACGGCCCGCCTGGCCCTGCTCACCTCGAACCCCGTCTTCGACGGTTCGGGCTCGCCACCGGCCGCCACCCAGCAGCCGCCCACCCTGGCGCCGCTGCCCGAGCCCCAGGCCCGGGCCCAGCTCGACTCGTTCCTCGCCGCCCTGGGGTCACCGTCGGCGCCGGCCAAGGACCGCTCGCTGGCCGGAATCCTGTCGGTGCTGATGTCGTCGCTGCTCGGACCGGCCTCCGCCGATCCGAACGGCGCCCCTACCGGCTAGGCCCGACAGCTGACCACGTGGGCTGGCACCGAGCGGCTCCCCCGCTCGGCGGGGGCGCCGGTCCCGGGAGGTCAGCCGGGTGCGTTGACCCAGTGGGGGCCGCACCAGACGTAGGCGAGCGACGCCCCCGGTGCCAGGTAGGCGGCGACGGATCGTCCGACGTAGCGGTCGGCGATCGACGGGTCGGGTACGGCGGCGAGGAGGAAGCGGCCACCGCCGGCGTCATCCCACCGCTCGATCCGGGCGGCGGCCACCACCCGCCCGTCGTCGACCCCGAGGGCCCAGCGCGGCGAGCGCGGCGCACCGGGGTCGGTCCACCGGCGCCCGACGCGCCACGGACCGGCCAGCGAGCCGTGTGATCCAGGAGGCTGGCGCAGCAGCACCACGGGGTGTTGGCGCTTGATGCGGACCGGGCGGGCCAGGCGGGCGTCGAGGGCGGACGCCACCACCCGCGCCGGAGCGAGGAACGTCCGCGGGTCGACGTGGTCGGGACCGTGGAGGCCGAGGGCGTCCCGTACCGCCGCCTCCACCAGGAGCGCTTCGGACGGGCTCATCCCCCACCGTAGGACGTCGATCCGCACCTCGCGGCCGGCGGCCTCGATGGCCCGGATGCGATCCAGCTGGGGGAAGCGCCCCGGTCGGGGACCGCCGCCGTCCGGTGGGTCGTCGCCGGTTTGGGGGACGTCGACGCCGCCGTCGGCGTGGCCGGGGGGCGCTGCGGGCCCGGTGGCGTTCCGGGCCGCGGCCACGTGGCGGAAACAACGGTCCTTGCGACCCCGCCCGGCGTAGAAGGGCCGACCCGTCTGGGGGTCGACGAGCAGGTAGACGTAGGTACCGAGCCGTGCGGCGGTCCCGGGGTCGAAGCCGGACACCGCCACCGGCCTACTCCTGGACCAGCTCGATCAGGGTGCCGAAGGCGCCCTTCGGGTGGACGAAGGCCACCGTCGTCCCCCGCGACCCGGGCCGGGGGGCCTCGTCGATGGTGCGTCCACCATGGTCCTTCACCGACTGGAGGGCGGCCGCGCAGTCGGCCACCCGGTAGCCGACGTGGTGGAGCCCCTCGCCCTTGTTGGCCAGGTACTTGGCCACCGGCGATGTCTCCGTGGTCGGCGTGAGCAACTGGATGTAGCTGTCGGCCACCTTGATCAGCGCCTCCTCGACACCGTCGGAGTCCACCCGCTCCCGGTGGACCACCTCGGCGCCGAAGGTGTCGCGGTAGTAGGCGATGGCCGCTTCCAGGTCGGATACGGCGATGGCCACGTGGTCGATCTCGGTCAGCAGCAGCTCGCTCACGCCTCGGCCCTCCGGAACAGGGTGATGCGGTCCTCGCCGATACGCGCTCTGGCCTCGGGGTCGTCGATGCCCATGCCCTCGGAGGGGGCCAGGCACAGCACGCCGATCTTGCCCTCGTGGAGGTTGTGGTGGACCTGGTAGGCGGCCTCGCCCGCGTGCTCGAGGTCGAACACGGCCGACAGCGGCGGGACGATCTTGCCGTCGCACACCAGCTGGTTGGCGTCCCACGCCTCCCGGTAGTTGGCGAAGTGGGAGCCCTTGATGGTCTTCAGCTTCATCCACAGGTGGCGGTTGTCGTACTCGATCATGTAGCCCGAGGTGGCCGCACAGGTGACGATGGTGCCGGCCCGCTTGGCCACGAACACCGACGCCCCCATGGTCTGGCGGCCGGGGTGCTCGAAGACGATGTCCACGTCGTCACCCACCAGGGCCCGGATGTCCTTGCCCAGACGCCGCCACTCGGACTCGTCCTGGGTGTGGGCGTCCTTCCAGAACCGGTAGCCGGCCGCCTTGCGGTCGATGACGGCCTCCACCCCCATCTGGTGGAGGAGCTCGGCCTTCTCCGGCGAGGAGACGACGCCCACGGGGATCCCCCCGCCGTTCAGCACGTACTGGACGGCATAGGCCCCGAGCCCGCCCGTCGCCCCCCAGACGAGCACCTTGTCGCCCTGCTTCATCCCCGCCCCGTTGGCCGAGACCACCATGCGGTACGAGGTGGAGTTGCACAGGGCGTTCACCGCCGCCTCCTCCCAGGAGAGGTGGGCCGGTTTGGGCATCAGCTGGTTGGCCTTCACCACGGCCAGGTCGGCGAGCCCGCCGAAGTTGGTCTCGAAGCCCCAGATGCGCTGGTTGGCCGCCAGCATGGAGTCGTCGTGGGCCGAGGGGTCCTGGTCGTCCACGTAGTTGCAGTGGATGGTGACCTTGTCGCCCGGCTTCCAGCTGCGCACGGCCGACCCCACCCGCAGCACCACGGCCGCCGCGTCGGAGCCGACCACGTGGTAGGGCAGGGCGTGGCGGGCACCCCAGCGCCCCTCCTTGCCCAGGCGGTCGAGGAACCCGAAGGTGGGCAGGGGCTCGAAGATCGACGTCCACACCGTGTTGAAGTTGATGGCGCTGGCCATCACCGCGATGTAGGCCTCGTCGGGAGCGAGCTCGGGGACGGCCACCTCCTCCACACGGAGGGATTTTCTCGGATCCTTCACATCGGAGGCCATCCCCTCGAACAT
>JAKBAX010000071.1 GCA_021808785.1 Actinomycetes bacterium | reverse complement strand
GGTCGTGCTCGTGGTCGTGCTCTTGCTCTTCTTCCCAACTAACCCCGCGGCGGCGGTCGGCCCGGTTGCGGGTGTCGCCTTCGCTCCGGCGGGCGCCGGCCACCCGGCGGGCCCGCTGGGCCAGCTGCTCGACCCGGCGGTGCGCCTGCAGGCGCTGCAGATCGGCCTCGGGCAGGCGGCCCACGATGACGGTGATGTGGCAGGTCCGCTTGCGGATGCGGGTGGCCCGGCCCCGGGCCCGGGGCCGCCACCGCTTGATGGTCGTGCCCTCGTCGGCGAAGCAGGCCGAGACGTACAGCTCCTCGGGGTCGAGATCGTCGTTGTTCTGGGCGTTGGCCACCGCCGACTGCAGGACCTTGCCGACGGCGAAGGCGGCGTCGCGATCGGAGAAGCGCAGGATGTCCTCGGCTTCGTGGACCGGCCGGCCCCGCACCAGGTCGAGGACCTCGCGCACCTTGTAGGCGGACATGTGGGCGTGGCGCAGGACGGCCCGGGTGCCCTCCCGCTCGTTGGTCTTGAGCCCCGGCATCAGCGCCGGCCCTGCCGCTCTTGGCCGGCGTGGTAGCGGAACGTCCGAGTGGGGGCGAACTCACCCATCTTGTGACCGACCATCGACTCGGTGATGTACACCGGGACGTGCTTGCGGCCATCGTGGACCGCGATGGTGTGACCGACCATGTCGGGGATGATGGTGGAGCGCCGCGACCAGGTCTTGATCACGCGCTTTTCGTTGCGGGAGTTCAGATCGTCGACCTTCTTCAGCAGGTGGTCGTCGATGAACGGGCCCTTTTTGAGGCTACGGGGCATCTGTCATTACCTCCGGGCGCCGCGGGTGCGCCGGCGGCGGACGATGAGCTTCTCTGACGGCTTGGTGCGATCACGGGTGCGGCCTTCGGGCTTGCCCCACGGCGACACCGGGTGGCGGCCGCCGGAGGTCTTGCCCTCACCGCCACCGAGGGGGTGGTCCACGGGGTTCATGGCCACGCCACGGGTTTGCGGGCGGACGCCCTTCCAGCGGTTACGGCCGGCCTTGCCGATGCTGACCAGCTCGGCCTCGGCGTTGCCGACCTCGCCGACGGTGGCCCGGCAGTCGATCGGGACCCGCCGCATCTCGGTGCTCGGCAGGCGCAGGGTGGCGTAGTCGCCCTCCTTGGCGACCAGTTGCACGCTCATGCCGGCGCCACGGGCGATCTTGCCGCCCCCGCCCGGCTTGAGCTCCACGTTGTGCACGACCGAGCCGACCGGGATGTAACGCATGGGCAGGGCGTTACCGGGACGGATGTCCGATCCCTGGCCGGAACGCAGGACGTCGCCCACCTTGACCCGCTGCGGGGCCAGGATGTAACGCTTCTCCCCGTCGTGGTAGTGGAGCAAGGCGATGCGGGCGTTGCGGTTCGGGTCGTACTCGATGGCGGCCACGGTGGCCGGCACGCCGTCCTTGTTGCGCTTGAAATCGACGATCCGGTACTGCTGCTTGTGGCCACCACCGCGGTGGCGGGCCGTCTTGCGGCCGTAGGCGTTGCGCCCGCCGGAGTTCGGCTTGGGGGCGAGGAGGCTCTTCTCGGGGCGGGTCCGGGTGATCTCGCTGAAGTCGGAGACGGTCTGGAACCGGCGGCCAGCGCTGGTCGGCTTGCGCTTGCGGAGCGGCATCTCTAGTTCCCCTCGAAGATCGGGATCGACTGGCCGGTGGCCAGAGTCACGATGGCCCGCTTGGTGTCGGACCGCTTTCCGTAGGTCGCCTTGCCCCGGTTGCGCTTGCGCTTGCCCGGGCGGTTGAGGGTGTTGACCTTGACCACGTTGACCCCGAAGATCTGCTCCACCGCCTGGCGGATCTCGATCTTGTTGGCGCCAGGGGCCACGATGAAGGTGTACACACCGGCGTCGAGCAGCCCATAGGACTTCTCCGAGACCACCGGCTTGATGATGACGCTACGCGGGTCGCTCATTCCGTTTCACTCTCTTCACTCGCTTCTTCCCCAACCTCGCCGACCACGGGCTCGTGGGTGGAGGCGCCGCCACCGGGCAGGGTGTGAGACGTGAACACGATCCAGTCGTTGCACAGCACGTCGTAGGCGTTCAGCTCGCCTTGCAGGATCAGCTGCACGTCGTCGAGGTTGCGGAAGGACTTGTACGCCTCCTCGTCGGCACGGTCCAGCACGACGAGCACCCGCCCCTCGAAGCCGAGAGCGGCGAGGGCGGCCTTGGCGGCCTTGGTGCTCGGCTCCTCCCAGGGCCAGGCGTCGACGACCGCCACCCGGCCCTCGGAGGCCCGGTCCGACAGGGCCGAGCGCAGGGCCAGCTGGATCATCTTGCGGGGCGTCTTCTGCCGGTAGCTGCGCGGCTTGGGCCCGAGGGCGATACCACCACCGGTGAAGTGAGGGGCTCGCTCGGAGCCCTGTCGGGCCCGGCCGGTGCCCTTCTGCTTGAACGGCTTCTTGCCGCCGCCGGCGACCTCGGCCCGGGTCTTGGTGCTCTGGGTGCCGGCCCGGGCCGCGGCCAGCTGGGCCGTCACCACCTGGTGCATGACCGGGACGTTGGGCTGGATTCCGAATACCGCCTCGTCGAGCTCCACGGTGCCGGCCGACTCCCCCGCGACGGTGCGCCGTTGGATGCTGAGAGCCATCACTTGCCTCCCTTCACCGCGTCGCGGATCACGATCATCCCGCCTCGCGGGCCGGGCACCGCGCCCTTGATGAGCAGCAGGTTGCGCTCCGGATCGCTCTTGACGATCTCCAGGTTGAGGGTGGTGACCCGGGCCGAGCCGAGCTGACCGGCCATCCGGGTGCCCTTGAACACCCGGGCCGGGGTCGCACACGCCCCCACCGACCCGGGGGCCCGGTGGTGCTTGTGGTTACCGTGGCTGGCTCCCTGGCCCTTGAAGTTGTGGCGCTTCATGCCACCGGCGAAGCCCTTCCCCTTGCTCACCGCGGTGACGTCCACCTTGTCGCCGGCGGAGAGGATGTCGACCTTGAGCTCGTCGCCCACGTTGAACTCGCTGCTGTCGGCCACCCTGAGCTCCACCAGGCGCTTGCCGGGATCGACGTCGGCGGCGGCGAAGTGGCCGGCCTCGGGCTTGTTGAGCCTCTGGGCCTTGCGCGTCCCGTAGGTGACCTGGACGGCCGAGTAGCCGTCACGGTCGGTCGTCTTCAGCTGGACGACACGCACCGGGTCGACGCGGACGATGGTCACCGCGATGGCGCGGTTCTGGTCGTCCCAGACCTGGCTCATGCCGACTTTCTCGCCGACTATCGCTTTCGATGGCACAGCTGACTCTTTCCTGGTGCTCGTGGCGGAGGGGGACCGGGCGTAACGACCGGCCGCCTCACACGGGGCGCTCCGCCGACAACCATCGGTCGGCAGGAGCGCTCATATTGATTGTCGCCGCGGGGTCTCCTTGGTGGGTTGGACGCCCGGTCGGACACCCGCGGACAAGGGTTGTACGACGGCCTACAACTATAGCCCCAATCACCCCGGCCGCCGCCAGTCGGCGCCAGTCGGCGCCATTCGGCCCACCTGTAGCGTAGCGGCGACCATGCACATCCTCTTCACCGTGAGTGGCGACGGCCCGGATCGGGACGTCTGGCTCGACGCGGAGCCGGCGACGCCGTTCGCCGCGGTGGCCGGCGAGCTGGAGCGGTCCCGGCCCGACGGACGGGCCTGGTGGGACGGTGACCGCCCGCTGCGCATCGACGCTCCGGCGGGTGAGGAGATCCTCGACGGCACCGTTCTTTCCCACAGTCCGCCGCCGGCCCGGGCGCCGGCCCCGGTCGGTTCGGTGATCGAGTTGCGGGCGGTCACCGGCCCGCACGCCGGATCGGTGTGGACCCTGCCCGCCGGCACCCATCCGATCGGCCGGTCCGACGAGGCGGTGGTCAATCTGGTCCGGGACCTCGAGGTGTCGCGCCGCCACGCCGCCCTGGTGGTCTCCGGCGGGCGGGTCACGATCCGCGACGAGGGCTCGGCCCACGGGCTGCGGATCGAGGGAGTAGCGGTACCGGGCACCGACACCGACGTGGGCACCGACACCGACGTGGGCACCGACACCGACGTGGCCCCCGACGCCCACATCGAGCTCGGCAGCACCGTCCTCGCCTGGCGGCCGGGCGGGCGCAACCCGTCACCGGTGGTGCGCAACGGCGAGGGGGGTCTGGTCTTCAACCGACCGCCCCGGCTGCTGGCGCCCGCCGGCGCACCGGTCATCCGGTTCCCGGGGCCGCCGCCGGCTCCCGGCCGGGTCAACTTCCCGTTGATGGCCACCCTCGCCCCCGTCGCCCTCGGGGTGGTCCTCGCCGTCGTGTTCCGCCAGGTCCTGTACCTGCTGTTCACCCTGCTGAGTCCGGTGATCGGCGTCTCCAACTACCTGAGCCAGCGGCGCCGCGGGGTCAAGTCGCACCGCCACTGGGTGAAGGCCCACCTGGCGGCCGAGGCCACCGCCAACCGGGAACTGGCCGAAGCCCTGGCCACCGAGACCGACCAGCGCCGGGCCGCCCATCCCGACCCCGCCGCCCTGGCCCTCGTCGCCGACGGACCCCAGACCTCACTGTGGGAGCGGCGTCCGGCCGACGATGACTTCCTGTGCCTGCGGGTGGGGCTGAGCGACCAGCGTGGCGCGGTCACCGCCGAGGGGCGGATGGAGTCGCTCGGAAGTGGTCCGCCGACCGTGCACGGGGTGCCGGCCGTGGTCGACCTGCGGCGCGACGGGGTCCTCGGGGTGGCCGGCGACCGGCGGGCGGCGGAGTGCCTCGCCACCGGCCTGCTCCTGCAAGCTGCGGTCCTGCACGCCCCCGAGGATCTGTCCATCACCATCCTGACCGGGCCCAACCAACGCGACGCCTGGGCCTGGGCCCGATGGCTGCCGCACCTGCGCGACCGCAACGGCCGGGCGGTGGCCCGCATCGGCTGCACCAACTCCTCGGTGGCCCGCCTGGCCGCCGAGCTGTCGGGGGCGATCGACGACGGGCTGGCCCACCACCCCCCGGGCGGCCGGGGCGCCTCGGGCACGGACCGGCCGGGCACGGACCGGCCGGGCACGGACCGGCCCCACCACCTGGTGATCGTGGACGGCTCCTATCACCTGGGTGCCCTTCCGGTGGTGACCAAGATCCTCCGCCTCGGTCCAGACGCCGGCGTCTACTCGATATGTATCGACGACGCGGAGCGTTTGCTCCCCGAGGAGTGCCGGGCCGTGGCCGTCTTCGACGCCGGCCACCCGCATCGCCTGCGTCTGAGCACGGCGCGGGGGAGGCGAACCGACGAGGTGACCGCCGACCTGGTGTCGGCCGCGACGGCCGAACCGGTGGCCCGGAAGCTGGCCCCCCTCCGGCTCAACCGCCGGGTCGCGGCCGGGGCGGCCATTCCGGGCCGGGTGCGGCTGCTGGACCAGATGTCGCTCGACCCCCCCACCCCGGAGGCCGTGGCCAGGAGCTGGGAAGCCGGGGGGCGCGGCACCGAAGCGGTGGTCGGCGTCTCCGAGACGGGGGTCATGCGCCTGGATCTGGCCCAGGACGGGCCTCACGGCCTGGTCGCGGGGACCACCGGATCGGGCAAGAGCGAGCTCCTGCAGACGCTCATCGCCAGCCTGGCCGTGGCCAACCGTCCCGACCGGATGAGCTTCGTCCTGGTGGACTACAAGGGGGGCAGCGCCTTCAAGGAGTGCGCCCGCTTGGCCCACACCGTCGGGATGGTCACCGACTTGGACCACCACCTGACCGAACGGGCCCTCGCCTCCATCGGAGCCGAGCTCCGGCGCCGGGAGGTGGTCCTGGCCGGGGCCGGGGCCAAGGACCTCGAGGCGTACTGGCGTTCGGCTCGCGCCGGGGACCCCCCGTTGGGTCGACTGGTGATAGTCATCGACGAGTTCGCCTCCCTCGTGGAGGAGTTGCCGTCCTTCGTCGACGGGTTGGTCGACCTGGCCCGGCGGGGGCGCTCGCTCGGAATCCACCTGATCCTGGCCACCCAGAGGCCGTCAGGGGTGGTGTCGGCGGCCATCAAGACCAATACGAACCTGCGGATCGCCATGCGGGTCACCGACGCCGCCGACAGCGTCGACGTCATCGACTCGGCCCTGGCGTCGAGGATCGCCAAGGCGACCCCGGGCCGGGCCTACGCCCGGGTCGGCCACGAGGACCTGACCGAGTTCCAAGCGGCCCGGATCGGGGGCCGCCGGCCCCGTCTCGGTGGGCCGGCCATCGCCTGGCGGACCGTCGACTGGCCCGATCTGGGCGACGCCGTGGCCGGCCCCGACGGCCCCGGGTTCGACGACGACACCACCGACCTGGCGGTGCTGGTCGACGCGGTCAATCAGGCGGCCGAGCAGGCCCGGGTCCCCATCCCGCAGAGCCCGTGGCTGGCCGCCCTGCCCGACCACCTGACGCTGGACCCCTCGGTGCTGCGCCCGGGGAGCGCCCCCTCCCCGGCCCCGGCCCTGTTCGGTATCGAGGATCTGCCCGACCAGCAGGCCCAGCGCTACGCCGGCTTCGACCCCGTCCACGACGGCCATTTCATCGTGATCGGCGACCCGGGCTCCGGGCGCTCGACGCTGCTGCGCTCACTGGCCGCCGGTCTGGCCACCCGCAACTCGGCAGCCGATCTGCACATGTACGGCATCGACTGCGGCAACGGCGCCCTGCTGGCCCTCCAAGCGTTCCCCCACGTGGGAGCGGTGGTGACCCGCCACGAGCCCGACCGGGTCGACCGCCTGGTGGGCAAGCTGCTCAGCGAGACCACCGAGCGCCAGCAGTTGCTGGCCCGCCGGGGCTTCGCCACCATCGCCGACCAGAGGCGGCTGTCCGACCCACTGGAGCGGCTCCCCTACGTCGTCGTCCTGCTGGACCGGTGGGAGGGCTTCAACGCCGAGTTCGACACCATCGACGGGGGGCGCCTGGTCAACTCGGTCATGCACCTGATGCGCGAGGGCCCGGGGGCGGGCATCCGGGTGGTGGTGACCGCCGACCGCAGCGCCACGACGCCCCGCTTCTCGTCGCTCGCGGAGCGGATCATGATGCTCCGGCTCAACGACCGCACGGTGTACTCGGTGCTCGGGCTCAACCCCCGCTACCTCCCCGACGTCATCCCTCCCGGCCGGGGCTTCTACACCCGGGGCGC
Source organism: Actinomycetes bacterium (assembly GCA_021808785.1). Classification (GTDB taxonomy): domain Bacteria; phylum Actinomycetota; class Acidimicrobiia; order Acidimicrobiales; family Palsa-688; genus JAKCDU01. Next base: position 9,597 of record JAKBAX010000071.1, on the reverse strand, counting down.
GACCGAGGTGCAGGTCGGTCTGCTGGCCGCCGACGCGTCCGGGCCGGCCCAGGTGGCGGCCATCGATGCCCTGGCCGCGACGGCCACCCGGCGCGACGCCGGGTTGGCCGAGGAGCGGCGTCCCGACCCCCTCGCCGTACTGCCCCTTCACGTTGCGCTCGGTGGTCTGCTGGCCAAGCTCGACGACGACCCCTCGCACGGCCCCCGGATACTGGTCGGCGTGGGCGGCGACCGGCTGGGCGCCCAGGAGGTGGATCTGGGGATCCACGGCCCGGGCTTCGTCATATCCGGTCCGCCCCGCTCCGGTCGCAGCAATGCTCTGGTCGCGGTGGCCCGGTCGGTGATGGCGCGCGGCGGCCAGGTGCTGGCCATCTGGAGCCGGCCGTCGCCCATCGCCGGGCTGTCCGGACCCGGCGTGAGGGCGGTGCTCGAGCAGGCCGGGCTGGGCGCCTCCGACCTGAGCGCGGTCCTCGCCGACGGCGGGGTCGAGGGCCTCACCATCGTCGTCGACGATGCGGAGCTGGTCTCCGACTCGCCCCTCAGCGACGTCCTGGCCGCCTTCGTGCGCAGCGCCCGGGACCACCGGGCCGGCCTGGTCCTGGCCGGTACCGCGGGCGAGCTCCAGGGCTTCCGCGGTTTCATCCCCGAGGCCCGCAAGTCACGGACCGGACTGCTGCTGTGCCCATCGGCGTCCGAAGGCGAAACCCTCGGCATCCGGCTACCCCGCACTGCGGTCTTCGCCGGACCGCCGGGGCGAGCGGTCATGGTCGTCAACGGAGAAATCACCGCCGTTCAGGTGCCTCTGGACGACCGGGGCGGGCGAGGTCTGGAACAGGGGTCGGAGAGGTAGCTACTCTGCAGATCGTTTCGGACCGCTCAGTTCGGAATGGGTACAGACCACTTGGAGGTGGGCACGTGGCGGCCATATCAGTTACCCCTGAGCAGTTGCACCAGATCTCGTCGCAGTTGACCACCGGGGCGGCCGACGTCGAATCGATCCTCGGCCAGCTGGCCGGCTACGTCTCCCCGCTGCAGGGTGACTGGGTGGGTCAGGCTCAGGCCCGGTTCGAGTCGCTCTGGACCGAGTGGCAGACCAGCGCCCGCAACCTGCACGAGGCCCTGACCGGCATTGCCCAGCTGACCCAGCAGGCGGCCACCGCATATGAGACCAACGAGAGCAACATCGCGTCGACCTTCCGCTGATCCGGCGCCGCCCGTGACCTGACGGACGACTCTGCCCGGCGACCGGATCGGGAGCCGGCTGGTTCGCCAGCCGGCTCCCGTCGCGTCCGGCCCCTGGCTTGCCCGTGCTGGCGACCGGTGACGGCCCACCCCCCGATCCGCAAGATCCGCAAGACTGGCCGGATGCCCCAATCGCTGGCCCCTCCCCCCGCCGCTCTGGGCTCCCGGCGGGTCGTCGCCCCCAGCGTGGAGCGGATCCGGGCCTCACTGCGCTTCGACGTCGGGACCCGGGAGGCGGTCGGCAAGGCCGCCATCGACTTCTGCGGCGGGGCGGTGGACGGGCACCCGGCGCTGGACCTGCGCCAGCCGCTGGAGTGGGTGCGACTCGACGGTCGGGACCTCACGCCCGACGACCTGGCCCACCGCGATCTCGGTGCCGGCCCCGAGGCCCGCATGCGGGTGCTCGACGTGCCCATCGAGGCCGGCAGCCGCCACCTCCTCGAGGTCGGCTACCGGTTGGAGACGCCCGACGCCGAGGGGGCCGTGCCCATCGGGTGGTCCTCCGACGGCGTCAAGTTCGACCTGTGGATGTCCGATCTGGAGCCGGGCCGCTATCTCGAGATGTGGATCCCCGCACCCCTGGTGCACGATCGCTTTGCCCTGCACATCGACCTGGCCGTGGAGGGAACCGACCGACCCCACATGCTCCTCGCCAATACGGCCGGAGTCGATGCCGAACCGGGCCGGCGGGCCTGGTCGCTGCTGTACCCGGCCCACTTCACCGCCCTGTCGCCCATGCTGGTGCTGGCGCCGGCCGACAGCATCGAGATGCGTCGCAGCGCGTTCGGCCTGCCCGGGCGCAGCCGCTCCCTCGGGATGGTCATCGCCCGCCACGCCGACGTGGACGCCGACCTCAGCGCAGCCGAGGCCGACCTGCAGGGCTGGCTGGCCTACCTGGCCGCCCGCTATCAGCCCTGGGTCCATGGCGACACCTTCTGGGCGGTGATCTGGGGCCCGGCCCGGGGCATGGAGTACGACGGGGCGACCACCGCTTCAGTGGCCGCCCTCGAGCACGAGGTCTTCCACAGCTGGTTCGGGCGCGGCGTCAAACCGGCCCGGGCCAGCGACGGTTGGATCGACGAGGCCTACACGGTCTGGTCCACCGCGGCGCACCGGGGCGACCTGTCCCGCTTCGCCAGCGAGGAGTTGTCTCTCGACGAGCCGGCGGTCACCCTCTATGCGCCCCATCCCTGGTCCCGTCACACCCCGCGGGAGAGCTACCGGGAAGGGGCCCGGCTCTTCGCCGGTATCGCCCATCTGCTGGGCGGCCCGGACCGGTTGCGGGCGGCCATGGCGGACTGGTACCGGTCCAACGCCGGAAACCTGGTCACCACCGACGGGCTGGGCGCCCACCTCAAGCTGTGGTCGGGCGCCGACGTCGGGCCCCTGTGGGCCAGATACGTGCACGGCCGCGAGTGATGCCGGCCTCGGCGACCGCGACGCCAGGGGCGCCGGCCGGGGTCCGGTGCTGATCCGCCCCGTGACATCACGAGGGTGGCATCACAGCTTCCAGAAGCTCGCGCTCGTCGCGCTTTGAACGCAGCCGGATGAAGGTCAGGTGTTCCCACCTCGGATCGTTCATCGCCTGCCCGTAACGATCGCCCACCGGCTGGAAGCTCGTCCAGGACCATACGATCATCGATTTGGACGGGTCCAGGCTGAGCGCGTTGCTCAGCCGCTCCCGGTTTCCGTTCCACAGCTCCCGGCGCAAGATTCCACGCCCGAGCGTCCGCGCTGTCACCTGGCTCATCACCAGCCACCGGGGCAGATCCAGCCAGACCACGGTGTCGGCCGGGACTTTCCCGAACCGGAAGGCCCGACGACCGAGACTCGGCGCATGACTCGATGGTGGCAGATATGTGGCTGGCCGCGGCCTGGACGGTCTCGGGTACGACCCGGTGGCCGAGGTCCTGGGCGGCGCCAGGTTGACGAAGGTGGTGTCCCGATGGCCGGGGCCGGCCGCCGGGTCAGCAGACGGCCACTTCTCTCCTTTGCCACCGGAGGACCGATCCCAACCAATGGAAACGGCAGGCGCAGATGACTGCCACTGAGCACCCCACCGCGGTCACCACCAAGGACAGCCCCCGCTCCTTCCGCGACACCGTGGACCGCCTCGTCGGACTCATCGACGCCCGGCAAATGAGGCTATTCGCGGTGATCGACCAAGCCGCCGAAGCCCGAAACGTGGGCCTTGGGCTTCGCCCCACCACCCTGGTCGTCTTCGGCAACCCGACCGCCGGCACCGCTGTCATGGACGCCGCGCCCCTCGCCGCCGTCGATACCGACCTGGCCCATAACCTTTCCGGCATCGAGGCACTCACCGACGCCCTCGTCGCTCCATAGCAACAGCCGGCGGAAAGGACCCGCCTCCCGGAACGACGGCGCCAACGACCCCGCGGCTCGTGCGGGCCGCGGGGTCGTGACCATGGTGGCGGACACCTCGGACGTGGCCCGGGTCCACCCCTTTCAGATCAAGCTGTCGGCCGTGGCCGACAGATGAAGCGCTCGCTCACCCGCCGCCGTTGGATCGGCGGGACCCGGCGGGCTGGAGCAGACCAGCCAGGGAGTGGACCTGGACGGAGTCCCCGGCGTCGCCGAGGAAGCCGAGGTCCCAGTTCGCCTCGATGGTCCGCAGCAGTGAGTAGTGATTGGCCGGAATGCTGTCGGTCCGGCCCCTCGCACCCAGGCGGGACACCACGATCATGGGAACGTGTCCCCCGCCGTAGACCGACCCACCGTAGAGGTCGCCGCCCCCGCCCGTGCTGGGATCGGTGGGCTGGGACGGAAGTACCGGCGAGTCGCAGCACCCACTGGTGTCGGTCGGCCCGTACGGTGACTCGTACGCGTAGGCGCCCTCGTCCCAGGTGATGAAGATGGCGGAGTTGCCGGTCCACGCCCTCGACGTGGTGATGGCGGTCACCCACTGCTTCAGGAAGTCGTTCCCGTCCTTGTAGAGGGTCGCCTGCGCAGGATCGGTCGCCGAAGCGGCGTAGGGGCAGCTCGTCGCCCCGCCGTGCATGTCGTCGCACACGTTCGGCGATATCCAGGAGAACTGCGGGACGTCACCCGTCTTCAGGTCGCCGGCCAGCTGGGAGAGGGGCACGACGTGATCGGCCCGGGACGGGTCGCTGTACACGTCGGGGAACATCATGAACGGGTCGTGCTTGCGGACGTACAGGCCGTTCGACGATGACGCCCCGGTGAAGCCCACGCTCGGCAACGACTGCATGTAACCCTTCCAGCTGACGCCGGCCCGATCCAGCTGGTCCGCCAGGTTCACATGGTTGAAATCTCCTGCCGTCACCTGGCTCGGGTCGTCGCTGTTGGACCCCCACGTGTTGCCGCTGACCGCAGCGATGTAGTTTGGCGTGCTCACATGGGTCACGCCGTAGTAGTCGGTGGCCAGACCGTTGGTGGCGGCAAGCTGCTGGATGTAGGTGGTGTCAGGGTTGGACGCGGACAGCAAGCTCGAGTAGGAGCTGTTCTCCATCATGATCACGAAGACGTGATCCATGTGCGGGAAAGGCGAGGCCAGAGCCACCCCCCTGGCCACCGGGGCATCGGCACTTGCCACGCCGGGCAGGATGACGCCTGCGGCCAACGCCACCGTGGCGGTGGCCGCCACTGCGGACCTACGGAGTCCTCGACGCATGTGTGCTGTTCCTTTCGCTGGGGGAGTCAACCGTGATGCCACAGAGGGCGCGACGACTCTCATCCAGGGCCTGAGCCCGCTCAGGAACGAACCAATGAACAGTTGGCAACGAGATGGCTACCGACGGTTACGTCCAGTTGAAGTGCACTGGTGGCAGCCCACCGACCGTTTGCGTGAGATGGTCAGAATGCGACCGGCGGGACCCAGCCGAATCCGCTGCGCCTTCGACCATCACGTAGCGGATCTCCCCTTGTAGATCAGGCGCAACCGTGACCCACGGTCGGCTCTACGTCCCGAGTCTGGCCGCCGCCTCACCATCGGGTTCTTGACCCTCCTGCTCGAAGAAATCAGGGCACTTGTCTAGTATTCTTATTAGCACATTAGCTAAACTGCGTTCATGGCTGATGACACCGGCGTCTTTCGAGCTCTGGCCGACCCAACCCGGCGCCAGATCCTCCAGGACCTCCGAGACCGGGAGTTGAGCGCGGGCGACATTGCGAGCCGCTTCACCATCAGCGCCCCGTCAATCTCCCGTCACCTCACGGTCCTGAAGTCGGCCGGGCTGGTCAACGAACGAAGAGAGGCCAACCGAATCTTCTACTCCCTGGTCGAGGAGCGCCTCGCCGTTTGCGTGGGCCAGTTCCTCTCCACAGTCTGCCCGGAACAGGTAGTGCTGCGTCAAAGACGCAAGCGTCGAGCCACGTCCCAATCAGCCGAGAACGAGGAGCTTCGAGCGTGACAAGCCAGACGATCAACTGCACGATCGAGCGACGTCTGTTGGTCAACTACCGCATCGATCCTGAACTGGTATCCAAGCAGCTGCCGTCACCCTTGCGCCCTCAACTTGTACGCGGCTGGGCGGTCGGGGGTGTCTGCTTCATCCGATTGGCCAACACCCGCCCTGCCTACCTGCCCTCAACCCTTGGCATCAGGAGCGAGAACGTGGCCCACCGCTACGCCGTTGAATGGGATGACCAGGATGGGACCGGGACAGGTGTGTACGTCCCACGACGGGACACGGACTCTCTCCTCACATCAATCGCAGGAGGGCGGCTCTTCCCGGGTCGGTACCACCTCGCGCAGTTCTCGGTCGCTGAGGAACACCCCACACTCGACATCTCGGTCGACAGCCGCGACGGGAAGACCCGACTCCAGGTCAGAGCCACTTCCTGCGAAGAGCTCGGGGGACGACTGTTCGACTCCGTGCAGGACGCATCAACTTTCTTCCGCTCGGGCAGTCTCGGTTACTCACCATCAACACACTCCAACCATCTCGATGCCGTCGCCTTGTCGAGTGACAGTTGGGCTGCCCGACCCGTCCAAGTCGGAGAGATGTACTCCAGCGTCTTCGATAACCGACAGCTCTTCCCAGCCGGCTCGTGCACACTCGACTCAGCGCTAGTGATGGAGTACCTCCACGCGGCTTGGACCACCCAGCAATCCCTGACCACGACCTGTCCGTCGGTGACGGTCGGATACGAGGTCACGGAGTGACCCAGGACCGACCGGATCGACCCGACGACTGGCACTGATGCCCGACTCCGTGACGCCGATACTGCGATCGCCAGGCATGGGGTTCACCTGACGGAGGGCATACCCGATGGATCTCGCAGGTGTGGATGGCCGTCGACTCAGGGGGCGGCGCGTACGTGCGGTCATTCCCCCAAAGGCAGGGCCGCGTGGTTCTGAATCTGAAGAGACAGCTGGTTATTGGTCGACACTCGTAGCCGTCCGTTCGTCGGGGGCTATGACACGACAAGCAGGTGTTCCCCCTGGAAGTCGGTACCGATATCTGACGATCAGCGGATACACGGCGGCGGCCACCCACGAAAGGGGCGCAAGGCTGATCATGATGCCCACGGCTCTCTTCGGCCCTCTGCCGGCCGTCAAGCTCTTGCCTACGGCCCGATGCCCTTTGAACAGGTGCCCCATGCCATCGACCCACCAGACCGCTTCCTGCGCCTGGGCGGGGGTCAGACCCACGGCCTTCAGGCCATCGGCTCCCAGATGCTGCCAGGCAACCGCTCGGGGCCCAGGGGGCCAGCCACGGGCGACCCACTCGGCCGAGAAAGTACAGAATCCACAGTCGCCGTCGAAGACCAGCAACTCGGCGTAGTCGACACTCACAAGACCAGGTTACGACCCGAGGTACAGGTTACCGTGCTGGCAACCAGACAGGTTCGCCTTCGCCCACCTCCGGCCGAAGATCCGGCCGTCCTCGTCACCCTCGATATTCGTGAAACCGAAACGGCTGCAGAACCTTCGGCCCGCCCATCGACCAAGGGATGCCTTCGATGTTGTAGAGATCAAGTTGGCAGGGGACCTGGCGCGTCGCCCGCACTGACCCAAGGCGCTTTCAGGAAGTGGTTGTGTCTCCAACACCGTCTGATTCCCGGAGGCACACATGTCCGCGACGACATGATCCGCGTGGCTCACAAATCCGGTGCGTCGATCCGCCAGCTGGCGGACGTGTCCGGACTCGGCCGCAAACCCGTCTCCGCGATCGTTTCGTCCCAGGGTGTCACATCGGATTGACGAGTACAGAGGCACACACCGACCCGGACTCTCCTCAACGATCTGCGTCGCTCACTAACGGGGCGCTCGCTATCCTACTAACTGTACTACCGTTATGGCACAGCGTGACAAACGGTCGGTGTCGTTCCCACCAGAACTGGCCAAGGCCATAGAGGCAGCCGCCGCCGCATCGGGCAACTCCTTTAGCGGCTGGATCGCTGAAACGGCATCGCATCGGCTGCGACTGGAGGCCGGCCTGCGAGGAGTCGCCGGGTGGGAAGCCGAGCATGGACCGCTGACCGAGCCAGAACTCGCTGAGGGGTTTGCGAGGGCACGCGAGCTCCTCGGGCGTCGTAGCACCGCCAAGACACCGGCCTGATGGCTGGCGTCACCTACGACACTGGAGCCCTCATCGCCGGGGAGCGCAACGACCGTCGCATGTGGGCCCTTCACCTGGGCTTCATCGCCGAGGACGTGGTGCCCAGCATCCCTGCGCCGGTCGTCGCTGAAGCGTGGAGAGGCGGTCCCCGCCAGCCCGGCTTGGTGCGGATGCTGGCCGGCTGCGAGATCGAGGCGATGACATCCGACCGGGCCCGTCGTATCGGCGAGTTGGCCGGCAGAGCTAACCACGACGACATAGTCGATCTTGCTGTCGTTGAGGGCGCAGCCCGGCGAAACGATGATGTCATCCTCACATCGGATGAGACTCACATCCGCCAGGTCATCGAGACCACGAACAAACGCATCCGTGTCGAGACCATCTGAACGATCTGGAGCGCCGTGACCCACGCGAGTGGCCGGTCGACTGCTCGGGATCGCCGACTCGGCACGTCACCGCCCGGCCCCTTCGTAAGCGGAGGGGCGCGGCTCCTGATTCTGCCGGGCCTCTCCTGCTGAACGAGGCTACGGCTAGGTTGGGGCAGTGCCGGGAAGGGGTGATATGGCTTTGGTGCGGTCGTGGCCGGCAGCTCTTGGATGCGCGCTAGCGGTTTGCCTGGTGTCGCTGGCCAGCGGGTGTGGCACTACGGCTGGGCGTCCCCCATCGGCGTCTGGCCAGACCTCCACTGTCGGCTCGGAGATCGGGTACTCGACGATATCGGGCAGCTTCGTGATGGGGGCTGACGGGGCGTCTCGCCGGATGCTGTCAACGGGGATCCCCTTCGTCGCCAACGCTGACGTAGAGACGCCGCAGCAGACGACTGGCGCAATTGTGGTCTCACCCGACGGGTCAAGAGAAGCCTACTGGCGTGATTGCGACCAGCCAGCCAATGGCCCCAGTCCGTCGGTCACGGGCGTCTGGGAGGCGTCCAGCAGCGGGAACGATGCTCACCGGATCTGGGCGTCCTCGGGATGCTTCCTCCAGTCTCGTAGCGATTACGCAACGCCGGTCCCGGTATGGAGCCCGTCCGGCAGCGAGTTGGCGATCGCCGTGACCAACGACAGCTACAACGCGGAAGTCCTGGTGATTCACACCAACGGCAGCCGCGCCCACTACCTCACCGACGGTTCCGGCCACGCACTTACCGCCGTGTCGATCCCGGCGTTGGCGTGGAGCCCGGGCGGCAAGAGCATTGCCCTCGTAAGCTACGGAACTTCCAACCTCGTCGACGATCTGGTTTCGGTTCCGTCCTCGGGTGGACACCCGCGAGTCCTCGCTCAGCTTCCCGCCAACGAAGTTATCGGGTCGCTGTCATGGTCGCCCGATGGGCGAACCGTCCTGGCTACCGTCGGCCAGAATCTGCAAGCCTTCCCGGTGGCAGGTGGCAGCGCCAGAATCCTCGAGAGGGGGATGCAGCTGGCTGCTAGCGCGGCCTACTCTCCCGATGGTCGCCACATCGTGTGGGCCGGCTCCGCCGGCGGGGTCGAAGCGGCCAACGCTGATGGCACGGGGGCGTCCGTCATACCTGATACTTCCCTGCTGCAGGCCAGCCCGTATAGCACGCTGCAGATCACCGGATGGTTCCGGGCTCCATCCCCCGCTGGGCCGCAGGCACCGTCAGCCGGTTACTGGCTGGCCGGCTCCGACGGCAAAGTAGAGAGCTTCGGGGGAGCCTACGGAGCGCAGACACCAGTTCGGCCCAGGAAGCCGATCGTCGAGATCATCGCCGGAGTTGGTGCGCTCCTAAACCCATCACGAATCGGCTATCAACTCGTCGCCTCCGACGGCGAGCTGTTCGATGCGAGCGGCG
>JAKBAX010000070.1 GCA_021808785.1 Actinomycetes bacterium | reverse complement strand
CCCTCGGCCCGGTGAGGCTCGGCGTTTCGGGCGCGCTCCTCGGCGACCAGGTGGTGGCCGGTGACGTGGCGGTGAGAGACGGCGTGGTGGAGGCGGTGGGGCTGGTGCCGGCCGGGCGGGGGAGTGCCCTCGCCGTTCCCGGCTTGATCGACCTGCAGGTCAACGGGGTCGGCGAGGTGGATTTCGCCACCGCGGATCCCGACGCCTGGACGAGGGCCGGCAGGGTCCTGGCCCGGTCCGGTACGACGGCCTTCCGGCCCACCTTCGTCACCGACCGGCCGGACCGGATGGCAGGAGCTCTCGCCGGTGTGCCGCGGTCCGGGCTCCCGGCCAAGGTGCTGGGTGCCCACCTGGAGGGCCCTTTCATCTCCGAGCGCCGACTGGGCGCCCACCGAGGTGACCTGCGCCTCGATCCCGACCCTCAGGTGATGCGTCTCCTGCTGGGGGCCGGCCCGGTCCGGCAGGTGACCCTGGCCCCCGAGCTGCCGGGCGCGGCCGAACTGATCGACATGTGTGTGGGGGCCGGGGTCACGGTGGCCTGCGGGCATTCCGACGCCAGCGCGGCCGAGGCGGCATCCGCCTTCGAGCGGGGCGCGGCGGTGGTCACCCACCTGTTCAATGCCATGCGTACCGGGGACCACCGGGATCCGGGACTGGCCCTGGCCGCACTGTCCCGGTCCGATGTCCACGTGACGGTGATCGCCGACGGCGTGCATGTGGCGACCGAGGCCCTGCTGGTGGCCTGGCGGGCGGCCCGGGGACGCCTGGCACTGGTCTCCGACATGGTGCCGAGCCGGATGGCCGGAGTCCCCCTCGTACCCGACGGTCGGGTGCTCAGACGAGCCGACGGTACGTTGGCCGGCAGTGCGGGATCGCTGCTGGACGGGGTGCGCTTCCTCGTGGGGGCCGGCGTGCCGCTCGTCGACGCGGTGCTGGCGGCCACCCGGGTACCGGCGACCATCGCCGGCACCCGGTTGGGATCCATCACCCCCGGCGGACCGGCCGACCTGGTGGTGATCGACGACCGGCTGGGAATCGCCACGGTCATGGTGGATGGTGTAGAGGTGACGCAATGAGCGACGAGTGGGGCCCGGAGGTCGAAGATCGGGTGGGGGTGGCCGCATTCGATTTCGATGGCACCCTGATCTGGGGTGACAGCTTCACCACCTTCTTGATCGGGCTCCGCGGCTGGCCCCGGTTCGTGGGCACCTTCGCCCTCTCGCTGACCCGGGTCTTCGTGGGTCACCGCTTCCGCCTGGATCGCGATACCAGCAAGGCCGATCTGGTGGCGCGGCTGCTGGCCGGTCACCCGGCGGAGCGGATGGCCCGCCACGCCGAGGAGTTCGGTGACCGCCTGGCCGACCGTGTCCGGCCGGGTATGAGGTCCAGGATCGAGTGGCACCGCGCCCAGGGGCATCGTCTGCTGCTCGTCTCGGCCTCGCCGGAGGTGTACCTGGTCCCTCTCGGGCGCCACCTGGGCTTCGACGCGGTCCTGGCGACCCGCTTGGAGATCGGACCCGATCAGCGGCTGACCGGGCGCTTGGACGGGGCCAACTGCCGGGGCCCGGAGAAGGAGATCCGGGTTCGCGCCTGGCTGGACGACCATCTGGCCGGCCGGCCCGTCGAACTGTGGGCCTACGGCGACAGTCCCGGTGACCGGGAGATGCTGGCCATGGCCGACCACCCTCGCCTGCTGACCCGCCGGGACCACTTCCGGACCCGTCGGGATCACTTCCGGACCCGCTGGTACCGCCCCCGACGGCGGCCCGGGGAGGGGACTCAGGGCCGGGCCAGGGCCCGGGCCTTCCCGAGAGCGACCAGCGGGGGCAGCAGGAACCTGCGGAGGTAGAGGCCGCCGGCCGGCGAGAAGTGCTCGTTGTCCACGTCGCGCACCCGGATCCCGTCGATGTAGGACGTGTAGTGGCCCCCCGGGTCGATCATGCGATTCAGGTCCACGACCGAGGCCACACCGGGGAAGGCGGCGGCGGCCCGCCGGACATCGGCGTTCCACGCACGGGTGCGTGACGGCTGGTTGACGTCCCATGGCTGCCCGTTGGGCGCGTTGGTCGTCTGCGTCACGTAGGGGAGGGTGAGCATGGCCACATGGGCCCCGTCGGCGGACAGGAGCCGGATGGCGCGCTCCATCTGGCCGGTGATCATGTCGTCCCAGGGGGCCTGACCGACGGTGTACCAGTGGCCGTTGATCAGCCGGTTCTGGTACTCGAAGCGCCCGAGCAGGACGGCCACCACGTCAGGGTTGAACTGCTGGATCAGCGCCGGCCAGGTCGTCGGCCAGTCCTTGCAGCCGGTCGCCGCGATGGTCGTCTGACCCTGGAAGTTGACCGTCTGGTTCCAGACCAGGTCGCAGCCGATGGCCCCCCGGTTGATCACGTCGGCCCCCCACGCCCCGGCCTGCTGGCCGAGCCCGACTCCGAGAGTGAGGGCCATGGAGTCACCGAGGAGCATCACCCGCACCCGGTGGTCGCCGGTCAGGCCGGCCGGCGGCTGGGCCGGGACGGCCAGGTCGGCCGCGGCGGCGCCTGTGCGGCTGGTGGCGACCGTCCCGGAGAGCGACGAGCCGGGGAGGACGGTGGCCAGCACGATGCCGGTGACGGCGACCACGGCGGCGGCCGGGGCGGCGAGCAGGAGCTGGCGGGGCGCGATGGAGCGGTGCCGGAACCGACCGTTGCGGATGGGCGCCTCGACCAGGTGGAACGAGGCCACCGCGAGGGCGAAAGTGGCCGCCATGCGCACGGCCAGCAGGGCCGTCCCCGATATGGCGAGCCGTCGGGGGTCGATGATGAGGTAGAGGGGGTAGTGGTAGAGGTACAGGCCGTAGGAGATCCGCCCGATGTAGCGGGCCGGGCCGCTGGCGAGCACCCGGGTCAGGGGATGGCCGGGCCGGTACGTGGCGATCGCGATCACCGCGACGGTGGATGCGGCCACCAGCAGGAACCCGCCCCGGTACAGGAACGGGCCGCTTCCCGACACCGAGTGGAACATCCAGAGCAGGGCGGCCAGCCCGGCGCACCCGCCGGCGGCCACCAACGTCGCCGGCCGCCAGAACCCGCTCGGCCAATCCCTGGAATGGCGGGCGATGGCCGGCCCGGCCAGGGCGAGCAGGGCTCCGGCCATGAGCTCTTGGACCCGGACGTCGGTCCCGTAGTAGAGCCGGGAGGTGTTGGCCCCAGCCAGCGACATGGCGAGGGTGGCCGCGAACGAACCGGCCACGCCGGCTCCGGCGGTGACGGCCAGCCCTTTGCGCCCATAGCGCTTTAGCGCCATCCAGGCCAGGCCGGGCCAGAACAGGTAGAACTGCTCCTCCACCGCCAGGGACCACGTGTGCAGCACCGGTGAGGGGGGGCCGAAGTGCTGGAAGTAGCTGACCTTGGCGAAGACGAACCGCCAGTTGGAGAAGTAGCCGATGGTCGAGAGCACGTCGTCGCGGATGACCGGGCGGGTGTCCGGTTCGGCCATCCATGCGGCGTATATGCACACCAGGACGATCATCAGAAACAGGGCCGGCAGGAGCCGCCTGGCCCGCCGGGCGTAGAAGCTCCCGAAGCCGATCCGTCCCGTAGCCGACCATTCCCTCAGGAGCAGGGTGGTGATGAGGAATCCTGATAGGACAAAGAATGCGTCCACTCCGAGCAGCCCGCCGGCGAGCCAACCGACGCCGAAGTGGTAGAGCAGGACGGCCAGGACGGCTATGGCCCGAATCCCGTCCAGGCCCGGGACGTAGCCTCCACCCTGGCTCGGGGCCGCCGCCGGGGCCGCCGACCGGTCCGGCTCGTGGGAGAATCCTGTTTCGGTCTGCGACGTGGTCATCCGGATGCGCCGGGTCCCCCCGGAGTCTGAGCGACCCATCGTTGCGGCCCGGTTCGCCACAGTAACCGGGCCGCAGCGGCCCTCACCAGTCGCGGGCCATGGTCTAGGCTCTCCCGCCGTGCCAGGGCCCAGTCGAAGCTCCCGGCTCCTCTGGCCGTGGTTGCTCATCTTCACCGCAGTCGGCCTGGTCATACGGATCGCCAGCGTGCTCGGGCGACCCCACCGGGCTCCCGGTGGTGACCCGTACGCCTATTACTGGGGCGCCCGGCTCCTCGTCGCCGGTCACGGTTTCATCAATCCATTCGACTACAACTACCACCATCAGGTCGTCCAGTCGGCGGCCTTTGCCCCGCTCTACACGCTCCTGCTGGCGGGCCCGATGGTGGTGGGCCTGAAGACCTACTTCATCGCCCGTCTGTGGACCGGCATCGTCAGTTCGGCGGCCATCGCCGTGGTCGGCCTGGCCGGCCGGGAGATCGGGGGCCGGCGGGTCGGCCTGATCGCCGCTCTTCTCACCGCGGTGTATCCCAACATATGGATGCCCGACGAGATCGGCGCCGCCGAGTCTCTGGTGCCCCTCCTGGTCGGCGCCCTGCTGCTGTTCGCCTACCGCTTCTGGAAGCAGCCCGACGCCCGCCGGGCGGTCTGGTTCGGCCTGGCCATGGGCGCCCTCATTCTCGAGCGCGACGAGCTGGTCCTGCTGGTGCTGTTCCTGCTGCTGCCCCTGGTCCTCTTGGCCCGGTTGGCGTGGCGGGCCAGGGTCCGTCTCCTTTTGATCGCCGGCGTGGTCGCCGGCTTGGTGCTGGCGCCGTGGGTGTCGTTCAACATGGTGCGGTTCCACCACGCCACTTTCATCAGCAACGAGGCCGGTCTCACTATGGCGTCGGCCGACTGCAATGCGACCTTCTCCGGTCCTCTCGAGGGGTACTGGGACATGCAGTGCAGTATCGAGGCGCCGGTCAAGTGGCACGGTGACGAGTCCGACGAGAACGCGGCGTACCGCAAGTACGTGATGTCCTATCTGAGCCATCACGAGAGCCGCTTGATTCCCGTCACCCTGGCCAAGATCGGCCGCGGATTCGGTTTCTTCCATCCGCTGCAACAGATCAATCTGGACAGCTACGTCGAGACCCGCCCGCACGGATGGGCCCTGACGGGCCTCTTCGGCTACTACGCCCTGCTGGCCCTCACGATCGGCGGGTCGGTGATCCTGCGCCTCCGCCGTATCCCGATCTTTCCGATGTGGGTGATCGGTCTGAATGTGGTGATCGCCATGGCCGTGGCATTCGGCAACACGCGCTATCGCATCCCCTTCGAGGTTCCTCTGGTGATCATGGGTTCCGTGGCGCTGGACTGGGTCTGGAAGCGGGCCAGGGGACGCCCGGCGGCCGATAGCCGGGCCGCCGAGTCGCCGGCCGGGGACGGGCCTCAGGAGATTCACATCGGGCACCCGGCCCCGCTGTCGACCCGATGACGTCGGTACTGGTCACCGACGGGCTCTGGCGCAAGTCGCTGTCGGCGGTGCGTTCGCTCGGCCGGCAGGACATCGAAGTGGGCGTCACCGGCGACAGCCCCTTCACCACCGCCTTCTACTCCCGCTACTGCAGAAGGCGGGTGCGATTGCCGAAGGCGACCGACGAGGCCTACATCGACGCCTTCCTCGAGGAGCTGAGCCGGCATCGATACGACGTGGTGCTGCCCATGGAGGACGACACCACCCAGGTGCTCCTCCGCCATCGGGACCAGGTCGAGGCCCTGTCCCGGCTACCCCTCCCGAGTGCCTCCAGCCTGGCGGTCGCCGCGGACAAGGCGGCGACCCTCGAGCTGGCGGCCTCTCTCGGTATCGCCCATCCGTGGACCCGCCGCCCGCAGAGCGAAGCGGAGCTGGAGGCGATCCTGGCCGACATACCGTTGCCCGCGGTCGTGAAGCCGGTCAACAGCTCCGGCTCGCGGGGGCTCCACTATGCCGACACCCGCGACCAGGTGCGGGCCGCCTTCCGGGCCGTCCTGCCGGTCTATGGAGCGCCTCTCGTCCAGGAACGCATTCCCGGCGGCCCCGGGCTCGGGGCCGGTCTGCTGTTCGGCCCCGGAGCTGAGCCGCTCGCCGGATTCACCTACCGCCGACTGCGCGAGTACCCGGTACAGGGGGGGCCGAGCACCCTGCGCGAGTCGACCCACGATCCGGCCCTGCTCGAGTCGGCGACCCGCCTCCTCGAGGCCCTCGACTGGTTCGGCGTCGCCATGGTCGAGTTCAAGCTGGACCCTCGGGATGGAGTGGCCAAGCTGATGGAGATCAACCCCCGGTTCTGGGGCTCCCTGGAGCTGGCCAACGCGTCGGGCGTCAACTTTCCCTGGCTGCTCGCGCAGACGGCCCTGGGCCGGGCCCCTGAACCCTCGTTCGACTATCGCGACGGGGTGCGCTGCCGTTGGCTGGTGCCGGGCGACATCCTGCACTTCCTCTCGAATCCTGACCGGTTCGACATGGATCCGAGTTTCTTCTCCTTCTTCGACGGAATGCACTACGACGACTTCGCCAGGGACGACCTGCGCGGCTCGGTGGCCACAGTGGTGTGCACGGCGGCCCAGGCGATGCGCCCCGAGATGTGGAAGCTGGCCATAACCCGATGAGTCCGACCGAGCGGACCAGCATCTTCACGGTCGACGTGGAGGAGTGGTTCCATGCCAACTACGACGACGTCCCCCCTGGTCATGGCCTGACCGACGACCGGGTCGAGGCCCAGACCGACACGCTCCTCGCCCTTCTCGAGGAGGCGGGTGGTGCTACGGCCACGTTCTTCGTGCTGGGCGACACCGCCCGCGCCCACCCGGCCATGGTGGCGCGGATCGCCGCCGCCGGCCACGAGGTCGCCTCGCACAACCTGACCCACGACCGCATCGACCGGATGGCGTCCACGTCGTTCCGGGAGCAGTGCCGGGCCTCGAAGGCCCTGCTGGAGGACCAGACCCAGCGGGAGGTGGTCGGCTTCCGGGCGCCCTCCTGGTCGGTCGGTGCTTCCTCCACACCGTGGTTCTGGGACGAGCTGCGCCAGGCCGGCTACCGGTACTCGTCGAGCGTCTTTCCGTTCGGGAACTTCCTCTATGGCGACAGCCGCGCCCCGCGCCTGGCCCACCGACGGGACGGCATCTGGGAGATCCCCCCGAGCACGGCCGAGGTGGCCGGTCGGCGCATCCCCTTCTCCGGCGGCTTCTACCTGCGGGTGTGCCCTTCGTGGCTGATAGGGCTGCTGGCCTCCCGGTTGGTCCGGGCCGGGGAGCCGGTCATGTACTACGTCCACCCTCGCGAGCTGGATCCGGGCCAGCCCCGCATCCCGCTCAGCCCCACCAACCGGATCATCCACTACACCGGCCTGCGTAGGACCCGCTCCAAGCTGGGCCGCATCCTGGCCGAGGCGCCGGTGCAGAGCATCGCAGCCGGGCAGCTCCGGTACCTCGAGGCTCCCGAACGGTGATGGGCTCCTAGGCTCCGGCAGATGACCATGGACACGGGCGAGCCGGATCCGGAAAGCTACGAGAGCGAGGGCGAGGAGGACCACGACGGGTACCAGCCGTGGTGGTCACGCCGCAAGTGGCTCGTGATGGCGGCCGCCGTGGTGGTGGTGGTCGGCCTCGGTGTCGGTCTCGGTCTCGGCCTGACCGGCTCGTCGGGTGGTCCCTCCGGTCCCGAGGGGGTGCCCCTGCAGAACGTCCCGGACCTGGCGTCAGCCGACTCCACTCTGTCGGGCGCACCGGTCGACGGGATGACCTGCCGCAAGGACATGGCGGCCACCGACCCCTACCACGTCCACGTGCACGTGGCCATCTTCGTCAACGGCCGGCAGGAGCGGATCCCCGCCGGTGCCGGGATCACCTTGCCCCGGGCATCGGTCCAGGTACCCGGTGGCACCTTCTTCGACGCCGGCAGCAGCGACTGCCTCTACTGGCTGCACACCCACGCCGATGACGGGATCATCCACGTCGAGGCGCCGGCCAAGCGCAACTTCACCCTCGGCGAGTTCTTCGACATCTGGGGGCAGCCACTCGGGCCCGATCAGGTCGGTCCGGCCCACGGGACGGTGGTCGCCT
Source organism: Actinomycetes bacterium (assembly GCA_021808785.1). Lineage (GTDB taxonomy): Bacteria > Actinomycetota > Acidimicrobiia > Acidimicrobiales > Palsa-688 > JAKCDU01. The sequence goes on along the minus strand of JAKBAX010000070.1, from coordinate 8,846 downwards.
TCGAGAACGGCCAGCGCTTCCAGGGCAACCCCCGGGACATCCCGCTCGACTCCCAGGCGGTCATCCAGCTGGACGTGGGCGGCCCGGTAGTGAGCTTCCAGCCGATGACCTTCAAGGTGATCGGGCTCTGTTCGACCAGCTGCTCCGCCCTCCCCGGCTCCTGAGCCAACCGGGATCAGTAAGCCCCGACCGACCGTCGTCGTGGAGCCACCGCGGCGGAGGCCCACACCTCGTCGATGCACTTCACTCCCTTCAGCCACGATGCCGGCTTCCATGTCGTGTAGCTCAGGAGTGACTTCCGCCACGGCTGTCGATCAATGACCGCAGGTCCGCCCGGCCGGGGATGTACAGAGGGCGGCCCGCGGGTAGCTCAACACGGATGTCTGCCCCCGTCGGCGACAGCGGCCGCCGGCCACCTCGCTACCGAGCCAGCCCCGCGAGGAGGTGGTCGAGCGCTCCTTCGACCGCATAGTCGACGAGGGACGGCCGCGCCTCGAGCGCCTGTGGCCGGACATGCTGGCCACGGGGATCATGGGAGGTATCGGGGTCGGCTTCGGTGTCCTGGCCCTGCTGGTGGTCGAGCACGAGACCGGTAGCGACGTCCTGGCCGGCCTGGCCTTCTCGATCGGCTTCATCGCCTTGCGCCTCGGTCACTCGGAGCTGTTCACCGAGGGCGTCCTGGTCCCGGTGACCGTCGTGGCCGCCGGCGGTGCCCGTATCCGGGATCTGTTCCGCCTCTGGGGCTGGACTCTCGTGGGCAACCCTCTCGGGGGGTGGGCCATTCTCGGCAATCTCCTCGGCGGCATGGTGCTGACCGACCACCTTCCTCCGGCTGCTCCGCAGCCGGGCGCGGCTCATGGACCACCGGGTGGCCAACCAGCGCCCCCCGATCCCCGGTACCCGGTACTCGACGATGGACTGAGTAGTTGCGCTCGACGGGGGTATAGGTGCTGACACAATGGTCACCTTCCTTCTCGTCATCGGGGCGGTCGTCGCGGGTACCCTCCTCATGACAGCCGTCATCGCCGGGGCCGTCACCCTTGTTTCCAGCGGATTCGTGGCCCTGGCCGCCTGGGCCAAGTGGCGTGCCGACCGATCCGGGACGGCGGCCGTCTCCTGCCCCGCGGTGCCGTTCGGCGTACCCGAAGCGGCCGTCGGTCCTCCCGGGCCTCACTGGGCCCGGTAGAGCCTGTAGAGCGTTCCACGGTCCCGGGCCGCCGCCCGACCGTGGCCGGCGCCCGCCCGACCGTGGCCGGACCGCCTGATCCTCGCCGGCGCGTCGACCTTGTTGTGCAGAAGGGTTGAACTATTCAACCCTTCTGCACAACAGGCGGGTCGCTGTGGCGTCGGTCCTTCTGGTCGGGCCGGATAGGGCTTCGGCGACGGTGAGCCGGTCTGTAGGCGGGATTCTGTTCGCCGGCCGGAGCCGGCGGGTGGTCATCCATCTGAGCGGTCCACCTGGGGACATCGGCCGGGCCGGCCGTCCCACGTTTGACCTTGCTCCGGGTGGGGTTTACATAGCCGCCCGGGTCACCCCGGACGCTGGTGCGCTCTTACCGCACCGTTGCACCCTTGCCTGTGAGAGGCCGGCGGGCCGGTCCCTCCCCATCGGCGGTCTGCTTTCTGTTGCACTTTCCTTCGAGTCACCTCGACTGGCCGTTAGCCAGCACCCTGCCCTGTGGAGTCCCGACCTTCCTCGACCGGGTCTGTGCCCGGCCGCGACCACCCGACCGACTCACCGTCGGACCAGATGCTACCGCCTGCCGGTTCAGGCCACCGGCCGCAGGTCCGAGACCCTCCATTCCGTCTCGGACTTCTTGGCCTCGGAGAGGGGCTTCATACAGTCGGGTACGGGGAGGGTCCGCCCGGGCCGCACCAGGGCCTCCCAGCGGTCGGAACCGGCCTCCAGGCGCACCACCTCGGCCCCGTCACCGGTGCTCTCACCCGTCTTGAAGGCGGTCCGGGGCCGGTCGAGCAGTTCCCACCCCACGTCGATCAGGACCTCGCGCTCGACCGCCTGGGCCTGGGGGCCGGCAAGCCCGGCGCAACCCCGGTAGTGGGGGGCCAGATCGGAGAACGGGACCGACCGGTCCAGCACCTGGCCTACGAGCGTGGGGTCCATGAAGGCCCACCCGGTGGCCTGGGGCAGCACGATGACGGTGGGGGCGAAGCGATGGCCGCCGGTGTGGCTGGTGCGCCAGAGCGTGGTGCCGGCCGGTGCGCCGGCGGCGGCCAGCCGCAGGGCCAGGTCGGTGCCGGCCGATCCGCAACACACGTCGCGCCGCCCGTGGGTGCACACCAGGAGGTCGGTGGGCGGTGCCGGAACGCCTTCAGATCCCCCGGCGGCCTCGAGCAACCGGTCCACGGCATCTTCCAGGGACCCGGCCGCGGTGGTCTCGAAACGGCTGTAGCGCAGGAACGGGCCATCGCCCCGGCGGGCGTGGAGGATGACCCGGCGGGCCTCGGGGCCGGCGCCGAGGGCGGATGGTACGAGCGCCTGGAGGCGCAGACCCTGGGCGGTCGCCTTGGGTACGACGGTGGCCAGTGCCGCCACCTCACCCACGTCGCGCGGCCAGGGAAGCGGGGTCTCGACGAGCAGGAAGCCCCGGTAGCTGCCTATGGTCCCGATGGGGGACAGGTCGGCCTGGCGGGCCCAGGCACTGCAACGGACAGGGGCGTCGGAGTCGGCGATTTCCGCAGGATACCGGGTACTGATGGCCGGCGGGATGTTCCCCTAGAATCTGGCCTCCACGACGCGAGGGCCGCCGGCACCGATGGCGCCGGGGGATCAGGACATGTTGATCAACGAAGACGTGCTAGTGGTCATACCGGCCTACAACGAGGCGCTCTCGGTCGCCGCGGTGATCCACGAAGTCCACCTGGCCGCCCCTCGGGCCGCGATTCTGGTCGTCGACGACGCGTCCACCGACACGACCGCGGCGGTGGCCCGGGCGGCCGGGGCCGAGGTGGTCACCAACGTGTTCAATCTGGGCGTCGGGGGGGCCATGCGGGTCGGATTCCGCTACGCCCTGGCCGGCCGGTTCCGGGCCCTCGTGCAGGTCGACGGGGACGGCCAGCACGACGCCAACGACCTGCCCCGCCTGGTCGCCGCGCTCGATGACAAACCGGAGCCGGCCGTCGTCATCGGCGCCCGATTCGCCGGCGAGGGCGATTACTCGGTACCGCGGATGCGGCGATGGGCCATGAGGCTACTGGCCCGCTACCTGTCCGGCGTGGCCCACATGAAGCTGACCGACGTCACGTCGGGCTTTCGCGCTCACAACCGAGCGGCCATCGAGCTGTTCGCCCGCACCTACCCGGCGGACTACCTGGCCGACACGGTGGAGTCGCTTGTGATCGCGGTGGAATCGGGGGGTGTCATCTCGCAGGTCCCGGTGGCCATGCGGACCCGTCTCAGCGGAACGCCCAGCCAGAACGCCCGACGAGCGGCCATGTACCTGGCCCGGGTCGCCCTCATGCTGCTGATCGCGGTGTTCCGTCACCGGGCTCCGCGCCCGGCGGGGGAGTCGGCATGAGCGGCGTGCACGTCATCGCCATCGTGGCCGCGGTGGCCACCATCGCGGTGATCGTGGAACTGTCGCGGCGCCGCCAGCTGCGGGAGAAGTACGCCCTCATCTGGTTGCTGATCGGCCTGGTCATGGCCGTCTTCGCCGTTTCGCCCGGCCTGTTCAACCACCTGGCCCACTCCATGGGGGTGAAGAACCCGCCCGACCTGCTCACTGTCGTGGCGTCGCTGTTCCTGCTGGTGGTCTGCGTGCAGTTCTCGTGGGAGTTCGGCCGCATGGAGGACAAGGCCCGCCTGCTGGCCGAGGAAGTGGCCCTCTTGCGAAACCAGGTGGACGCCCTGCGCCGAGACGCCGAGGGTGAGCTGGGTCAGGCCCGTGAGGGCTCGCCTCCCTCTGTCGGGAGCCGACCCCCGAGCTGACCCCCGACCCCTTAGGACGCCACCGGCGATCCCGTGCCGGTGCGCTCTGCCGCGGGGCGGTCCGGCCGCTGGCGCCGACCCAGGTACAGGGCCGCCGCCCCCGAGGCCACGATCAGTGATGCGGCCAGCAGCAGCACCATGTCCAGGCCGGAGGAGAAGGAGCTCTCCGCGGCGGCCGTCACCTCGCTGACGATCTTCTTGATCACCGGGTTGTCGGGCAGCTTGCTGGCGCTGGAGTTGGCCGTTCCGGTGGTCACCGCGGTGATGACCTCGTTGCGGAAGGAGGCCGGCAGGCCCGGGATGGACTGGAGCTTGTGCATCAGGCTCGTGGTGAGCTGGGCGTTCACTATGGCTCCGAGGACGGTTACGCCGGCCACCGCTCCTAGTTCCCGGCTGGTGTTGACCGCAGAGGCGGCCATGCCGGAGCGGCGGGCCGGGACGGCCCCGAGGACGGCGGCGGTGGCGCCGACCATGGCTATGCCGAGGCCGATCCCGACGATGGTCAGGCTCCAACCGAACAGCCCGACGCCGGAGGCGGGGGTGATGAAGGCGTTGGTGACGAATATGCCGGCACCGGCCAGGAGACCCCCGCAGGTCATCGGGATGGTGGGCCCCACCCGGGCGATCCAACGTCCTGACAGTGCAGATGCCACGATCATGGCGGCGGCCATGGGGATGAAGTCGACGGCCAGGCGGAAGCCGGACGTCGTCCCCAGCAGCTCGACGAACAGAGGGATGAAGAAGAACACCGCGAACGTGGCGAAGAACCCGGTGAAGGCGAGCAGAATCCCGGAGCTGAAACGGCCGTTGTGGAAGAACTTCAGGTCGAGAGCCGGCTCCTCGGCGCGCTTCTCGTCGATCAGGAAGGCGATGAGGGAGACGATGGCCAGCGCGTAGAGGAGGATGATCCACCAGGTGGAGAAGCCTTCGGTCTCGGCGAAGGTGGTGGCGAACACCGCTGCGGTGACCGCCGCAGCAGCCCAGAAGAACCCGCCCTCATCGAGTCGCCAGCGGCTCTCGGAGCGGAACTCCGGCAGGACCGAACGCACGCCGACCAGAGCGATGAGCCCCAGAACCACGTTGAAGACGAAGATGGCCCGCCAGGACCAGAGGCCTACGAGCACTCCGCCGATGACCGGGCCGGCGGCGAGCGCCAATCCGGATATGGCCGACCACACACCGAGTGCCTGAGCCCGCTCGGCGCCGTCGGGGTAGAGCTGACGGATCATCGACAGGGTGCCCGGCTCGGACGCCGCCGCCCCGATGCCCATCACGACCCGACCCCCGATGAGCATCCCGCTCGAGGTGGCGAAGGCCCCGAGCAGCGAGCCGGCTACGAAGACCACCAACCCGAACACCATGATGCGGCGGCGGCCGATCCGGTCGCCGATGGTCCCGAACGTGAGCATGAGCCCGGCGAAGGTCAGGGCGTAGCCGTTGACGACCCACTGCAGGGCCTGGATGCCGGCGTGCAGGTCGCTCTGGACGCTGGAGAGGGCCACCGCCACGATCGTGTTGTCCAGGAATGTGACGAACAGCACCAGTGTGACTATGGCGAGCGAGAGGTTTTGTCTGACGTTCTGGTTGGGCATGACAGCTCGAACCTACCCGGGCCTCCTACACTGACCGCCCGGTGTGGAGCCGACGCGCAGACTGGACCCAGGCCGGCCTGCTGGCGGCATTGGCGTACATACCCATATTCTTCACCCGTGTCGGCCAGGTAGCGGCGGATACCAAGGAGTATCTGTACCTGGATCCGGCCCGGCTGACCACTGGCGCGGCGTCGATGTGGGACCCGAATACCGGCCTCGGTACGGTGACCCACCAGAACATCGGCTACCTGCTGCCGATGGGGCCCTACTACACGGCCATCTCCTGGCTGGGCATACCGATGTGGGTGGGGCAGCGCCTCTGGATGGGGACGCTGCTGTTCGCGGCCGGGACCGGGGTGCTGTACTGCGCCCGCCGGCTGGGCCTCGAGGGTCCGGGACGCTTCGTGGCAGCTGTTTCATACATGCTCAGCCCGTACATCCTGGATTATCTGGACCGCATCTCGGCCATCTTGATGCCGTGGGCCGCTCTGGGCTTCATGATGGGGCTGACCATCGAGGCGGCCCGCTCGGGTCGGTGGCGCTACCCGGCACTGTTCGCCCTGGTGGTGGCGCTGGTCGGCGGGGTCAACGCCACCTCGATCGTCATGGTGATCGCGGCCCCGGCGGCCTGGCTGGTGTACGCGACCTGGGTGACCCGGGAGGTGCCGTTGCGCCGGGCGCTGATCACGTCGGGTCGCCTGGCTGTGCTGTGCATCGGGGTATCGCTCTGGTGGGCGGCCGGCCTCTGGGCGGAGGGCAGGTACGGGATAAACATCCTGCGGGTCACCGAGACGGTGCCGACCGTGTCGAAGACCTCATCGGCTTCGGAGGTGCTGCGGGGTCTCGGCTACTGGTACTTCTACGGTTGGGACAAAGTGCAGCCGTGGACGCTCCAGGCCGCCCCCTACACGCAGTCGCCCTGGCTGCTGGCCATCAGCTTCGCGCTGCCGGGCCTTGGAATCGTCCTGGGCCTGGTCACCCGCTGGGCCTATCGCAGCTACTGCTTGCTGCTCGTGGCAGTGGGCACCGTGGTGGCTGTGGGGGCCTTCCCCTTCAGCAACCCGTCCCTGTTCGGAGCGGTGATCAAGGGTGCGTCGGCCGGGTCCAGCCTGGCCCTGGCCATGCGGTCGGTCGACCGGATCGTCCCCATCGTGGTGATCGGGTTGGCCCTGCTGATGGGCTCCGGTGTGACCGCCCTGCACCTGCGCCGCCCGGCTACGGGCGCGGTGGCCGGCGGCGTCTGCCTGGCCCTGATCGGGGCCAATCTGCCGGCCCTTTGGACCGGGGGCCTCATCGCCTCGAACCTGTCGCGCCCGGGCCAGCTTCCCGGGTACTGGACGGCCGCCGCCGACTATCTCAACTCCTTGGGATCATCGAGCCGGGTGCTGGGGCTGCCGGGTGAGGACTTCGCGGCCTACAGCTGGGGCGTGACAGAGGACCCCGTACCGCCCGGGCTGCTGGACCGCCCGTACGTGAGCCGACAGGTGGTGCCGGCCGGGAGCCCGGCCTCGGCCAACCTGCTCCAGGCCCTTGACGAGCCCATACAGGAAGGGACCATCGACCCGGCCGCCATCGCCCCGGTCGCCCGGCTCATGAGCGTGGGTCAGATCCTCCTGCAGTCGGATTTGCAGTACGAGCGCTACCATCTGCCCTTCCCGAAGATCCTTTACGGCCAGCTGACCTCGGCCCAGGCCGATCTGGGCCAACCCCGCCCTTTCGGCGCCCCCAACCCGGCGAAGCCCATCCGCTACCCCTTGGACACCGAGCTGCGCCTCGGAATTCCGACCGGGACACCGCAGCCCCCGGCCCTCGCGGTCTTCGACGTCTCCGATCCGCGCCGTCTCGTGCGCACCGAGACGCTGGCCGACCCGATCATCCTGGCCGGTGACGGGTCCGGCATCGTGGAGGCGGCCGACGCCGGACTGCTCAATGGCGGCGACAGCATCTTCTACGCCGCTTCTTCGAAGTCGGGACAGCCTGCGCCCGTGGGGCCGGCCACGCTGGTGCTGACCGACACCAACGCCCGGGCGACCCACTTGTGGGGGAGCCTGCAGGCCAACCAGGGACAGGTGCAGCAGCCCGGGGTGGCCAGCATCGCGAACAACCCCTCCGACTACTCGCTGCCGGTCTTTCCGGGCCAGACGGCGGCCGATCAGACGGTGGCCGAGGTGTCCGGCGTGGCCTCGGTGCGGGCCACCCAGTACGGGGATTCGCTCACCTTCACGCCGGAGTTCAAACCCCTGAACGCGTTCGACGGTAACCCGGGAACGGCATGGGCGTTCGGGGCTCACGAGCCGGTTGGCGGCATCAGGGTGGACGCCCGGCTGCTCCAGCCGGTCACCACCGACCACGTCGTCCTGCACCAGATCGGTCAGCTGGGCCAGGTCAAGCGGCGCATCACCTCTGTGACGTTGAAGTTCGACGGCGGCCACGACGTCCACGTCGCCCTCACTGCCGCATCGCTGTCAGCGTCAGGTCAGACCGTCACCTTTCCGACCCGTACTTTTTCCGACTTCCAGCTCGTGGTCGACGGGGCGACCGGCGGGAAGAACAAGCGCTATGACGGTCTGCCGCAGGTCGGTTTCAGCGAGATCTCGATCCCCGGGGTGGGGCCCGCCTCGGAGACCGAGCGGTTGCCGACCGACCTTCTGGCCACGATCCGCAACTCGCTCGCCGATGCGCTCGACATCCTCATGCAGCGGTCGCGGGTCGTCGGCACTCCGCGCCAGGACCCCGAGCCGACCATGAGCCGTACGTTCAGCCTGCCCGGGGCCCGCAGTTTCTCGATCGGGGGCACCGCCGAGATCAACGCCGCGGATTCCGACTATCTGATCGACCAGTTGATCGGGCTCAACGATCCTCCGGTCGCCCCGTCAGCGGCGGCGACCGTGGTCTCGGCCGATTCCTCGACCCGCCTGGTCGGCGACCGGTCGGCGCGGGCCAACGCCGCGGTGGACGGCAACCCGGCCACCGCCTGGATCGCCGAGACCGGCCCCCAGGCGGGCGAATGGCTGAGCGTGAACTTGTCGCGGAGCATCACCTTCGACCACCTGAATCTTCAGGTCCTGAACGACGGCCGCCACTCGCTACCGTCGCGAATCACCATCACGACCCCCTCGGGCAGCCGCACCGTCGATGTGCCCGTCCCCCCGGTCGGCGTGGGGCGGCCGGCCAATGCCACCTCCACCGTCCCGGTGGATTTCGCCGCCCTCAGCGGTTCCTCGGTCAAGATCACCATCGATTCCGTGCACCAGGTCGAGGCTCTCGACTACTACTCGACCTTCGCCGGGCTGAAGGACGTGCTCCCC
>JAKBAX010000483.1 GCA_021808785.1 Actinomycetes bacterium | reverse complement strand
ACCTGCACGGTCATTATGCGGGTGATCTTGTCAAGTCCCCGGTCCTGGGATCGGTCAGCCAGCTTGGGTGTCGATGCGTTCGAGGAGTCCGTCGAAGATCTTCTGGCGCCCGACTTGGCCTTTGCGGGCGGCGTCGTCACGCTGGCGCTGCAGGGTCGGCTTGAACTCGATGGTGGTGACGAAGAAGGTGCAGGACTCGCAGATCGACTCGTAGTGGCAGTCGAGTTCGACCGGTCGGGCGCAGTATCCGTTGCCGAGCATCCGCTGGTGCATCTCTCTGCGCAGCTTGGCCATCTCAGCACCTTCAGCGTCGGCTGGGAGCTGTCTGGGAGCGTTGTAGAGGGCTTCGACCTTCTCGCTGACGGCGAAGTACTCGTCGGCCACGGTGCGGTCGGCGATCCGCGCGTAAATCATGGTCATCCGCATCGACCGGTGGCCGAGCAAGGCCGCGATCGCTTCGAGCGACATGCCACGGTTGATCGCCTGGGTGGCGAGGGTGTGGCGCAGCTGGTGGGCGGTGACCCGGTTGATCCCGGCCGCTTCGCAGACCTCGGCGAGCGCCTTCTCCAACATCGTTTCGCCGATCCGCCTGCCGTTGCGGATGAACAGCAGGTCACTACGGACCCTGGCTGGGCGCTGCGCCGTCCACTCGTCGAGAAGTGCCTTCAGTTGTGGGTGCAGCGGGATGTAACGGTCGTTGTGGAGCTTGCCGAGCGGAACTCGCAGCCAGAAGCTTGAGCCGATCTGCACGACCGAGTCGACGGTGAGAGCCATGAACTCACCGCGGCGCATCCCGGTGCGGGCCAAGAACTCGACACTTAGCCGAGTGAACGGATCCGGGTGGGATCTGGCCGCCGCCAACAGCCGCGCAGCTGCCGCGTCGTCGATGAAGCGGGGCAGAGGCTGATCGCGGATGGGGAAGTCCCCGGCGAAGACGAGCACCCCTCGGGGGAGGTCGTCGCCGTCCCATTCGCTGAGCCGCTCGAAGCAGGTGCGTAGTGCGCCCAGATGCTGGGCGATGGTGTGGCGGTGCAAGGTCCCGCCCTTGCCCGAGGGTCTTCGGGCGAGGTGCAACTTGAACCCTTCGATGTGACGGCGCCGGATGTCTGCCACGGCGGTTACGTTGGGCTCGGATCCGGCCAGGAAGACGGCGAGCTCCCGCAACGCCCGCTCGATCGACTCGACCGTCGATGGGCGCAGCGACAGACGGACCTGGTCGATGTAGGCGAGGAACGTGCGGCGTAGTTGCTCGGGAACCGAATCCCACAGTGCTTGACGCTCAGCTCGGCGGTTCCACGCTCGTCGAGCCAGTGGAGTTTCGATCCATCCAAGGTGGAACGCCGTGATGCTGGCTTGATGGAAGTCTCGTGAAAGAGCGTGTCCGTCGCGATAGGTCTCCGGAGCCGCCATGGCAGCCACAAGGCGGTCCCGGGCGTCAAGGAGCTGCTGGGCGGTCACGGCCGCAGGATCGGTCCCGTGGATGCCTGCGGCTTTGGCCATCGCCGACCACTGCTGAACGAGCGACTTCCCGCCGAAACCGAGGTCGGCGGCCATGGCGGTGAACGCCGCGTGCTCGTCTGGGAGGACCCACTTGGCGATCCCGCCCAGATAGGCGGGGACCCGGACCAAGTACTCGGCGCTGACCACCAGCCGGCCGGTGACGATCAACCATCCGACCGTGCGTCGATACTTGGCCGGAAGCTGGCACTGCTCATCGAGGGTCATGGTCGCCCAGCCGTCGGGGCCGATCCGGTCAAAGAAGGTGCGGGTCACCGACACCACCGGCGGCCCCACGTACATGTCGGCGGACTGCAGAGCCTGCAGATACGCGCGGCACAGATCCTCACCTCGCCAAGAAGCGGGCGCCGCGGTCACGGCGCTCCCGCCGCGTCGATCACCGAGACGGCGCGCATGTACTCACCGGCCAGCCAGTCGTTGGCTAAGTGCAGATAGATCCGGGTGGACTCGATCGACCGATGTCCCGCCTGCGCCTGGATTGCCTCGAGCGCCATCCCAGCCTCCCGGAGGCGGGTGAAGCAGGTGTGGCGCAGCTGATGGCAGGTGAGCCGCTCGATGCCAGCACGGCGGCGGGCACCGTCGACGATCTCGTCCAAGCCGGCGGCACTGAGCGGCTGTCCCCGGCGGCCGCCTTTCAACGCTACGAACACCCGGTCCGTCGATAATTCCGGCGGCCGTTCCCGCTCCAGATAGCGGCCGAGGCTGGCGAAGAACCGGGACGAGACCGGCACGATCCGCTGAGCGCCGCCCTTGCCTTCAGCCACGAAGAGCCGCCGCTCCCCGCCCCGGACATCGCCCAGGCGCAATCCGAGCACCTCGCAGCGACGCAGGCCGCCGAGCAGCATCGCTTCGATCATCGCCCGGTCCCGATCTGTGCGCAGCGCCGACATCAAAGCGTCCACCTCGACCGGGGAGCACACCCTTGGCAGCGTCCGTGGGGTGCGGACCAGCGGCACCGTCTTGGCCCGCCGCCCCGAACGCGACCACCTCGTCGCCAGTCCCCTCGGGACCGGGTTCGCTGCCACGGTCACGTCGTCTCGGGCGACCAGATAGGCGAACAGCCCCGACACGCTCGACAGACGCCGCCGGATCGTCCGGGCTGCCAGACCACGCTCCCCGTCCTCCAGCCTCACCACCTGCGCACCCTGACGGGGCCGCCGCTGATGCTGGAGAAACTCGAACACGTCCTTCGAGCCGACCTCACCCGGCCGCTTGGCGACGACCGAGAAGAACACCTTCAAGTCCGACGCCACCGCCAGCAGCGTGTTCATCCGAGCCCGAGCCGCGACGAAAACCAGGTAGTCGTCGAGAAGCGGATCGCCGAGCGTGAGAACCACCTGGCCGTCCTCGTCGACCCGACGCTCCGCCCGGGGCACGAACATCCCCTCCATCTCCATGCCCCCAGGTTCGCCGCTCCCGACCGTCAGATGGTGGATCACCCGCATATTAAACACCGGGGTCGCAAGTCCGACCCTCTCTACCGTTGCCGTCGCCTGCTCACAATGGCCGACGAACGACTCGACGAGCCCGGACGCGACAAGCTCCTCGG
>JAKBAX010000482.1 GCA_021808785.1 Actinomycetes bacterium | reverse complement strand
CCAGTGCTCGGTCGGCGCTACAGCCCGGCCGCGTCGGCCGCGGTGATCTTCCCGGGGAGCTCCTCGCCACGCGTCCCCTCCCAGGCCCTCATCGACCTGGCCGCACCAGCCGACGCCCATGAGCTGTACGACGCCGTCGACCGTGCCATGGCCGAGCAAAGCGAAGAAGGCACGCGATCGCAGCCCAGACCGAACGGGTGCGTCCGATCCGGCCCGGAGGCCGACGTTTAGGTTTCTTTAACGTTGACGCCGGAATGTTAACGGGACGTTAACGACAGGGCGTTTAGCGTCCGCGACCGACATGAACACATGACGGTCGGCCGATCACGGCCGGAGGAGACGAGGAGACTTCACCCGTGAACACCACACGCGCCCTAGCGGTGCTCGCCATCGGAGCCAGCCTGGTGGCCGGCGCCTGCAGCAGTAGCAGCAAACCGGCCGCCACCGGCTCGACCACCACAGTCGGCTCGTCGGCCTCGTCGAGCGCCACCACGACCGGTGGCGGCAGCGCGGGGCCGCTTTCGATCAGTTCGTTCACCCGTGATTTTTCCGCCATGGCCCAGCTGAAGAGCGTCGCCAGCGCCGGCAAGGGGAGCATCGGCGTGATCCTGCCCGACACCGTCTCGTCGGCCCGCTACACCGAGTTCGACGCCCCCTACCTGACCAAGGCCTTCCAGCAGGCCGGGCTCAGCTCCTCCGATTTCAAGATCCAAAACGCCCAGGGGAGCGACCCGACCATGCTCACCGACGCCCAGTCCGACATCACCGCCGGGGCCAGCGTCCTCGTGATCGACCCTCTGGACAAGGGCGTGGGTGCCCAGGTCGAGAGCTACGCCAAGCAGCACGGCGTGGCCGTCATCGACTACGACCGCCTGACCCTCGGCGGTGACCGCTCCTACTACGTCAGCTTCGACAACGTGAAGGTCGGCAACCTGCTCGGCCAGGGTCTGGTCTCGTGCGCCGCGGCGTGGAACGTGTCGAGCCCCAATGTCATCGAGATGAAGGGCGACCCGACCGACAACAACGCCACCCTCTTCGCCCAGGGCTACGACCAGATCCTCAACCCGAAGTTCAACGGCGGGGGCTGGACCCGGGTGGCCGAGCCGGCCGGCACGTGGACGCCGAGCGTGGCCCAGACCGAGTTCGAGCAGGCCTACACCGCCCACAAGAACGCCAACGCCGCCCTCGTCCCCAATGACGAGAACGCCGCGCCCATCATCCAGTACCTGCAGTCGCTGCACATCCCGTCCAAGTCGTTCCCGATCACCGGCCAGGACGCCACCCTCGTCGGCCTTCAGAACATTCTGTTGGGCTACCAGTGCGGCACCGTGTACAAGCCCATCTACGAGGAGGCCCAGGCGGCCGCCGCCCTGGCCATCTACCTGCGGGCCGGCCAGACCCCGCCGAGCAGCCTGGTCAACGGTCAGACAGCCGACACGGTGAGCAACACCCAGGTACCCTCTGTCCTGCTGAACCCGGAATGGGTGACCACACAGAACATGAACTCCACCATCATCGCCGACGGCTTCGTCACCGCCTCGCAGCTGTGCACCAGCCAGTACAAGTCGGCATGCACCTCCGCCGGGATCTCCGGCTAGGAACGGGTGACGTTCCCGGCAGACGACGCCCCGGCCCGCCCCGCTGACGCGGGGCGGGCCGACGCGTCGGAGCGAAAAGGCGGCTGGCTCTTAGAGACCCGTGGCATCACCAAGCGCTTCGGGGCGGTGGAGGCGCTCAGTTCGGTCGACCTGCATGTGGCGCCCGGCCGGGTCACCGCCCTGCTCGGCGACAACGGGGCGGGCAAGTCGACCCTCATCAAGACCATCGCCGGCATCTGGGAGCCGGATCTCGGCCACATCTACTGGGACGGCCACCCGGTGCGGGTCCGGGGCCCCAAGGTGGCCAGTGCCCTCGGTATCGCCACCATGTACCAGGACCTGGCCCTCTGCGACAACCTCGACATCGTCCAGAACATGTTCCTGGGGCGCGAGAAGACCTCCTACCGGGTCCTCGACGAGGCGACCATGGAGAAGCAGGCCCGCGACACCCTGGGCGACCTGTCGGTCACCACGGTCCGCTCGATCCGCCAGCAGGTCGGGTCGCTCTCCGGCGGTCAACGCCAAGCGGTGGCGGTGGCCCGGGCCGTCATGCAGAACGCCCGCCTCGTGATCATGGACGAGCCGACCGCCGCTCTCGGCGTGGCCCAGACGGCGATGGTGCTGGACCTGATCAAGACCCTTCGCTCTCGCGGCATCGGGGTGCTGGTCATCTCCCACAACCTGGTGGACGTGTTCGAAGTAGCCGATCAGATCGCCATCCTGTACCTGGGCCGGCTGGCCGTAGAGGCCCCGGCCTCGGAGTTCGACCAGCAGTCGGCCGTGTATTCCATCACCACCGGTAAGTTCGACGGTTCCTCCGTCGGCAAGAGCGAGACGGCTTAGGTATCCGCATGGCTTCCACCTCAGAGTCCTCCTCGGCCGCCACGACCGGGGAGCCCAGCCCGCAGGGCGTGGAGGCGGCTCCGCCCACCGAGGTCGCTCTCCGGCTCAGCCCCGAGGCCACCGCCAACGACCTCGGCGAGTACATGCGGGCCTGGGTCCTGCGCATCCGCAACGGCGACAGCGGGATGCTGCCGGTCCTGGCCGGGCTCGTCGTCATCGTCATCGTGTTCCAGGTCGAGAGGTCCATCTTCCTCTCGGCGTCGAACCTGACCAACCTCTTCACCCAGGCTGCCACCTACATCCTGTTCGGAATGGCCGAGGTGTTCGTCCTGCTCCTCGGCGAGATCGACCTGTCGATCGGTTACGTGGGCGGGGTGTCGGCCGTCGTGGCGGTGGCCACCGCGGCGCCGCCGGGGAACCACCCGTGGTGGGTGGCCATACTGGCCGGGCTCCTCGTGGGCACCGTCATCGGGGCCGTCCAAGGAGCACTGGTGACCTTCCTCCGGGTCCCCTCGTTCATCGTTACCCTGGCCGGCCTGCTCGGCTGGGAGGGCGCCCTCATCGCCCTGGCCAATCGGGAGGGAGGTCAGAGCGGCGGCGGGAGCATCCGGGTCACCAACAAGATCAT
>JAKBAX010000481.1 GCA_021808785.1 Actinomycetes bacterium | reverse complement strand
GTGCCCGGCTGGCTCATCAACTCCTACGCCATGGACGAGACGGCGGCCGGTCTGCTCCGCGTGGCGTCCACCTCGCAGACGCCGGACGGGTCGACCCAGTCGCAGATCACCGTGCTCCAACCGTCGGGCAACCGGCTGGTCACGGTCGGCGCCGTGGGCAACCTCGGGCCGGGGGAGTTCATCAGAGCCGTGCGCTTCATCGGCGACCAGGCCTACGTCGTGACCTACCGGACCTTCGACCCCCTGTACGTCGTCAATCTGACCGACCCCAGCCACCCGGTCCTCGCCGGCGAGCTCGACCAGCCCGGCTTCTCGGAGTTCCTCTACCCGCTGCCCGCCGGCCGGTTGCTCGGAGTTGGCGTGCAGATCACCGACGGCGAGCCGTCGGGTCTGGTCGTGGCGACCTACGACGTCTCCGACCCCGCCCACCCGAGCCGCATCAGCGAGTCGACCCTGGCCACCGGCTACCAGTACGTGGCCGGCGGCTACGACCCCCACGCCTTCCTGTACTGGGCCCCGGCCGGGCTGGCCCTCCTGGCCGTGGACAGCACCCCGCCGGTCTACCCCGGCGGCGCCATGGTCTACCCGTATCAGGCTGGCGGCTCCGGGTTGGCGGCCTACCGCATCGCCGGTGACGGAACCTTGGCCCGGGTCGCCACTCTGGCCCACGATCAGCTTCCCGCCAGCCGCTCCGTCGTGATCGCCAACCAGGTCTGGGCGTTGACCCCCGCCGGGGTGATCACCGCCGGCCTCCCCGACCTTGGGTCGAGCGCCTGGCACTCCTACTGACGCTGCGGCGCTCAGTAGTAGTGCCGCGCTTGGGCGTTCAGCGGTGCCGGGACAGGTAAGCGTCCTTGTCCTCGTCGGTGGTGTCCACGCCCCGCCCGCCGGCATGGCGGGCCTCGTAGTCGACCCAGATCGCGCCCATCTCCTGGCGCTGCTCGGCGGCGGCGTGGACCCGGAAGTCGGCCAGGGCGCCGCGCTCCTCCTCGGCCATGTGGTCGCTGTTGGCTTTGCGGGCGGCCGACACCGCGCCCCACCACCCGTCCGAGCCGGTCGCCTCGGAGCCGGCCCGGCGGATGGCGTCGCGGATCTCGTTGTGATCGTCGATGGCGTCGGACGTCTCCTCCTCGGCCCGGCTGCCCTCCTTCATCAGGCGGGGGTAGAAGATCTCCTCCTCGGCCGATGCGTGCACCTCGAGCTTGGCCGCCAGCGGACCCCACACCGGCTCGAGGAGGGCCGCCTCGCCGCCTTGGCCGCGCAGCTCGTCGAGTTCGGCGAAGCGGCGGCGGAACTCCTCGTGGTCATCGAGAATCAGGTCGCACACGTCGGGCATCGGTCCTCCTCGGGTCACCAAACTGATCCACCCGCAGGCGTGTTACCCCGATCCCGTGTTCTTGCACCGGGCGGCCGCCCTCCGGTCAGGCGACCTGCAGAGCCTCGTACTCGTCCCCGGTGTCGGCCAGGTGCTCGAACTCGATCACGCCGAGCTCGCCGAAGCGGTCCCGCAGCCACGTGCCGCCCTGGTCGAGCAGGCCCAGCTTCTTGCAGTTGGGCACGATCTTGGAGAACAGCATGCGCTGGAACATCTGCCGCTCCGGTGAACGGGTGATCACCTGCACCGCGTCCTTCACCGGTACGCCGAGCCGCTCCCACACCTCCTGCTGCATGAAGCGGTCGCGCATGCGCACCGCGGCGTCGTAGGCGAACTCCTTGCGTTCCATCAGCTCGGCGCTCGACAGGCCGGCGTAGAACTCCTGCAGGGAGAGCACCCCGAAAGCGACGTGACGGGCCTCGTCGGACATGACGTGGCGCAGGATGTCCTTGAGCAGCGGCTCAGTGGTCGTCTCGTGCATGAAACCGAACGCGGCCAGGGCCAGTCCCTCGACCATGATCTGCATGCCCAGGTAGGTCATGTCGAAGCGGTCCTCGCTCAGAATGTCGTCGAGGAGGGCACCGAGGTGGACGTTGATGGGGTAGCGGCCGTTCAGCTTGTCATCGAGATAGCGGCTGAAGACCTCGACGTGGCGGGCCTCGTCCATGACCTGGGTGGAGGCGTAGTACTTGGCGTCGATCCACGGCACCGTCTCCACGATGCGGGCGGTGCAGATCAGGGCTCCCTGCTCGCCGTGGAGGAACTGCGACAGCATCCAGTTCTGGCTCTCGATCCCGAGCCGCACCCACTGATCGTCGGTCCAGCGCTCGAAGGGGGTGCCGGTGACGTCGACGTCCAATCCGTTGGCTCCCATCAGCTCCCGGTTGGAGCGCACTACCCGCTCCGGGTCGACGTCGGTGTCCCAGGCCATGTCGGTGCGGGCGTTCCACTGGGCCGTCTTGGCCTTCTCGTAGAGCCGGTCCAGGCGGGAGCGGGCGCCCTTGTCGTAGTTCCAGGTGAACACCGTCTGGTAGCGGGAGTCGACCCGGTGTTCGGGCGAGTCGCCGTCGAGGTTGGTGATGGCGAGCAGGGATTCGAGCTCGCCGAGGTTGTCCGAGGCCACTTTGCGGTCCCTCCCACTGCGGGCAGCAGCGCTGCGTTAACAGCGTTAATCTTCATCCCCCCGGCGGTGAGGTCCGCTAGGGCCGAAGGTCATCATCGCCACCCTCGCCCCCGCCCCGCCCGGACAAAAGGGACAGGCCGGCCGCGCCGCCACCTCCCCCCGGTAGGTTGGGAACCCCCCGACCATCGAGGAGGCCCACCATGCCCGTAGCCCACCGCACCCTGGGATCAGGTCGAGCCGCGCTCGACGTTTCGGCTGAGGGCCTGGGCTGCATGGGCATGTCCGAGTTCTACGGTCGAGGCGACGACGACGAGTCCGTGGCGGTGCTCCACGCCGCCCTCGACGCCGGCGTGGTCTTCTTGGACACCGCCGACATGTACGGCCCGTTCACCAACGAGAAGCTGGTGGGCCGGGCCATCGCCGGCCGGCGCCACGAGGTTGTACTGGCCACCAAGTTCGGCAACGAGCGGCGCGAGGACGGCACCCGCGTCGGTATCAACGGTCGGCCCGACTACGTGCGGCGGGCCTGCGACGCCAGCCTGGCCCGGCTCGGGGTCGACCACATCGACCTCTACT
>JAKBAX010000480.1 GCA_021808785.1 Actinomycetes bacterium | reverse complement strand
AGGAAGCGGCGCCAGTGCATCTTCATGGTGCCGGCCAGGAACGCCGCGTAGGTCCGCATCACCGAAACGAACCGCCCGAAGAACACCACTTTGCCGCCGTGGCGGTCGAACACCAGCCGGCCGACCTTCACCTTGGCCTCGTCGAAGCGCACGTAGCGCCCGTAGCGCCGGACCAGGCGGTAACCGCCCTTGTCCCCGATCCAGAACCCGATGTTGTCGCCGATGATGGCCGCTGCCGCAGCCACCGCGAAGATGCCGTACACCGAGAGCTTGTGGGTGCTGCCGGCGTAGAGCGCGGCGGTGATCAGGATGGTCTCGCCGGGGAGGGGGATGCCCAGGCTCTCGGCCCCTACCAGCAGGAACACCGCGTAGTAGCCGTAGGTGTGGAGCAGGTGGCTGGTGTTCACCGCCGGCTTGGCCCCGCGTGTCCCACCCGGGACCGACGTGGTCGGCGCGGCCGGAGGGTGACGGTGCGCCGGCTCACAGCAGCGACGCTACCTCAAGGGTCGCCGGAGTTCGGGTTGCCCCCTTCCGCCTCCGGAATCTCCAAGTGACCTAAGTCGTGATCAGGCGAAAAGCGGCGCTCGTCATGCTCAGCACCTCTTGACCGATAGATACTTTAGGTACTTTGCTCGGTACGGGACCTTGTATAGGGCATTTCGACTCTCCCGGCGCCGCCGAAGCAGGTCTACAGTCCCGAAACGCAAGCCAACAGCGGAGGTCGCGGTATGGAGCTTCTCACTTCATCCCCGGGGATACTGGCGGTCGGGCTCAACGGCACCGGCTACTACATCCACTGGGGTTTCATCCAGATGTCACTGGCCAACCTCATAGTCATCCTCTTGATGCTGACTGTGTTCGTGGCCGCCCTGGTGGTGCCCTTCCCGGGTCACAGGGACGACCGGTGAGCGCCCCCCCGACGGGCCGCAGCTGGACCGGCGCCACCCGCGACCGGCTGGTCTCGGCCCTGCCCCCCGACCAGCTCCTGCCCGACACCCAGCCCGCCTACGTGGCCTCGTGGATATACGTGTTCGGGGTGGCCACCCTGGCGGCCCTGGTGATGATCATCGCCTCCGGGACGGTGCTCGCCATCGGCGGCCTCCACTGGTGGCACACCACCGCCGTCGGCCACTTCGTCAACAGCCTGCACCTCTGGAGCGTCGAGCTGTTCTTCTTCGTCATGGTCATCCACCTGTGGGGCAAGTTCTGGATGGCCGCGTGGCGGGGCCGGCGCCTGCTCACCTGGGTGACCGGCGTCCTGGCCCTCCTTTTGTCCATCGGCACGGCCTTCACCGGGTATCTGGTGCAGACCAACTTCGACTCGCAGTGGATCGCCACCCAGGCCAAGGACGGCATCAACAGCACCGGCGTGGGGGCCTTCTGGAACGTGCTCAACGTGGGCCAGATGCTGCTGTGGCACATCGTCCTGCTGCCCCTGATCGTCGGCGTCCTCGCCGTGGTCCACATCGTCATGGTCCGCCTCCGAGGCGTGGTGCCCCCCATCGGCATCGGTACCGACGGTGAGCCGACCTCCGATCCGAAGGCCTTCCGGTGAGCGCTGCCGAAGCCTCCACGATGAGCCCCGAGGCCCCCCCGGAGGACGCTGCGACTCCCACCCCGCCGCCCTCCCCCCCGGCGCAGGTCCGGCCGGGGACCTGGACCGGCCCCAAGCGGCCCTACGACCTGGTCAAGGAGTTCGTCGTGGCCCTGGTGGTCATGGGCCTGCTGGCCGGCCTCCTGGCCCTGGTCTTCTCCTCCCCTGACGACAAGGGCGTGACCCTGCAGCAATGGGCCCGCCAGAACCCGTCGGACTTCGTGACCACCGCCGTCACCGAGCTCGACGGTTCGAGCGTCAGCGCCGGCTACGGACCGCCCTACAACACCGCCGGCAACGGTCAGCAGATCTTCTTCCTGCACATGCAGAAATGGATCGGCGTCCACCAGCCAGTGGACCCGGCCAACGATTTCGTGATCGCCCCGCTGTCCACCATCACCGGCAACCCGACGCTCACCGCCGCCCTGGCCCGCTACAAGGCGGCTTCGTCGTCCCAGCAGCAGGCGTGGGCCTCGGCCTATGACACGGCCATCTCCAAAGCCCCCAACGGCGACCCCAGCCAGGTGGCCGCAGGGGATTACGGGCCGGTGCCGACCATGACCGCCAGCCTCCTGTCGCTGGCCCAGGAGGGCGCCCTCGACAGCCAACTGGTCAATCAGGGCAGCGGCTTCTACCAGGATAATTACACCAAGCCCCTGCTCTTCCTCGCCGACGGCGGTTACCTCGCCGACCTGGCCAACGCCCAGCATCTGACCGGCAACCAGTGGGGGATGATGAACGAGACCGGGAACTACCCCGGCCAGGCGTGGCTGTGGCTCTACACCATGTGGTACCAGATCTCGCCGTTCAACCACTCGGGTAACGCCGACGCCCTGGTCTGGGCCCTGATGATGCTTCTGTCCCTCGGGCTGATACTCATCCCGGTCATCCCCGGCCTGCGGTCCATCCCCCGGCTGGTACCGGTGCACCGGCTGATCTGGCGGGACTACTACCGCCGCTACGGCAGCGCCCCCAAGCCGGGGCGCCCCCCCGATCAGGAGAGCTGAAGCCCCCGACGGCCGGGCTGGCCCCGCTCTCGAAACGCGGGGCCGGCTCGTGGCCCACCGCAGGGACCCTCAGGCCCTGGGCACGAGCCGGTGGATGATCCGGCAGCGGGCCGCCGGCTTGCCCGAGGGCAGGATGAGCTCGCCTTCGAGGGTGGCGAAGCGGCTGGTCACGGCGATCACCCGGGCCACCGCATCCATGGGCTCGGGGACGACCATGACCGGGCGCACGTAGTTGATGTTGAACGAGATGGGCACCTGCTCCACCTCCGGCGGTGACGCGGCGATGGCGGCGTAGCGCACCGCCCGGGTGATGAGCAGCCCGACCGCCCCCCCGTGGTACGAGCCGTAGTTGGAGCACCAGCCCGAGTCGAGCTGCGAGGTGTAGACGGCCCCCCCGTCGACCAGCCTGAGGCCTCCCTTCAGGTACCGGTCGACGGGGGCCGGCGCGAGGTCGGACTCCCAGGGGAACGACCGGTGCT
>JAKBAX010000479.1 GCA_021808785.1 Actinomycetes bacterium | reverse complement strand
TTTACCGCCCTTGATGACACCGTCGACGATGTCCTCGGCTACGTCGAGCTGCTGGTGGCCGGCGTGGGCAGACGCAGCGCCTGATGGCGCATCGTCGACCCGTCGGTCGTCACCTGGTGTTGGACAACCAAGCCGTCAGCGCCCTGCTTCGCGGCCCGCCGGCGAAGCGTTGCCAGGTGATCGAGGCTCTGGCAGCCGCCGACGGCGGCTCGGTCGTTCCCAGCGCCGTCAGGGTCGAGGCTGGCTGGGACCGGCGCGCCGGTCCTGCTGCGTCCGCCAACCGGCTCGTTGTCGACGACGACGCCTTGGACCGCCACGGTGCCGACCGAGCCGCCGAGCTGCGCGCCTCGGTAGCGGCAGCCTCAGTAGTGGACGCATGCGTGGCCGTAGCAGCCGAGCGCGCCGCCGCCCGGGGGGATCCGGTGGAGATCCTCACCTCGGACCCGGGCGACATGACGGCCCTCGCTGCGCACCTCGAAGGACGCTTCGAGATACGTCGACTCTGACCGAGCTGGCGCCTCCCCGTACTGCCGGCAATCACAACGTCGGCTGCCGGGATGAACCGCCGCCCGCTCATCAGGAGGAGACGCCATACGTGCCGATCTGTGTGCCCGTCGGGGCGCCGGTCAGGGCCAGCCCGGGCTGGCGATCTGGGCGGTGTGTTCTGCTCGGAAAGGTGAGTCTCGCAAAGGATCAGAGCCGTCGGTATGCGCCAAGAGGTCCTAGCCGTGAGAGCGGGATGGGTCGCGGCCCCTGCGGCGGGGACACCTCCTGGCGGTCCGATCCGGCGCCTGCCTACGGTCTGGGGGTGGAGCGGGGCACGGTGGCGTTCTGGCATGCCGAGGAAGGCTAGGGTGCGGTGGAGGTCCCTGGCCGGGACGGAGTCGGCTTCACCCCACTTCTCCCACATCAGGGGCGTCTCCGGGTACAGGGAGCTGACGGAGTTGAGTCCCGAGGAGTGGTGTATGGGTCGGGGGTGATCTGAGGGGTATCCCGCAACGGTAGAGCAGCGCCTCCCGAAGGGACCTCATCCCGGGGCGACAACTAGGCCATGTCAATGCGACCCGCCAGGGTTCGCAAGAAGGGCGGGTACGCATGGTCTGACGGTTCACCTTGAGCGTCTCCCTGTTTCGCAGCACTTCTCTGACCGCAACCCACGTACCGGCCCTGGACGGCAACGCTAAAAACCCCCATCCAGAAATGCTCCATTCGGAAAGTTCAATTCTATGGGGGACGAAGATCGCGAGGACTGTCGCCGCCTAGAGACCCCCGACCAGCGGGGAGACTAGCGCTGGAATGAGCCGGTCGTTGCCGACGCCACAGCCGCCTCGACCGGGCAGCCGTCCGTCCGGTGCTCGATCCCGCAGTGGCTGTGGACCGCGTCGACGCCAGAGTCGTCAAGCCTTGCGAAGGCTCGACGCTCGCGAGGGGTCGGGACGCGCGGCCCCTCACGACCTCGGCCGGCCCCTCGGGACGGTTCGCGAAAACATTATGCCGCGAGCCGACGTAGCGGGTCCCTCCTCCCTAGCACAGACTCGGTAGTCATGCCCTCCGTGGGCCGGGTCACCGAGCAGCGGGCTGGCGCACCTGTCGTCGAATACAGAGAATCGATACACCTCCGATATGGGCAATGCCCAGCCGTCCAAGGACGGAACGCCGGACAAGCTCGGTCGCTCGCCGCAAGTAGTCGCCCGAGCCCACGTGTCCCATCGCAGGACGTTCCTACCCCCGCGCGCGACGAGGTAATGAGCGGCCTTGCCGGCGAATCGCTGTCATGGGTGGGCGACGCCAGATCCCGCCCTCCGGTCCTAGCTCGTCCGACGCTGACCGGTCATGACAGCGAGCACAGGACGGCTCGGGCGTGGCCCTCCGTGGAGCACCTGTTCAGACGGGGCGCACCGACGCGCGCTCCGAACGGTCACTACAGGACCCGCGCGAGCGGCGCTCATAACTACGCCTGCCGACGCCCAACGCAGCCGCGTCGTGAGCGCAAAACCGGCGATCCGGCCAACCCTGGGGACGGTCGGACGAGCCGGCGTCGCCACATCGACGGAACCGCTGACCGGCGGCGAGGAGACAACAGGACCGAGCCGCCGGGGTGCCGTCCGGGACGCTCGGCCCCGAGGATGGCCCTGGTGGTGTGGCACGCATGTGGCACGCCAGTCGATACCTACCGGGGCTAACACCAGAAATATAGGCTCTGAGCTGGACCTTGTTGTGAGCGAGCGACGGGAATCGAACCCGCGTTCTCACTTGGGAGGGGGCTGTCGCGCCCTTCGCCGACCTGGTGCTTCGCGTGTTCAGGCTGCTCAGACGGCGTTTCGGCTTGACCGTGTGCCCCCGGCTGCGACCAGATTTGACCGGTTGTTGTGGCACGAATGTAGCACGACTCACGCGTCGAGCAGGGGTTGAGCACCGGGCCCTTCGAACGGCGACGAGCCGACCAGGAGCTCGACGTCGCCGTCGGGAAAGCTCGCCACGAGGTGAAGTTCCCCTCCGGTGGCGTTGACGAAGCGGCGCAGCGTGGAGAGCAACAGATCGGTCCGCCGCTCGAGGCGGGAGATCTCGCTTTGGTCCATGCCCATCGCCTCAGCGACCGTCGCCTGGGCGAGAGCCCGCAACTTGCGGACCTTCGCCAGGCACGCCTGATGACGCTCGATCTCCTTGCCGGCACGTTCGTAGGCAGCCCTGCCGGTCGGGTTGGCGAGGATCCGTTCCCGCAGCGCAGCCGCGGATGCGGCGACGTCCTCGAAGTCTCCTCCCCCGCCGACCTGTGCGTCGGTCTGTCGATGATCAACCGGCAGGCGCCGGTGAGCGTCAGTCATCTCCCTATCTCCTCCTCCTGTATCCATGGGTTTGGCTCGCTCATCTCACGACCCTCCAGCCCCGCTGTGCGACGAAGACCCGTCAGTCGCCGCTCAGTTTCGGCGAGGTTGGTCGGGTACCAACGGTTCCCGAGGTCGGTCTTGTCGCCTCCGAGGAGCAGGACCGCTCGCACCTCCCTTTGGACCGGAGCGGCGAACCCGTAGAGGACCCTGATCACCGGAGGCCCCTCGGCGTAGGGCGTCACACCTGTAGGCGGTGTCCGGC
>JAKBAX010000069.1 GCA_021808785.1 Actinomycetes bacterium | reverse complement strand
ACCTATCCAGCAACTCAGGACACTAGCAGCCGGGATCGGATAGTGACCACCGGCCGGGTGCTGCCCCTCGACCTCGATGAGCTGGCCGCCTGTGTGTCTTGCGGCCTCTGCCTGGCCTATTGCCCCACGTACCGGGCGACGGGGGAGGAGGCCCGGTCGCCGCGCGGCCGCATCGCGGCCATGCGGGCGGTGGAGGAGGGGGCCCCGCCCGACGACACCTTCGCCGAGATGATGCAGACCTGCGTAGTGTGCCGCGCCTGCGAGACGGCCTGCCCCTCGTCGGTCCCGTTCGGGCGGCTCATGGAAGCCTCCCGGCAGGCGATCGCGCCCCGGGCCGTGCCCTGGTGGCAACGGCTGGCCTACCGGGTGCTCGAGCACCCCCGCCTGCTCGCCGGTCTGTCGGCTTTGGGGGCGCTGGCCCAGCGGGGCCGGCTGGTGCCGCCGGCAGTGGCCCGCCGCATGAGTCTCCCCGTCCTCCCCCTGCGCCGACGACCGCTACGGGCCACCGGCTCCGACGTCTGGCTGCTGACCGGTTGCGTCATGGACGCCTGGCAGCGCCCGGTGCACGCCGACACCATCGCCGTGCTCGCCGCCATGGGCGTAGGGGTCGCCCTGCCCGGTCCCGGGGCCGCCTGCTGCGGGGCCCTGCACGCCCACGCCGGGCTGCACGACAGGGCCGTCATCTTGGCCCGGCGGGTCATGGCGGCCTTTCCCGGGCGGGCCCCCATCCTGGTCGACTCGGCCGGATGCGGCGCCGCGCTCGAGGAGTACGGACGCCTCCTCGGCACCTCCGAGGCCGCCGCTTTCTCCGAGCGGGTGTTCGACGTGCAGGAGTGGATCGCGGCCCGGGCCGACCGCCTGCCCGCAGCCATGCCGGGCGCCCCCCGGCTTCGAATCGCCATCCAGGACCCCTGCCACCTGCGCCACGCCCAGCGGGCCGAGAGCCACGTCCGCACCGTGCTGCGCCCCTACGGGGAGCTGGTGGAGCTTCCCGACGAGGGCCGATGCTGCGGCGCCGGCGGGGCGTTCAGCGTCCTGCAGCCGGCGTTGGCGTCCACCATCCGGACGGAGAAGAAGAAGGTCATCGACGGGGCCGGCGCCGACGTGGTGGCCAGTCCCAACCCCGGCTGCGCCATGTGGCTGGCCGCCGCCGGCCTCGAGGTTCGGCACCCCATGGAGATCGTGGCCCGCTCGGCCGGGCTGTCGGCCCGGGGAGGGAGGCTCTGATGGCAGGGGAGTTCCAGGACATCCGGGCCCGGCTGCAGGCCATCTCCGAGGAACTGGCCGATCTGGCCATGGAGCGTCTCCGGGAATCGATCGACGCCGGCGGCTCGGAGCTGCCCGTCGACGAGCGGCGCCTGGCCCGGGCCCGCCGGGCGGTGGAGAAGGCGGCCGCCATCCTGGCCGAGCCCGACGACTCCGGCTGACCGATCGGCGATGGGGGGTCCGGGCCCGACCGGACGCTGGTGGGTCCGGCAGGTCGGGTGGGGGGTGCGGTGCGGCGGGTGGGGTGCGGGAGGCCCGGTGCGGCGGGTGCGGCGGGTGCGGCGGGTGCGGCGGGTGCGGCGGGTGCGGCGGGTGCGGCGGGTGCGTTTCGGCCTGACATATCGGAGCCAGGATCAATAGTGTGCAATAGGAGGGGATATCCACCTCCTATTGCACACAATGGATCGGGACGGTGGAGCCGGGCAGGCGCCGGCCTCACAAATGCACCCAACCCGTCGGTCGACCTCGGCGCGCCGCGACCGGCTGGCCGCTCAGGTCGTGTAACCCCGCCGGGCCAGGTAGGCCAGTAGCTCGTCGGCCGCCTCCGCCGCGGTCAGCGGACCCACCACCCGTGCTGGCTCGCGGTCAGACAACGCTCCGGTCAGGGCCAAGAGCCGCTCGTGGGCGTCTCCGGTCGGGGCCGGCACCGGCCGGGTGCGGGGCCGGTAGGGACGCGACGCCGAGGTGTGCATGCCGCCCGCCACGGGCTCTCCGGGCGGTGTCTGCGACCCGTTTGGCGATCTGACGTCGAAAGGAGCGCCGGCCGATTCGAGGACGGCGTCCAGGCCGGCCCGGCGCAGGCGCACTCCGGCCCCTTCTACCGACAGGACGGCCGGCCCCGTGATGGCTAGCCGCTCTCGCCAACCACCGTCGAGGCGTCGCTCCACGACCAGCCGGCCCACCCCCTCGGTTCGCACCGATACCAGCCCGAGTGACTGGCCCAGGCCCAGCTCGGCGGCCAGGAAAGCCGGGACGGCGCCCACGCCGGCGCCCCCCGAGCGGTCGCCGCAGAGCACCAGCGCGGGCTGCCCGTGGCCGCGGATGGCACCGGCCAGTGCGGCGGCCGTGGCCGCCGGGTGGCCGGCCAGGTCGCCGGGTGCGACCGGGTGCGGCCCGAGCGGCCCGAGCGGCCCGAGCGGCCCGGCCGTCGGCGAGGGGGCCGTCCCGACACGAACCACCTCGGCTCCGAGGGCCCGCGCCTCGCGCAGCAGGTCGTCTGCTGCGGCCGAGCCGCAGCATGCCACCAGCACCCAGCCGCCCCACTCCTCGGCGATGCGCAGACCGTACTCGAGGGCGGCCGCCTCGGCGGCCGGCAGATCGGCCCGCCGTAGATCCGAGCGCACCGTCCCGGTCAGGTCGTCCACCTCCGGGCGCAGATCGGTCGGTGCCACGCAGACCGCGACCATGGGGCCGCCCCGGTTCACATCGACCTCTTCATCCGTGACGGAACACGACGCCGTGGCCGCCGTCGGGGTAGGTCCAGCTGATGGCCCCCTCCGAGTTGCACACCATGTAGCACGTCCCACACTCGAAGCACTGCTCGTAGTTGAACAGGATGCCGCCGTCGGCGGTGGGCGCGAACAGGTCGGCCGGGCAGGCATGCACGCAAACCTTGGTCGTGCACGATCGGCACACATCGGAGTCCACCACGATGTGGGCCCGCTCCGACACCCGGAACTCCACGGTCGCCATGCGCGCCTCGAAGGAGATGTCGGCCCACCTGCCCATGCCGTTGCTCATGCTCTGGCCAGCTTCACCGGAAGGTGCGGGCCGTGTCCAGCCCGTCTCGGGCCAGGTCCCGCCAACGGACGCGATGGCGGCGCAGCACCCGCCGCATTATCCGCACCAGTCCCGGCTTGGGCTGCGGGTTGGTGACAGTGAACAGGTCCTCGGCGATGTCGCACAGCACTTTGGTGTACTGCTGCTGCATCCGATCCGACAGCACCAGATCCGGGGCCAGGCGCAGGCGCTTGTGGTCGCGCAGGACGAAGCTGGCTTCCAGGGCCCGGCGGTAACCGGACAGGCCGGCCGCACTTACGTCTCCGGTACCGATGGCCGTCGCTGCGGCCCGGCCTGCCTCCAGGCCGGCACCGATGGCGAAGTTGACCCCTTCCAGCCAGATGCCGGCCGCGAGCGTCATGGCCGCCGCATCACCGGCCACGAGGAGCCCGTCGGTGGCCAACTCGGGCATGGTCGAATAGCCACCCTCGGGGATCAGGTGGGCCGAATACTCCTTCACTTCAGCCCCCTTCAAGTACGACGCGATACCCGGGTGGGCCTTGAAGCTGGCGATCAGATCCTCCGGGCGGCGCCCCGACGCGGCCAGCCCGTTGAGGCTGACCACCACTCCCACGCTCACTGAGTCGCGATTGGTGTAGAGGAAACCGCCCCCCGGCACGCCGGCGGTACCGCCTACCGCCTCGATGTCGAGCCCCTCGTGCGGCCCGAGGCCGAAGCGTTCTTCGATGACTCCGGCTGGTAGGGCCAGCACCTCCTTGGCCCCGAGGGTCATGTGGGTGGCATCCGCCCGGGGCAGGAGGCCGGCCTCCTTGGCCAGGAACGAGTTGACCCCGTCACAGGCGATCACCACCCGGGCCCGCAGGTCGCCGCCCGGTCGGTCGGTGCGGACGCCGCAGATCCGACCGGACCCGTCGCGAAGCAGACCGGTCGCCACCGTGGAAGTCAGCAGGCGGGCCCCGGCGTCGATCGCGTGCTGGGCCAGCCAGCTGTCGAAGTCGGCCCGGAATACGGTCATGCCGTTGTAAGGCTGTGCGCCCCACGCTTGCGAGCGCACGTCGAGGGTCACGGCCTGCGTGTCGGTCAAGATCATGGTCGACCGGCGTACCACCCAGCGCTGCACCGGCACCTGCTCCCACCAGTGGGGGATGACCTCGTCGAGGACCCTCCCGTAGACCACGCCGCCGTAGACGTTCTTGGCCCCCGGGAACGGACCGCGCTCGACCATGACCACGGAGCGGCCGGCGCGGGCCAGGGCCAGGGCCGCGGAGGCACCGGCCGGTCCGGCGCCGACCACGACGGCGTCGAAGACCGGCGGGTCGGGAGCCTGCTGTTCATCGGTCACCAGTCAGCTCCAGGAGGTCGTCGGGCACGGCCACGCCGAGCCGGCCGGCCAACTCGAGCAGCAGACCGGTGGCGTCGGCCACCATACCCAGCTCGGCCAGGCCGGTCATCGGGCAGGATGGGTCGAGGTTGACGCTCACCACGCACGCCGGGTCGCCGATGCCGCCCACGTGTTGGCTGGCCCCGGAGATGCCGAGGGCCACGTACAGGTCCGGTCGGATGGTGACCCCTGTGGTCCCGATCTGGCGGTCGTAGTCCATCCAACCGGCGTCGGTGACCACCCGGGTGGCGCCGGCCGATGCCCCGAGCGCGCCCGCCACCTCGATGAGCAGCTCGAACAGCGCCCGGGCCCGGCGAGCGTCGCTGCCCTGGGGTATCAGCCCGGCCCCGCCTGCCAGCACCCGTTCGGCGTCGCCCAGGTCCATGGTCGTCGGGTCCGGCTCCACTAGCTCGAGCGTCTCCACGGAGGAGTCGCCCGCCGGCCACGGCGGGAGATCCAGGTGGTGGACGGCGGGTCGCCCGTCGCCGCTGAGCGCAGGACGGGATCCGGGCCACAGGGTGGCCACCGCGGCCTGGCCGACCGCCGCCGGCACCACCACCCGACCGTCGACGCGAAGCAGGTCGGCTTCGATACGGTCGCCCTCCACCGATGCCCGGACGGCACCGGCCAGCAGGGGCCGACGCAGCCGACGGGCCAGGTGAGGGGCCAGGTCGCGCCCGTCGGGCGAGGCGGGTAGTAGCACCAGCCGGACGGCGTCCAATCCGGGGGCCAGTACGCTGGCCAAACGGCTCGGATCGGTGCCCGTTTGGGCCCAGTACAGCTCGGCCGATCCGCCGAACGCGGCGGCCATCTCCGGGCCCACACCGGACCCCACCAGCACGACCCGGCCACCCGCCTCGGCGGCCGCCTCGGCCGCGCCGGCCGGCAGCCGTCCGTGGCGGGCCACGACGACCGCCACCGCAGGCCCTGCCAACGGCCCGGTCACAGGGTCACCCTCGGGGGCCGCCAACGGCCCGGTCACAGGGCCACCGCCACCCGGTAGCCCTCGACCACGGCGGCATGGGCCCGGCGGGGGGCCAGGCAATCCCCGATGCGGTACACCGGCGCCTCCGTGGCCGACGAGGTGAGGGCGTGCCACAGATCGTCCTCGGGCTGCTGGTGACCGGCCACGACGATCCAGTCACAATCGCGGTGGCGGTCGGTCCCGGTCGGGTGGTGCTGCAGCTGGAGCCGCACACCACCACCGTCGGCGGGTCCGACTCCCATGGGCACGAGGTCGGTCGCCTGACCGATCCCTTTGGCGTGGGCCCGCACGTTCCACGTCTCGAGGTCCAGCGTGATACCAAGGTCCTGGCCGACCACCATCGCGTTGGTCAGGATCTCCACCTGGCAGCCGCGGTCGGCCAGCAGCTCGGCCACTGAAGTCGCTTGGTGGAAGCCCAGCTCGTCGACCACCACGACCCGGCCCGAGGGGGAGCTCGCGCCTTCGAGCACGTCGCGTACGTCGATGACGGTGGGGAAGTCCCCGGCCCCACCTGCCCACCACGGGCGTACCGGCCGGGCCCCCGTCGCCAGCACCACCACATCGGGAGCGAGGGCCACGACCGTCTCGGCCGTTGCTTCGCAGCCGGTGCGCACGTCGACGCCCAGCCGCCCCACTGCCGCCACCAGGTTGCGGGTGATGTCGAGCAGCTCGGCTCGGGATGCGACGCTGGCGGCGGCCGGGATCTGGCCGCCCAGTCGGTGCTGGCGCTCCAGCAGCGTGACCTGGTGGCCCCTCTCGGCGGCGGTAGTGGCCGCTTGCAGGCCGGCCGGTCCGCCGCCCACGATCAGCACCCGGCGCCGGCGCGCCGGCGCCGATACCGCTACGGGCACGGATTCGCGTCCGGTCCTCGGGTTCTCGATGCAGCCCAGCCAACGGTTGAGGCCCATGCGGCCCACGCACTCCTGGTTGCAGGACAGGCAGGTCCGGATCTGCTCCGAGTGGCCGGACCGGGCCTTGGCGGCGAAGTCGGGATCGGCGATCTGGCCGCGGACCACTCCGACCAGGTCGCACTGGCCCTCGGCCAGCGCCCGGTCCGCCTGCAAGGGGTCCTTGAAGCGGCCCACGCCGACCACGGGGAGCGACACCGCCTGGCGGATGGCGCTCGGGATGAACATGGCGTACCCGGGCGGGATCTGCATGCTCGCTTCGATCATGTAGAGGGTTGCGGTGGCCACTCCGATCGAGGTGTTGATGTAGTCGACATGCCCGGTGGCCTCGGCCATGCAGGCCACTTCGACGGCGTCGTCGATGGTGGTGCCTCCTGCGATCAGCTCGTCCCCGCACAGGCGTACGCCGAGTACCGGACCGGGCCCGATGGCCTCCCGGACGGCGGCCACGATCTCGACCAGGAGACGGGCCCGGTTGGACAGGCTCCCGCCGTAGGAGTCGGTGCGCAGGTTGGTGGCGGGGGACAGGAAGCCGCGCACGATCGACGAGTGGGAGCACTGCAACTCGATCCCGTCGAAGCCGCCCTCGATGCAGTGGCCCGCCACCCGCGCGTAGCCGGCCACGATCTCGGCGATCTCGTGGGCCTCCACCGCCTTCGGCACCTCCCGGAACAACGGGTCGGGGACCGGGGACGGGGCCCATACCGGGAGCCGGGTGTACATGCTCGACGCCTGGCCGCCGTTGTGGTTGATCTGGGCCAGGATCGGGACGTCGTGGGCGTGGACCGCCTCGGTGATGCGTCGGTAACCCGCGATGACCTCTTCGTGGAAGCCGTGGATCAGCTTTTCGTAGGGCCAGTCGGTGGGATGAGTCGAGTGCTCCTCGGTGATGATGAGCCCGGCCCCGCCGGCGGCCCGGGCCGCGTAGTAGGCGGCGTGCTGCTCGCTCGGCCGCCCGTCCTGGGTGGCGTAGTTGGTCAGGTGGGCGGAGAAGACGATCCGGTTGCGTACCGTCAGGGAGCCGATCCGGAGGGGAGTGAAGAGATGCCGGTATCGGCCGCCCCCGCTCATGCCGGGGCCGCCGTGACCGTGGCCGGTGCCACCGGATCGCGCTCGGTCGCCGGGCCGTCGGTGCCGAGGATCCGCAGGGCGGTCCGCCTACCCTCCAGCACCGCCTCCAGCGCCGAACGGGGGGCCACGCAGTCGCCGGCCCGGAGCATGGTTCGATCACCCGCCGACACGTACAACCGGTCCTCGGGCAGTCGGTGCCCGCAGTCGACCACCGCCGACGAGGCAACCTCGGAGGTGGCCGCGGTCCAGCAGTCCTCGATCAGAACCGAGTCGGCCCCGATCCGCCGGACCAGGCTGCGCAGGCGCCGGTCCACGCCGGCGCGCTGCAGTCGGCCGTTGGCGTCGGCCAGGTCCCCGGTGCGCGACAGCTGCGTACCGGCCACCGTGTCGGGGCAGATCAGCGTCACCGAGCGGCCCTGAACCGTGGCCAGCCACTCCGCCAGGTGGACCCCGACCGCATCGCCGACGGTATCGACCACGCTGATGGGCCCGTCGGGGAGGGCGGCCGGGTCCGCGAGTACGGCGAGAGGGTCCAGGACCGGCTGGGCGGCGCCTGGGTACCGACCGGCCAACGGCCGGGCCCCGGTGGTCAGCACGACCGTCCAGCCGTCACGGCGGGCCTGATCGAGCAGCGCCGCGTCGGCGCTGACGCCGAGCTCGGTGGACACGCCGAGTCGGTCCGCTTCGGCCGACTGCCACCGCACCAGCCCGGCCAAGCTGTCCCGGCCCGATCCGACCGCGGCCTGCAGGAGGGCGCCGCCCGTTCGGGTGGCCCGCTCGACGAGCCGCACCCGCCGGCCCCCGCCGGCCAGGGTGAGGGCGCACTCGAGCCCGGCCGGGCCCGCGCCGATCACCAGCACCGGAGAGCCGGCGGCCGGCGCCGGGTCGGCCGGGCCCACGCCGACCACCAGCACCGGAGAGCCGGCGGCCGGCGCCGGGTCCGACGGGTCCGACGGGTCCGACGGGTCCGACGGGTCGGTATCGGTATCGGCCGCGGCGGCTAGAGCGGGCTCGGTCGCCTCGTAGCCGGAGGACGGATCGACCACGCAGGAAACGATGGGGTTGCGCGGATCGCGGACCTGGCACGCCTGGTTGCACCGGATGCACGGCCGTATCCTCCCGGCCGCGCCGGCTCTGACCTTGGCCGGCAGGCGGGCGTCGGCGATCAGCGCCCGGGTCATCTCCACCAGGTCGCAGGCCCCGGCCTCGACGGCGTCGGCCGCCCGGTCCGCATCCACCACGCTGCCCTGCAGCACGACCGGGAACCGCCCGCCGGCGGCCGCCCGCATGGACGCGCACAGCTCCTGGTTGAACGACTCGGGAGCGTGGGCGTCGGGCCGATAGGCACTGGTGGAGAACGGTCCTCCCCGTACCACCGTCAGCATGTCGACCAGGCCCGACTCCGACAGCTCGGCGACCGTCACCGCCGCCTGCTCCGGCGTGATGCCGGCCCACGGGGCCAACTCGTCGCAGGACAGGCGGAGAGCCACCAACGCGCCCGGTCCGCTACGGCGGCGCACCTCCTCGAGGACCATGCGGGTGAGAAGCAGGCGGTCCGCTCCGAATCGGTCGGCCCGCTGGTTGGTCAAGCCGGACTGGAACTGGCGCAGCAGCGACCAGGCGCCCGCGTCCACCTCGACCCCGGCCAGGCCGCAGCCCATGGCCAGCGCCGCCGCGGCACCGAAGGCGGCCACGATCCCACCTATGCCCTTCTCGTCAAGGGCCGCCGGGGGCTCCCGGGTGACCACGTCGGCGACGGGGGAGGGGGCCCACATCACCTCCTGCGAGTAGGCGCTGCTGCCCTGGCCGCCGCTGTGGCCGATGCCGGCCAGTACCAGGGTCGACCACGGGGCGCAGGCGCGGGCCACCTCGCGCCAGCCGGCTCGGCACTGCTCGGCCAGCGGAGCCCGCTCGTAGGGCCAGTCGTTGGCCGTGACCGAGGCCGTCTCGGTCACGATCACGCCGGTCCCGCCGGCCGCCCGGCGGGTGTAGTACGCGATATGGCGCGCCGACAGGGCCCGGCCGTGGGCCAGGTTGGTCACGTGGGGTCCGAACACCACCCGGGACGGGGCGGTGCGGGCGCCAATGGCGACCGGCTGCCCCAGCCCGGCGCTCACGGGGCCACGACGTCCACTGGAGGGGGTGCGCTGTCGAGCCGGTTGATCTCGTCGATCAGCTGGCGCAGACGGGGGTAGGACAGGCGGTCGAAGTGAAGCGCGACGCGGGGCAGATCGGGAAAGTCGTCGCTGCGCCGTTCGGCCGGCAGAGGGCCGTCGAGCACGCGTAGCGGCCCTCTCATGATGTCGGCGAACTCGCGGGAGAGGCGGGTGGCCTCCTCGTCGGTGGGCCGCCGTTCGAGCCGAAGCACCAGGGTGTCGCCCACCCACCGCAGAGAGTGGTAATTGCGGTAGAAACCCAGGATCTCGGTCGCCGCATCGTCGACCGTCTCGGCGATCAGGTACAAGTGGTCGTCCCCCGGACTTATCAGGCCCCGCGACGCCACCTGCTCCCGGACGAACTGCTCCCAGCCCTCCCAGTAGTGATCCCCCGGGGCTTCCAGCAGGACGACGGGGGCCGGCTCCGCCTTGCCGGTCTGGAGCAGGGTCAACAGCTCGAAGGCTTCGTCGAGCGTCCCGAAGCCGCCGGGCAGGACGGCGTAGGCGAATGACTCCTTGATCAGCATGAGCTTGCGGGTGAAGAAGTACTTCATCGAGACCAGCTTCGGATTGTCCTTGATGAAGTCGTTGGCCCCCTGCTCGAACGGCAGCCGGATGTTGATACCGAAGGCCTTGCCCGGCCCGGCCCCTTCGAGGCCGGCCGCCATGATGCCGGGGCCGGCGCCCGTGACGGTGGACCACCCGTGGCGGGCCAGCACCGATGCCAGGTCCCGGGCCTGTCCGTAGGAGGCGTCGCTCGACAGCGTGCGGGCCGAGCCGAACATGGTGATCTTCCGCTCCGTCTTGTAGGGGGCGAACATGGCGAACGCCTCGGTCATCTCCTTCAAGGCGGCGTTGGTGATCTTCAGATCCAGTCGGTCCGTGCCGTTGGTGGCCAGCCGGACGACGGACTCGAGTATCTCGGTCAGCTGGTCCCGGTTGGCCCGGACGGCCAGCGAGTCGAGCAGCTCGCTCAGCCGGTCCCGGCTGTCATCCATCGACGGCGGCGGCCTCCCGGTCGACCAACCAGACGACCTGGTCGGCGGTGACACGCGAGGCGGGTAGGTCCTCACCGGCCATGACCGCCTCGAGCGCCCGGCGCTTGGAGACGCCGGCCACGGTGAAGACAACCAGCCGGGAACGGGCGATCCCGGAGAACGTGAGGGTCATTCGGGGGTGCTCATTGCGACCGGACGGATCGACGTTGCGCGCTACGAGCTGGCCCGGATCGGCGGACAGCGCGCTGGAATCAGGAAAAAGGGAGGCGGTGTGGCCGTCGGGGCCCAATCCGAGATGGATCACGTCGAGCTTGCCGATCTCCCCCAGGCGGAGCTGGTAGGCGTCGGGACCCTCGTCACAGCTCATCGGGTAGACCGCATTGGCCGCCCCGACCCGTTCCAGCAGGGCCTGGCGGCCGAGGAGCTGGTTGGAGTCGGGGTCGTCGGCCGGCACGCAGCGCTCGTCCCCCCAGTAGATGTTGACCGACAGCCAGTCGATGGCATCGGTGCTCTCGGCGGCCAGCCGCTCGTAGCAGGGGCGGGCGGTGCTCCCGCCGGACAAGGCGAAGCTGAAAAGCTCGTTCGGGCGCGATTCGTAAGCCGCGATGACCCGCGCCGCGAATTCCCCGGGC
Source organism: Actinomycetes bacterium (assembly GCA_021808785.1). Classification (GTDB taxonomy): domain Bacteria; phylum Actinomycetota; class Acidimicrobiia; order Acidimicrobiales; family Palsa-688; genus JAKCDU01. Next base: position 5,832 of record JAKBAX010000069.1, on the reverse strand, counting down.
AGGTCGTCCACGACGATCAACTCACCGTTCACGGCGTGCACACTAGGAGATGCAGGACCCCTGCCAATGACTCCGCCGGGCCGGCGGGGTGCCTGGCCGGGTAGGTCTCAGCCGGTCAGGGCGGTGGCGGCCGACAGCGCCCGCTCCCAGATGGGGTCGGGCTGGAGATGGGTGAGGGCGGTGGCCAGCGAGGTGGCCAGCGGGTCGTCGGGCAACAGGCTGTTGGCCCGCAGAGCCGGGGCGCCGGGGACCACGCCCTCGGCCACGACCAGGCGCTGGCCCTCGATCCGCTCCACGGTGAAGGTGGCCTCTCGGCCGTCGCGGCGGCACACTATCTGAACGGCCACGTGGCGGGCGTCGTGCAGGGAGACGCGCCGGGGTGACACGTCGGTCTGTGCCGTCAGCCAACCTCCCAGCAGGCGGCGGGGACCCGCTTTGCCGGATATGTCGACGCGCTCGATGGAATCCAGCCACGGCCGGTTGGCCACCGGCTCGAACAGGCCGGCCAGCAGTTCCCGCCACGGGCGCAGGCGGCTCCATGACAGGTCGACGAGCGTGCGGCGGCGGGCCAGGGCCAGCAGGCTGCGCAACTGGCCCGGGTCGGGCGCGTCGCGGCTGTCGATCAGGATGGCGGTGGCCACTGACAGGAGCGGGTCGGACGCCTCGGGTATGGAGTCGACGTACCACACCGCCACCGGCAGGTCGGACAGGGTGAAGGCCTCGACCAGGGAATCCAGGTGGCGGGCCGCCTGGCCGCCGACCTCGAGGCGGACCTCCTCGAAGTTGATGCGGTGGTGTTCGTTGTCGAGGGCGTAGAGGGTGGTGCGGGCGTCGAGGTGGGCCACCGAGTCGGGGTCGGGTCGCAGCAGCAAGATGCGGGACGGGTGGTGGCCGGCCAAGCTGCGCAGGGCGCCGGTCGCCCCGTAGGCCTGATCATCGCGGGGCGCCACCGCCACCAACGTCATGACCGCGGTGCGGGCCGAGGAATGGTGGTCGCTCGACTGGTCCCGCAGGTCGGCCAGCGCTCCGACCACCTCGGACAGGCGGACCCCTTCGCCGGTCCAGTGGTCGACGGCTACGGCGTCCGCCATTGACGCCCGTCCCGATCGATCAGCTGGTCGGCCTGGCGGGGTCCCCACGTGCCCGAGGCGTAGCCGGCCAGAGGGACGGCTCGTCCCTGCCAGGCGTCGAGGATCGGGTCGACGATCTCCCAGGCCCGGTCCACCTCGTCGCTTCGGATGAACAGGGTGGGGTCGCCCACCATGGCGTCGAGCAGCAGCCGCTCGTAGGCCTCGGGGGGGTCCTCCATGAACGCCGAGCCGTAGGACATGTCCATCAACACGTCTCGCACGTTGAACGCCTGGCCCGGCACCTTGGCGCCGAAGCGCAGGGCCACCCCCTCGTCGGGCTGGATGCGCAGCACCAAGGCGTTGGGCCGCAGGTCCCGGCTCTCGGCCTCGCCGAAGGCCATGTGCGGTACCCCATGGAACTGCAGGGCCACCTCGGTGAGCCGCTTGGGGAGCCGCTTGCCGGTCCGGATGTAGATGGGCACCCCGGCCCAGCGCCAGTTGTCACACATGAGCTTCATGGCCACGTAGGTCTCTGTCTCACTGCTCGGGCTGACGTCGGGTTCCTCCCGGTACGCGGGCACTGCCTTTCCCTCGCTCCAGCCGCTGTCGTACTGGGCTCTCACCACGTCGGCCCGGACCGCCTCAGGGGTCGGGATCACGACGGAGCGGAGCGCTTTGACCTTCTCGTCCCGGATGCCCTGGGCGTCGATGGTTCCCGGCGGCTCCATGAGGGTCAGCGACAGGACCTGCATCACGTGGTTCTGCACGATGTCGCGCAGCGCCCCGGCGGTCTCGTAGAACCCGCCCCGCTTCTCCACCCCGAGCGACTCGGCCACCGTGATCTGCACATGGTCGATGTAGCGGCGGTTCCACAAGGGCTCGAAGATGGCGTTGGCGAAGCGTAGGGCCAGGACGTTCTGGACCGTCTCCTTGCCCAGATAGTGGTCGATCCGGTAGATCTGCGACTCGGAGAAGGTCCGGTGCAGGCCGTCGTCGAGCTCCCGGGCGCTGTCCAGGTCCCGTCCGAAGGGCTTCTCGATCACGAGGCGAACTGCGGTGTTCGGGTTGGGCGGCCGGTTGAGCCCGGCCGCGCCCAGACCGTCGGCCACTTCTTGGAAGACGGCCGGGATGGTGGCCAGGTAGAAGGTCCGGTTGCCGGATGCCCCGATCTGGACCTCCACCTCGCTGATGACCCGCGCCAGGTTGGTGAAGGTGGTGACGTCTCCGTAGTCGCCGGTGACGTAACGGCTCTGCTTCACCACGTCGGACCAGGCCGGACCGCCGTCGGGGACAGCGTCGGTCATCACCTGCCGGAACCCGTCGTCGGTCAGTTCGGTCCGGGCCACTCCCACGACGGCAAAGGATTGGGAGAGGAGCCGGCGGCGCGACAGCTGCTCGATGGCGGGCAGGAGCTTGCGAGCCGTCAGGTCGCCCGACGCCCCCACTACGACCAGCACGCCGGGGGGTGCCCGCCGGGTGGCGTCGATCCCCTCGGCGAGCGGATTGGGCGGCTCCTCGCTCAACGGCCGGTCCCACTGACCGCGTTGGCCTTGTCGGACAGCGACTGGATCAGCTCGTCCCAGCTCTTGACGAACGACGATACGCCTTCCTGCTCGAGCGTCTTGGACACGTCGACCATGTCGATGCCGGCATCGGGCAGCTGGTCCTCGAGCAGGCGCCGGGCCCCGTCCACGTCGACGTCGACGCTCCGGGCCACCGTCCCGTGGTCCAAGAAGGCATCCACGGTGGCGTCGGGCATGGTGTTGACCGTGTGGGGGCCGATCAGGTTGTCGACGTAGAGCAGGTCGGGGTACGCCTTGTTCTTGGTCGAGGTGGAGGCCCACAACGGCCGCTGGGGGTGGGCCCCCTGGCCGGCCAGGGCCTCCCAGCGCGGGCCGGAGAACCTCCGCTCGAACAAGGCGAAGGCCAGCTTGGCCTGGGCCACCGCGGCCCGGCCGGACAGGGCCGGGTCGGCTCCTGCTTTCTCCAGCCGGCGGTCCACCTCGGTGTCCACCCGGCTGACGAAGAACGACGCCACGCTGTGCACCGAGGCCAGATCACCACCGGCCGCCGCCAGCTTCTCCAGACCGGAGATGTAAGCCTCAACTACAGCTTCATACCGGGGCAGGCTGAAGATCAACGTGACGTTTATGTTGCGGCCCTCGGAGATCATCTTCTGGATTGCCGGCACACCCTCCTCCGTGGCCGGGATCTTCACCATCAGGTTGGGCAGGTCGATCCGCTCGTGGAGGTGGCGGGCCGCCTCGATCGTGGGGTCGGTCCGGTTGGCCAGGTTGGGCGCCACCTCGAGCGATACGAAGCCGTCCGCCCCCCCCGCCTGGTCATGGACCGGCCGCAGGATGGCGCAGGCCTCGGTGACGTCGTCGATAGCCATGTCCCAGAAGGCGGCCTCCACCGAGTCCTGCTCGATCAGCCGCCGGAACTGCTCGTCATAGGCGTCCGAGCCGGCCATGGCCTTCTGGAAGATGGTCGGGTTGGAGGTCACCCCCCGGATGCCGGAGTCGACCAGCTTCTGCAGGCCCCCCTGGCGCAGGCTGGGCCGGTTGAGGTTGTCGATCCAGGGGCTCTGGCCCTGGGCCGAGCACAGGTCGTGAAGGGTCGTCACTCGTCGTTCTCCTCATCGTCGAAATCGTCGTCGTAGCCCTCGATCGAATCGAGGAGCAGGGCGGCCCGGGCAGCCACGTTCTCCGGGGTGAAGCCGAACGCCTCCAGCACCTCCTTGCCCGGTCCCGATGCCCCGAAGTGGTCTATCGAGACGGAGTCGTCGGCCCAGCGGGCCCACCCGAAGGAGGTGGCCGCCTCCACCGCCAGCACCGGCGCCCCGGGCCCGAGCACGGCGTCTTGGTAATCGTCGTCCTGCTCGTCGAAGAGGTCCCAACTCGGCATCGAAACCACCCGGGCCACGATGCCCTGCTGCTCCAGCAGAAGAGCCGCTCCCACGCACACCGCCACCTCCGAGCCGGTGCCGATCAGCACCACGTCGGGCTCGTCGGCTCCCTCCACCAGGATGTAGGCGCCCCGCTCCAGGTTGGACCCCAGCTCGGCCGTGCCCTCGAGGACCGGTAGCTCCTGGCGGGACAGGATCAAGGCGGTGGGCCCGTCGCGTTCGACCGCCACTCGCAGGGCGTGGGCCGACTCGTTGGCATCGGCGGGGCGGATGACCCGCAGACCCGGGATGGCGCGCACCGCGGCCAGTTGCTCCACCGGCTGGTGGGTCGGGCCGTCCTCGCCGAGCCCCACCGAGTCGTGGGTCCAGAAATACAGAACCTTGGCTTCGGACAGGGCGGCCAGGCGGACCGAGCCACGCATGTAGTCGCTGAAGGTGAAGAACGTGCCACCGACCGGGATGACGCCGCCGTGGAGGGCCATGCCGTTCATGGCTCCGCCCATGCCGTGCTCCCGTACGCCGTAGGCCACGGCCCGCCCGCCGGGGTGCTCGTAGCTCTGCAGTGGCTCGTCATCGAGCTTGGTGCCGGTGTTGCCGGTCAGGTCGGCTCCGCCCGACACCAGAGCCGGGACCCCGGCTGCGATGGCGTTGAGCGCGGCCTTGACCGAGTTGCGGGTGGCGATGCTCTCGCCCGCCTTCCACACGGGCAGGTGACCCTGCCATCCCACCCTGCCCGTCTGGGCCCACGCCGCGTCCCAGCCCTCGCGGTCGCCGGTGTATGCGCTCAGCCGCTTCTCCCACTCGGCCCGCTTGGTCGCGCCCCGCCGTCCGGCCCCCCGGTAGAGGTCCAGTACTTCCTTCGGGACGTAGAACTCCTGGTCCGGGGGCAGGCCCAGGATCTCCTTGGTCGCGCGGACCTCGTCGGCGCCGAAGGGGGAGCCGTGGGCCTTCGGGTTGTCGGTCATGTGTGGCGCCGGATAGCCGATGTGGCTGCGCAGGACGAGGAGGCTGGGCCGCTCCTCCTCGGCCATGGCCCGGCGCAGGCCGGCCTCCAGGGCGTCGGTGTCGTTGGCCACCTCGCCGAGGGTTTCCACGTGCCAGCCGTAGCTCTCGAAGCGTTTGGCCGCATCGTCGTTGAGGGCGATCTCGGTGGGGCCGTCGATGGTGATGTGGTTGTCGTCGTAGACGTAGACCAGCCGGCCCAGCTTCAGGTGGCCGGCCAGAGAGGCAGCCTCGTGGCTGATGCCCTCCATCAGATCCCCGTCGCTGCAGACCACGAAGGTGTGGTGGTCGGTCAGTTCGGAGCCGAACCGGCTGCGCAGGATGCGCTCCGCCATGCCCAGCCCGACGCCATTGGCCACCCCCTGGCCGAGGGGGCCGGTCGTCACCTCGACGCCGGGCAGGTGGTGGACCTCGGGATGGCCCGGAGTGCGGCTGTGCAACTGGCGGAACTGCTCCAGGTCCTCGATCTCGAGCCCGTAGCCGGTCAGGTACAGCATCGAGTAGAGGAGGATGCAGGCGTGGCCGCAGGAAAGCACGAACCGGTCCCGGTCGGGCCACTCGGGATCCGACGCGTCGTAGTCCATGATCCGGGTCCAAAGGACATGCGCCAGGGGGGCCAGTGCCATCGCGGTGCCCGGGTGCCCGGCATTGGCCCGCTGAGGGGCGTCCATGGCCAGGCCTCGGATCACGTTGATGCCCAGTTGCTCCAGGTCGCGCTCGCTCATGGCCAAACCCTACCCACGCCCGAAGGGCATCCCCGACCGATGCCGGGGGTCGGGGCGGGTGCGGCCGGCCGGGCGGGTGCGGCCGGCGGGGCGGGGCGACGGGGCGGGTGCGGCCGGCGGGGCGGGG
>JAKBAX010000478.1 GCA_021808785.1 Actinomycetes bacterium | reverse complement strand
GGCCGGTTTGGCGGCGGGCGGGTCAGGGGTCGCAGTGGTCGATGGTGCGGTCACCGCCTCCGGCCCAATGGTGGGGGCCGCGGTTGGCGCACTGATGGCGGCCCGGTTGGTGCCGGCCCGGCCGCTTCCACCGCAGCCCGTCGCGACGGCGCCGAGCGACACGAGGGCCAGTGCCGTGGCCAACCGGCGCTGCCGCCGGGGCCGGATCACGATAGTGCCGTCACGATCGCCTTGATGTCGCCCCGCGCGGCCGTCGCCGCGGCGCGGGCTCTGACCAGAGCGGCTATGGGCGCATCCAGGATGGCATGGTTCCCGTTCCAGTCCCCGGGGTGGTATCCGAGAACCTGGGTGGCCACTCCGCTGGTGGCCGTGGTCATCACGGAAATCTGCTTGGCCAAGTCGCTCCGGGCCGCCTGGACCGCCGCGCTGTCCTTGGCGGAGTCGAATCCCGAGAGCAGCGCTTCGAGGCGGCCCTGGGCATCGGTGAGCCGGGGAATCACCGTTGCGGTCAGGTCGTCGGCCGACGCGGCCAGGCGGACCTGCGGAAGGACCAGGACGAACACTCTGAAGTTGAGGAAGATGGCGGTGTAGTCGGCGTTGGCCTGGACGACGGTCGGGTCGGCTTGGATCGTGGTGGCCAGCGTGGCGAGGGCCGCGGCCTGGCCGTTCGAGATGCTCTGCAGGCTGGCCCGGTCGGCCGGTGCCAAGGACAGGTTGGACCCCACCGCGAGCACCGCGGCCTGGAGGGCGCTCTCGCGGAGTGAGATGGCCGCGGCCGCCTTGGCCTTGACATAGGCGAGCAGGGCCGCCGGGTCGGCCGTTGTGGCCGTGCTGGAGATATCCGACCCGACGTGCGGGGCGGCCAGCGCGGTCGGGCCCGACACGCCCGTGGCGGCCAGAGCCAGGGCCGCTCCAGCGAGCAGCCTCTTCGCTACCAAGCGCATTGTCAGGGCCTGATGGTGCGGCGCCGTCGAGCACCGATCAGGACTTCGGCCAAATAGACGAAAACGCATACCGCGGCCGATCCCATCATCTCCAGGGCGAGCGATGCGATGCGGTGTCTCATTGGGGGACCTCGACGGGCGGGTGGTTACCCGTGTTCCATCGGCTGATCCGGCCCCTGCCTGTACCCCGCTGGCCGGACCCGTGCCGACGGGCGCCCTCGGCAGACGGCGCTAGTGGCCTCTGATCTGTACGGGCAGATCGACCGGGCCGTTGGCCCAGAAGACCGGAACCTTGCGACGGACCCATCCCTCCTCGATAGTGAGGGCCTCCACCCGATCGAGCACCGTGTCGAGGACCACCCGGGCCTCGATCCGGGCGAGGGCCGATCCCGGGCAGACGTGTGGCCCACCGCCGAAGGCGAGGTGCTCGCGCCAGTTGGGCCGGTCCAGCCGGAAGGAATCGGGATCCTCGTAGACGGCGTCGTCCCGGTTGGCCGAGGCCACCGCGAACACGACCTTCTCGCCCTCGGTCATCGTCGGGCCCAGCATGTCGGTGCCGGAGATGACGTTCCGGAGCAGAACGTGGACCGGAGGCTGGAGGCGCAGAGACTCCTCGACGGCCCGCTCCACCAGGGTCCGGTCGGCCTGGAGCCGGGCGAAGACATCTGGGTGGGTGACGACGGTCGTGAGCAGGTTGGCGATCAGATGGCGGGTGGTCTCGTTGCCGGAGATGATCAAGAAGACGAGTTGGGAGCGCACCTCGATCTCGGAGAGGCACCGGCCATCCACCTCGGTGCAGAGCAGCCTGGTGACCAGGTCGTCGGAGGCCTCGCCGGCGTCGACGCGTCGCCGGCGGTCGGCGATGAGCCGGTCGACATAGCTGGTGAACTCGGGGTGGGCGCCGGCCAGGCCGGCGCCTCGCTCGTTTCGGTACTGCGTGGGGTAGGTCCCCTGGACCACCTCGTCGCTCCACCGCCAGAACTGTTCCCAGTCCTGGCGGGGGAGGCCGATCAGATAGGCGATGACGTTCATGGGGAGGGGCACGGCCAACTCGCCGACCAGGTCACCGGTGCCCCGGCGGATGAGCGGGTCCAGATACTCGTTGCAGAGGTTCCGGACGAACGGCTCGACCCGCATGGCTTTGTGGTAGGCGATGCTGGCGTTGATCGCCTTGCGCACCCTGGCGTGGCGCGGCCCCACAATCTCGTTGATGAACTGCTCCTCTTCGGGGACCACCACTCCTGGGGCCCGGAAGCTGGCTGCGAACGTGTCGACGCGTCGCGCCGCTTCGGCCACGTCGGTCTGGCGGGTCAGGTACCACCCGGCCGGAATACGGGCCACCGGACAGCTCTGGCGCAGATGCCGTAGGGCCTCGTAAGGAAGCTCGTCGGCCGGCTCGAACGGATCCAGATCGACCTCCACCGGAGTTTCACCAGGCGCCACGATGTTCCCCTCCTCCCGGCCGGTCCGGCCCCATTCGATGGTAGCGGTGGCAGGTGGGTGATTCCCGAAGTGGGGCGTCACCGTGCGCGACGGCTGCGGCCGGACCGGTCGGTCCTTCCCGGTGCACCCAGCGTTACACAATGCGAACCTTTCGTCGGAACTAGCTGGCGACCTCATCGGCCTGGCGGGTTCCCACGCCAAGGTGCGCAGGGATGGCTACCGGGTAGAGAACAGCTAGGGAGACTCCTGAGCCATTCGCTGGTGCGTTGCCCGGCGAGGTAGGTCAGTCGTTCGAGGGGGGCTCGATCCGACGTGCGGTCTCGGCGATCGGTAGCTCCGAACAGCAGCAGTGGTCGTCGGCGCACACCACGACGCGTACGCCTCGATCGACCACGCATTCGCAGCCGGCGAACTCGATCTCCATCGTCTTGGAGCCTACGTCGTCGAGACCCATGTCGATTTCGCGGATCGGGCGGCGGCCGGTGAGAATCAAGGGATGCAAGGTTCTGCCCGCCCGGACCGCCAATTTCTGGACGCCTCGGCGTTGTGTGCGCACCTGGTGCCGGCCGCATCGAACTACGCGTTTTTGGCCGAGCACCACAGTCGGCTGTTCCCGCCCGGAGCTGTTCGACGACTTGTTCCCCTCTGGCCGGGGCCGGCCTTCGGTGCCCGCCGAACTGGCGGCGCCCGGGGGATTTGCCGGGCGCGCTACA
>JAKBAX010000068.1 GCA_021808785.1 Actinomycetes bacterium | reverse complement strand
CACCGAGGGCCCCGGCCGGGCTTCTGGCTTGTCGCCATCCTCCAGGGGCTGGGCCGCGGTGCCGAGAACCGCTCAGAGCGGATGGATCCGCTCGTGGCACGGATGCCACCACAGATCACAAGGATGTGCGATGCATCACGCGGGATGGAGCCCGTCGGACGTGCTCGGCCTGCCCGAGGACGCCTCGTTCCACGACATCAAGAGGGCCTATTTCCGGCGCGCCCGCACGACCCACCCCGACGCGCCCGGTGGCAGCGCCGAGGCTTTCCGCCGGGTCCAGGCGGCCTTCGACACCCTGAAGGGCTCGGCTCGCTCCGTCTGCCGCCCCGCCGGCGACCCCCGGCCGCCGCCCGCCCGCCCCGCCCCCTACGACCTGTGGACCGCCCCGATCCGCCCGATTCGCCAGTGGCTGGATGACGATCCCCTGCTCATTCCGCCGGCCCCGATCCCCTCACCCCAGAGCCCCTCACCTCGTGGGGGTCGGCCGCCCTCGTTCGCCGAGGTGCTGGCCTCGGTGTGGGCCGATCAGACCGTCGACCGGCGGGCCGCCTGAGAAGCTGAGACGCGGGCCGGAAAATGGAGCTCGGGGAGCAGGCGAGGGCCTCGGGTCATCGCCGTCGGGGGCGAGGGTCCGGGTCGGGGGTGAACAGCTCACTGGCCGCCACCGCGGTCGCCACGTCGGTCGGGTAGGTACGGGTCGCCCGGAAGAGGAACCAGGCACTGGCCGCCAGCGGGGCCAGCATGATCATGAACGTGTCGCGCAGCCCGATCAGATCCGAGAGGGAGCCGAACAGGAGCGGGGCGAGCGACTGGGCCAGCGTGCGCAACAGTGTTCTCACCCCCTCGGCCCGGCCCCAGAAGCGGAACGGCATGATGTCGAGGCGGGCCGCGTCGATGGGTGGGTTCTGCGCCGACAGCGCCATCGCGGCCAGGATCACGTAGGGCAGGGCGGTCAGCATGCTCCGGGTCAGGAGGGCCGGGATGAAGAGGACCACCGTCAGGGCCGCGGCGACTCCCGGTACCTGGACCCGGGCCTTGATATGGCCCTTGTGAAGGAGGGCGTCGCTCACCGGCCCGGCAGCCACCACGCCGATGACCGCGCCGGACCCGATGGCGATCATCAGCAGGTTGGCCAGGGCCACCCCCACGTGGTAGCGGCCTCGCACGAACTCCACTCCGAAGGTCTGCACTCCGGCCAGGAAGTAGTAGCCGAAGGCGCTGGAGAGGATCAGGGCCACATTGGTGCGCACCGACAGCACGAAACGGCTGGACGCCACCAGGCCCATGCGGCGGGTCCGGGCCAGTCGCAGGATGTCCTCATCGGGGAGGATGCCGGCTTCGGCGGCCAGCCTCTGGGCGTCGGTGGTCTGGGTCCCGGCTGGTTCGGACCGGCGCGGGGGCGGGGGGGGAGGGGGTGACGAGGGAGAACGGGGCGGAGGCGACGGCGGCCCGGCTCCGGAGAACGCGGCCGGGTCGTCCGGTGCGACGGCCACGATCGGGTTGGCCCCCCCACGGTCCGGCTCGGGCAGCCGGGCCAGAACCCACCCGAGTGGAAAGGTGGCCAGACCCAGGATGATGAAGGCGGCCCGCCAGGAGAGGGCCGAGATGTCGCCTGTGACGGTGAACCCCACCCCCGCGCCCAGGAGCTCCCCCGACAGGATGTAGCTGTAGACGACGCCCCGTTCGGTACTCGGGAAGTAGTCCCCGACCAAGGAGGCGACCGGCGGTCCGGCGGCCGCCGTCACCAGGCCCAGGGCCATGCGCCAGAGGAGCAGCTCGGAGAAGCTGCCGGCCGTGGCGCTGCCCACCATGGCCACCCCCCAGAAGATCACTGACATGGTGAGCGTCCGAGTGCGATTGACCCGGTCGGCCAGCATGCCGTAGGGCACCGCCCCGATGGCGCCCACCAGCGAGGTGACGGCGACGAGAAGGCCCACGTCGGTGTTGCTTATGTGCAGGTCGGCCCGCAGTGAGGTGGCCGAAGCCCCGACAGTGGCGGTGTCGGCGCTGGCCATGGCCAGCACGGCGGCCAGGACCACGATCACCCTGGTGCGGTCGGGGCCACCCAGGCGGACGGTGAGGCGCCGCTTGCCGTACGAGGCGGCCCGCCGGGCGGCCCGGTACACCGGCCGGGGCGGCCGGGCTCTGCCGCTTCCGTGGGGGAGGGCTGTCGCCACCGGCCCAAGCCTAGAGTCAGGGCGCCCGGCCATCGGCGCGAATCAGCCGGCTCTGCCGGCCGGCGAATCAGCCGGCTCTGCCGGCCGGCGAATCAGCCGGCTCTGCCGGCCTGCGAGTCAGGTCTGGTGGCTCAGGCCCGGCGGCCGAGGAAGTAGAGCATCCGGGTCTGGGCGTCGGCACCCGCCGGCGGTTCCAGCCTGGGTCCGAACACGCCGGGCCGGCGAATCATGTCGTCGATGGGCTCGAGCATCTGCAGGGTCAGCGCAACCACCTCGGGATCGAGGGTCTCGTCGCCACCCACGGCCCGGGCCAGATCCCACTTGTGGACGTGGGTGTCCATGCTGATCAGAGTGCCCAGCGCCTGCTCCAGCGGTGTGGGGCCGCCCGGGCCGGGGACGGACCGGGCCAGTACCTCAGGGTCCCGGGCCAGCTCCCGCATGCGGGCGTAGGCGCCCGACCAGGCCTCCACCGGGTCCTCGTCCGGTCCCATCTCGCCGACCTCGTCGCCAGCTGCCTCGTCGCCGGCTGCCTCGTCGCCGGCTGCCTCGGCGGCGATGCTCCGGTAGTTGCGCACCACATGGCCCACCACGTCGCGAGCCGTCCAGCCCTGACACGGTGACTGGGCCGTCCACCGCTGCGGCGGAACCGCTCGCACCGTCTGGTCGAATCCGGCCGCCACCATCTCGAATCGGTCGGTCATCTCGCTCATGGTCGTCTCCTCGCTCTGGGCGTGGCCATACGATAATTGCGGAATCGTGACCCTCCTTCTGCGGAAGCGGCCATCGAGACGGCCACCACGACGGAATCGTGGCCGACGGACCCGATGGGGCAAGCTGGATCGATGGTGACGGTGGGATATTTCACCCGGCTGGCCGAAGGCCGGTATCTGGCCACCGAGCTGACCAGCGGCGCCTGGTCGGTGTCCGAGCAGCACATATCGCCCATGGGCGGACTGATCACCGCCGAGATCGAGCGGGCGGCCGGTCCCGACGGCAAGGTCCTCGGTCGGCTCGGCATGGACATCCTCGGTGTAGTCATGGTCGGGGAGTTCGAGGTGACGGTCGAGACCGTGCGGCCGGGCCGCACCATCTCCCTGATGGAGGCCAGGGTGGCGCAGGCGGGACGCACTGCCGTCATCGCCCGAGCCTGGCGCCTGGCCCCCCACGACTCGGCCCCGGTGGCCGGCGGGGGGGTCGATCCGATACCCGCCCCCGACGAGCTGCCGCTCTGGGACATGAGCACGGTGTGGCCTGGCGGCTACATCGGATCCATCGAGGTCCGGCGGGTTGCCGACGCGGAGCCGGGCCGGGCCGTGGCATGGGTGCGCAGCCCGATCGACCTGATCACCGGAGAGCCGGTCAGCGGATTGGCCCGTTGGATGGCCCTCATCGACACCGCCAACGGGCTCTCCGTGCGGGAATCTCCGGAGAAGTGGCTGTTTCCCAACGTCGATCTCACCGTCCACCTCCACCGTCTGCCGGTAGGCGACTGGGTGGGTTTCGACACCCGGGTGACCTTCGGTGCCACCGGCCTCGGGCTCACCTCCACCGTCCTGCACGACGTCGAGGGGCCGGTGGGCCGGGCCGAGCAGGTACTGACCGTGCGGCCCCGCGACTGAGACCGAGTACCCGGGCTACAGTTCGCCCTGTCACCGACGACGGGGAGGACCGATGATGACGCGACTCGCTCTGACCGGCGCCCGGCTCATCGACGGCTACGGGCCGGCCCGCCCCGACACCACCGTGGTCGTCGAGGGGGACCGCATCGTCGAGGTGCGGACCGGGGCCGCGCCCTCGCCGGTCGGGGGCGCCGGGGCCGACCGGGTGGTCGACCTGGGCGGTCGCACGCTCATGCCGGGGATGTGGACGTGCCACTTCCACGCCACCTACCACGAACTGGGTTCGCGGCCCAATGCTCCCTATGGTGACGAGTACCCGCCCGCCTACAGTGCGCTGATCGCGGCGAAGAACCTCCAGACCGCGCTGACGCAGGGCTACACGGGGGTGGTGGGGGCCGGGGGGGCCCACCACATCGAGCCGGCCGTCCACCGGGCCATCTCCGATGGCCTGATACCGGGACCCCGCCTGTGGCCATCGTCGCGGGAGCTGTCGACGACCGGGCACAGCAACGACGCCGTCCCCTGGCACTGGAACATGCCGGCTCCCGGCGCGGTGCGGATCTGCGACGGTGCAGACGCCTTCCGCCAGGGTGTGCGGGAGGAGATCAAACGGGGCGCCAAGGTCATCAAGCTGTTCGTGACCGGCGGCCACGGGACCACCTCACCCAAAGATCGCATGGAGCTGACCCGCGACGAGCTGGCTGCAGCCATCGACGCGGCGCACGAGCGGGGAGCTCTCATCCGGGGCCACCTGGTCAACAAGCCGGCCATCCTGCTGGCCCTCGAGCTCGGCATCGACATCGTCGATCACTGTGACGAGATGGACGACGATGTGATCGCCGCTCTGGTCGAGACGGGGGCCACGGTCGTGCCGTCGCTGCACTTCCCCAAGCACTTTCTCGAGACCTACGGATCGGGCCTCGGCTTCTCCGCCGGTGCCATCCGGGCCGACCTGGAGCACATGTACGGCGTCATTCCCAAGGCCCAGGCTGCCGGGGTCCGCTTCGTGCTGGGTGACGACTACGGGGCCGTCGGCTTCGCACACGGAATGTACGGCGGTGAGCTGCACCTGTACGTGGAGCACGGCGGCGTGACCCCGCTCGACGTCATCGGCTGGGCTACCCGTAACGGGGCCCAGATGGTCGGGCGCGGTCACGACCTCGGGACCGTGGAGCCGGGCAAGCTGGCCGACCTGATCGTCGTCGACGGCGATCCGAGCGCCGATATCGGTGTGCTGGCCGACGTCCCGCCTGTGGCCGTGCTGAAGGGCGGCGAGGTCGTGGTCGGGACACTGGACCTCGGCCCGGGCTAGAACTGCAGGCATGATCCGTCACGTCGTCCTCCTGACCCTTCGATCCGATGCGCCTGGCGAGGCGGCGGAGAACATCGTCAGGGCTCTGCGTGCGCTGCCCGAGCAGATCCCCTCCATCCGGGAGTACCAGGCCGGTGTCGATCTCGGCGTCAACCCCGGCAACGCGACAGTGGCGGCCACCTCCGTCTTCGACGACCGGGCCGGCTACCTGGAGTACCGTGACCATCCGGCTCACCGGGCGGTCATCAAGGAGTACATCGACCCTTACCGGGAAGGCCGGGCTGCCATCCAGTTCGAGATCTGACGGCCCGCGGCGGGTCGCCCGCCGATTTTACGAGAACGGTGAGCCTGAGCCGGAAGGAGCTCGGGGTGCTGGAGGTACTGCTGGTCGCGGGCGGTGGCGTGGTGAGCGCCGAGCAACTGCTGGCCCGGGTCTGGGACGCCAACGCCGATCCCTTTACCAACACCGTGCGGGTCACCGTGGCCAACCTGAGACGCAAGCTCGGTGACCCGCCGGTCATAGACACCGTGATCGGTGCGGGCTACCGCCTGGTGACCTGACCTCGACCGCGGCGTCGGATCCGGGCTCAGTCGGACCGGCGGGCGACGAAGACGGGGATGGGCCGGTCGGTGGCCCTCTGATAGTCGGCGTAGGGCGGGTAGGCGGCGACGGCCCGGTCCCACCAGGCGGCCTTCTCCTCCCCGGCGACCTCCTCGGCGAGCGCGTCGAAGGGGGCCGGGCCGTCCTGGATCATGACGTGGGGGTGAGCCTTGACGTTGTTGTACCAGCCGGGGTTCTCGGGGGAGCCGCCCTTGGAGGCGACCAGCGCGTAGTCGCCGCCGTGCTCGACCCGCATCAGGGCGAACTTTCGGACCTTCCCGGAGCGGGCACCCGTGGTGGTCACGATGATGACCGGCATCCCGGTGTCCCTGAGCGTGTTGGCCTCACGGCCGCCGGAGCGCTCATAGGCCTCGACCTGGTCGCGCACCCAGTCCCAGCTGCTCGGCTCGTAGTCACCTTCGATCGGCATGGCTCGATGCTAACGGCGGGCCGGGCAGAACCGTCCGCCCGTCGGCCCGGTCGCAGACGCGCTTCGACGGGGATTGGTACGCTCCGGCCCATCGGGTGCGGTGACAGCGCCGGACCGGACCCGGTCCTCTAGGGTGGGGCGGAAATGGCAGGGGACACGCCGGGCCGGGCCTCACGGCTGGCCGGCCCACTCCGATTCGCCCGGCGGCCCGGGCCGGTCAAGGTCGGGGTTCGCCATTGGCGCCGGGTCTTGGCGCTGGTGTTGATCGTCTGCCTGGTCGTCGGAGGTGTCTCCTACGCGCGGGCACTCGCCGCCCCCGGTACCGACAGCCTGGGTGCCAAGTCCGTCGAGTGGGTACGCAATCACGGTGGGAGCGGGTTGGTCGCATACGTGGAGCGGGAGTTCTACGGTCACAAGGCTCCGCCCCGGGGCGGTGCGCCGGGCCTCGACCACCTGCCCAACCGCGTCGCGGATGGGCCGTATCCGGGCCGGGCCGGCCTGGCCGGGCCGCCGGACGTGACGCCATTGATAGCTTCGCCCACCGCGCCGGGGGAGGGCCGTTGGACCGCGGTGGGGCCACCCGTCGAGGGCTCTGCGGCGCAGTACGTGACCTTTGTCCGCCCCGATCCGGATCATACGAGCGTCGTGGCCGGCCTGGTGTGGATGGACACCACCCTGCTGCGGGGCGAGCTGTACTCGGGTTACCAGGTGCCGGGCGGCAAGGGCTGGGATCCCACCGCCCCCATCAGGCCGGCCGACGGCGATCTCGTCGCCGCCTTCAACTCCGGTTTCCGCCTGCAGGACGCGGTGGAGAGCGGCTACTACAGTCGGGGTCGGACCGCCGCCCCCCTCGTCACTGGTTACGCCTCCCTGGTGTTCTACCGTGACGGCCGGGTCACGGTGGGTGCGTGGGGCCGCGATGTCCAGTTCACCCCCGACATCGTCAGCATCCGCCAGAACCTGCCGCTCATCGTGGACCGCGGGCTCCCGGTCCCCGGACTGACCCAGGAGCACTTCCAGCGTTGGGGGGCCACCCTTGGTAACAACGTCTACGTGTGGCGGTCGGGCATCGGGGTGACCGCCGACGGGGCCCTGGTGTACGCCGCCGGCGACCAGTTGTCCATCCAGACGCTCGCCGAGGCGCTGGTCCGAGCCGGCGCGCTCAGGGCTATGGAGCTCGACATCAACACCGACTGGGTCGACTACTTCTACTTCGATCCCAGGCCGGGCCAGCCCGCCAGCGCGGCCAACGCGGTGAAGCTGGTTCCGGCCATGGTGTCGTCGAAGAGCAAGTATTTCGAGCCGTCGTCCAAGGACTTCGTGGCTCTCTTCGCCGACCCGGGTGGCGCGACGGCCCGCCGGGCCGACCTGGCCCGGATCGGAGCCGGTTGAACGACACAGCCGGTTGAACGACACAGCCGGTTGAACGACACAGCCGGTTGATATCGTCTGGGCTGATGAGGCGGTGGACGATGATGGCTCTGGCGCTGCCACTGACCGCAATGCTCCCGGCGTGCGGCAGTAGCCCCCACGGGTCGACGGCGACCACGTCTACGACCGGTGCGGTCACGACCACGACCGTTGCGCCCACCACGCTTGCGCCCACCACGCTTTCGCCCACCACGATTGCGCCCACCACCGTGGCTCCGACCGTTCCGGCCGCCACCCAGCCGCCCGCTACCGCGGCGCCGACCACTGCCCGGCCGGTCGTCACCTACGCTCCGCCCGCCACCCGGGCTTACACCTACGTGCCGACCACGAGCAGCGGCTACCCGACGTGCGCTCCGCCGTGTTGATGCTGGGCCGGTCGGTGGCTCGCGTCGGACTGGCCGCCTTGGCTGTCATCGGTGTCGCCGGGTGGTCCCTTGCCGACCCGGCCGGAGCGGCCGGGGCCGCGGTGGCGGTTCCTGCGAGCCCGCCCGGCTACTGGCTCCTGACCACCTATGGCCAGGTGTTCGGGTACGGCTCGGCAGCCTCCCTGACCACACCTCCCCTCGACCCGCTGGCCCGTCCCATGGTCTGCATGAGCTCCACCTCTGACGGCCACGGCTACTGGGAGGTGGCCTCCGATGGAGGGATCTTCTCCTACGGCGACGCCCACTTCTACGGCTCACTCGGGTCGCTGCATCTCGACCAGCCGGTGGTGGGCATGAGCCCCACCCCGACCGGCCAGGGATACTGGCTCGTGGCGTCCGACGGGGGGATCTTCGCCTTCGGCGATGCCAAGTTCTACGGCTCGCTCGGTTCGGTCCACCTGGACCAACCCATAGTCGGCATGGCCCCTACGCCGAGCGGGCATGGCTACTGGCTGGTGGCGTCCGACGGCGGCCTGTTCGCCTTTGGTGACGCCCGTTTCTACGGGTCCTTGGGCGGTGTGCACCTGGTCCAGCCGGTGGTGGGCATGGCCCCTACGCCGAGTGGGCACGGCTACTGGCTGGTGGCTACCGACGGCGGCCTGTTCGCCTTTGGTGACGCCCGTTTCTACGGGTCCTTGGGCGGTGTGCACCTGACCCAGCCAGTAGTCGGTATGAGCTCGACGCCGACCGGTCAGGGATACTGGATGGCCGGGCGCGATGGCGGCGTGTTCTCCTTCGGGGACGCCCGCTACGCCGGGTCGGCCTACGGTGCCACCACCACCCCGGTCGTAGGCATCGACCGGCCCGGGCAGGCCGGAGGGTGCCAGGGTGCCACCACGCCGGCCCCCCTCGCGCCTCCCGGACCAAACGGCCCCGCCGGGGAGGGCCAGTGGGTGCCGTTCAGCCGGACCGTCGGCTCGACCACCGCGGCCTATACAACGGTCATCCGTCCCGCCGTCGGTATTCCGGCCGCAACCGTGCTCTGGATCGACACCGCCCGCACCCGGCTCCGGCAGTACGCCGGGGCGGCCGGCGAGCCGCCAGGACGCTACGCCTACTCCACCGCGGTCGGCGGTACCGATCTGACGTCGCTCGTGGCCGCCTTCAACGGGGGCTTCAAGATGACCGAATCCCAAGGCGGGTGGTACTCGGAGGGCCAGATGCCCGATCCCCTGGTGGCCGGGGCGGCGTCGCTGGTCATCGACTCATACGGCACACCACGGATCGGTGAGTGGGGCCGTGACTTCACGTCGCTGGCCGGCGTGTCCTCGGTCCGCCAGAACCTCACACTGCTGGTCGACCACGGTAGCCCCAGCCCGAACATCGACATAGGGGCCGATTGGGGCGCAGTGGTCGGCGGCGTCGGCAACACGTGCCGGTCGGGCATCGGCATCGACCGATTCGGCAACCTGATCTATGTGGCCGGGCCGACCCTCTTCCCGATCGACCTGGCCCACGCTCTGATCCGGGCCGGTGCGGTGGAGGCGATGGAGCTCGACATCAATTGCCAGTGGCCGTTGGCCACCGGCTACGCGGCGGCCCCGGGCCAGCCTGCCTCGCCGGCCAACGCCTACCTGGCGGCTCCGTGGATGGAGTTCCCCCGGTCCCTCTACCTGACCGGCTCCCAGCGGGACTTCGTTGCCGCGTTCTCCCGCTGAGCGGCGATCGCCGGGGCGCCCGCCGACTGCTAGCCCGGTGCCGGTGCCGGTGCCGGTGCCGGCAGCCATCGCCTCAGCTGGGCCAGCACCGCCGCTCGGACCCGGGCCGTGGAGGCGGCCGGTGGGGCATAGCTGGGTCCGCAGCCGTCGAGGGCGCGCGCCGTGAAAGGGGCCCCCGGCGGCAGCCGGGCGGATATCTCGGCGCCAAGGGCGCTCAGGCCGCCGTAGCCGGCACCGATCAGGCACAGGTCCGTGAACGCCAGGTGCCCGGCTCCGGGGAGCACGAGCAGCCGTTTGGGGGCGGCCGCGGTGGCGTACACCTGCTCGACCAGGTCGAGGGGGATGTCGTGGTCGTCGCGGCCGGCGATGTACAGGGACGGAACCGGTGGCAGCGGCGGGTGCGGGGCGGCGAAGCCGGCGGCCAGGGCGATGTACGTCGCCACTCCAGGCGCCGAGGCGAAGGCCATGGCGTCGATGCCGCCCTGGGAGTGGCCCATCACCGCGATCCGAGAGGTGCCGATTCGTCCTTGGAAGGGTCCGCCCGCCAGGGTGTCCTCGGTCGTCATGGTCCGAACGGTGGCGGCCAGGATCTGCACGTCGGACGGGCCCGCCGGTAGAGGGATACCCTTGGCCGTGTAGTCGAAGTAGGCGGCCAGGTCGTGGATGGGCAGGTCCGGGGCCGCGACCACGTAGCCCCACGAGGCCAACCAGGTGGTCAGCTCGCTCGACTGGTCGGGGAACGAGTACAGGCCATGGGCGAAGAGCACGAGCGGGAATCCCCCGTTGGCCTCGGCGGCCCGTCCGATCGGCGGCCCGGCGACCGGTAGATCGACGAAGGCGTCGGTGCCGAACCGGAACCGGCCCCGGGCCACGGTGGCCGCAACACTCGCTGGCAGCCAGTCCCGGATGTCGTAGGCGGCGGGGTGGGCACCCGCCGCCCGGGCCCGGGCCTCGGCCGCCGGCGAGGCCGGGTACCACACCTCGGCGACGGTGCCGTCGAAGGCGATCCGGCGAATCCCGACCGCGTAAGGGCCGGCCGGATCCGGAGGCGGCGCGGCGGCGCGGCCACCGGCGCAACCGACTAGACCGGTCAGCAGGGCGAGCAGGGCCAGCGCGCCCTGCAGCCGCCGCCCCCCCACCGCGGCCACCCGCCTCCGAGGACGGGCGGTTCCTGCGGCGAGCGGCTGTTGCTCAGACGATCTCGCTGGTCTGGATGACCGGCGCGATATTGGTGTAGTTGGCCACGTCGGCCAGGATCTTGGCGGTGTCGGGGTTACCCATGGCGGCCTGGACCGCCTGCGGCGAGTCGAATCTGAAGTGGACGGCCGCCACGTACGGTCCGTCAACGCCTTTGTCGATCTCGGCGCCGTCCAGGCCCCAGGTGCTCAGGCACAGCGGCACATGCTTGTCCCGGTAGTAGTCGTGATCGAAGGTCGAGCCTTCCCCGGACGGATAAAATACGGACATGCGGATCATGCGCGGAGTGTAGCCGGGGGGTTCGGGGCCCGTTCCGGCCGGCCACCGTCGTCCAGGAGTTGGACATGAGAAGCGAGCGTCACCTGCCGCTCGTCGTTACCGACAGCTATCCACCAGAACCGCCCGTAGCGCCCGCAGCTGATCAGCTGGAGATCGCCGCGCTCAGCCATCAGGATCAGCTCCCGGGCGGTCGCCGGCGCTACCCCGCCCAGCACCAACCGGTACCCAGCCATGAGCAGGGAGACCGACCGCCGGGCCGGGCTGCCCCTGACGCTCTCCACCGCCTGGCGGTGCCCGGCCAGGTGCCGCAACCGGGCCAGCAGATACTGCTCATGGTCTCGGACGGAGTTCCGCTCGAGCCGTCGCCAGGTGCGGCGACTCAGCAGGGCCTGCGGGCGGGCCATGACGTGCTCCTGCAGTCGGAAGGGGGGATTGATCGGGCGTCGCGGGCACCGGCTGACCGCCGGCGTGGCGCCCACTGTTCCGGAGCGAAGGGCGCCCCTGCAAGCCATTTACCGCTTCGGCTACCCGACGGTAGCGGGATCGACGCCGGATCCCCCTGCTGCACTGCTCTGGTAGGCAGCCAGAGCAAAGCGCAGCACGTCCAGCGCCTCGGGGCCGCTCCAGAGGAGCGACCCCTCGCCGGTGCGCAGCCAGCGCAGCCAGTGCCGCCCCGAGTCCCGGAAGCTGCTGGCCCAGTCGTCGTCGAGGGCGTGGTAGGACCGCATCTCCCCGTCCGCGTAGACCTCCAGGCTCGGCTCCTGGATGCCGCGTCCGGTGCAACGGTTGACCCGGGCGTAGCCCCGCCGGCCAGTGACCTCCCAGCGCTCGTCGTTGGTGTAGTAATCGGAGCGCAGGTACATGTCGACAGCCAGGGTGATGTCCCACACCCCCCGCACACCGCAGGTGTGCTCCCACACGATGGTGGTGGGCGCGTCGACGCCGATACCAGGCACCACCTCGGTGGTGCCGATCCACGCCCTGACCTCCCGGACCGGGCCGAACAACCACAGCGCGGTGGACAGCTTGTGCCAGCCGTCGTCGAAGACCAGCACCCCCCGACCCCGCTGCATCTGCTGGAACTGCCACTCGTAGGAGCTGGCCGGCACGTCCCAACCGCCGCGCCCGCTGCCCACCATCTTCATGTGGTAGCCGGTGATCTCCCCGATGGCACCCGCCCGGATGGTCTCCCGCAGCTTCTGGAGGGGCTCATAGAACAGGTAGTTCTCCATGACCCGGAGCACCCGCCCACGCTCCTCCGCCGCAGCCAGCATCCTCTGTGCGTCGGGAAGGTCGCTGCAGATCGGCTTCTGCAGGTTGACATGCCAACCGTAGCCCAGCAGCTCTACGACGCCGTCGGGGTGCAGCGGAATGGGCAGGAGGGCCTCCACCGCGTCGACGACCAGCCCGCTGTGGGCCAGTTCGGAGGCCGACGCGAAGGTCCGGGCCTCCGGCCAGTCGGACTGCCGCTCGGCCCGCCGCTCTGCGCTCGGGTCGACCAGGGCGACGACCTCGACGTCGGGGTTGTCCAGATAAGCGCGCACGTTGAGGTCGTAGATCCGGCCCAGCCCGATGAAGGCGACGCGTACCGGCCGGTCGTAGGGCTGGAACGAGCTCACCGCCGGTCGTATGCCCGGCGATGTCCCAGGTCCTGCTGGAGCTCGATGGTGTTGCCGGCCGGGTCGTTGATCCAGATCTGCACCGTGCCGGGGCCCTGTACCGCCCGCTCGTAGGCGATGCCCCGCTCGTCCAGCTCGGCGACGGCCCGGTCCAGGTCCTCGACCGCAACACAGTAATGCCGGCCCGTGGAGTCGATCGGAGTGCCCCGCGGCGGGGCATCGACGAGGTGCAACTGCTGGTCACCGACCGAGTGCCAGTGGCCCGCTACGCCGGGGATGTCCGGCCGTTCGTGATCACCCAATCCGAGCACCTCGCGATAGAAGGCGACCACCTCGTCGAGCGGGGCGTCGTTGGTGTTGATCGAGACGTGGTGGAAGCGTGTGACCTTCACGACCGGTCGGCTCCGGTCCGTTCCGGCGACCCGACTGGAGCCAGCTGCTCCATGAACTCCAAGCGAATGGCCCCGGGCGCATTGACGAAAGCGACCCGTCGCCGGCCGAACGGTCCCTCCACCACCTCGGGGCCCCACACCACGTCATGGCCGGCCAACTCGGCGTCCAGGTCGTCGGTGAACAAGGCCGGATGCAAGAACGCCTCGTCCGGCAGGTCGATCCGGTCCTCGTAGAGGGCCCGGGTCATGAGCGTTATCGTCAAGGGCCCCATGTAGATGTCGGCTCGCTCGCCGCCGTTCCACCTCATGCGGTCCCGGACCTCCGCCCCGGCCCGCTCGTAGTACGAGCAGGCCGCATCCATGTCGACCACTTTGACCGCCAGATTGGCCAGCCCCACGACCGTCAAGTCCGATCACCCCCCCAACTCCGTGCCCTTTTACCGGCCATCCTCCGAATCGCCGCCGGCCGGTGCCATCGGGGTCGAAGCCCCAGGCGCGGCAGGACGACACGGTGCATACTACGTCGATGGTCGCCATCCACACCGTCCGCGCCGAGCCACTGACACCAGCGTCATTCGCGCCGTTCGGACAAGTGGTGGCGGCCGGTGAAGCGGTGATGGAGCTTCGCGACGGCGAGGCCTTCCACCTGAACGTCCTCCACTACGACCGCCGGTCGTTGCGTTGCGACCACCTCAACCGCCACCACAGGGCCACCCAGATGCTGGTGGCCCTGGCCGGCAAGCCGACCCTGCTGGTCGTGGCGCCGGCGGAGTACGACTTTTCTTCGGGTGAGCATCTGACCCACGTCCGCGCCTTCCTGTGTGACGGCAGCGCCGGTGTAAATCTCGGGCTGGGAACCTGGCACTGGGGCCCCTACCCGGTGGCCGACTACGTGGATCTGGTCAATGTCCAGGGTCGGGGGTTCGCCAACGACAATGAGGTGGCCCACCTCGAGCGGGATCTCGACACCGTCGTGGAAGTGGTGCTCTGAGGTGGCGGTCTGGCTGACCGACGGCCAGTACCGCATCGTGCAGGCGGTGTGTGCCCGCCTCATCCCTACCGATCAGGATCCGGGTGCCACGGAGGCGGGGGTGGTCGACTACATCGACGGACTGCTCGGTGCGTTCAGCTTCGATCCGCCGCGCATCTGGGCGGGCGGGCCGTTCTCGGGCCGCACGGGCGGTGACGGCGCGTTCGCCAGCTTCCACCGCCTCGGCCCTTTGGACGAACTGGCCTGGAGGACCCGCATAGAAGGATCGAGAGGATTGCCGGAGCGGGAGTGGAACGGCCCAGTACGCGGCCTCCAGGAGATCTACGCGGAGGGATTGGACCGGCTGGGCGCCGATTTCGCCGACGCCGGCGGTGACGAGCAGGACCGCCGCCTCCGGGCCGACGAGGAGTTCACCCGCCAGGTCTACGGGCACGCCTGTGAAGGCATGTACGGTGCGCCGGAGTACGGCGGCAACCGGGCCGGGTTGGGCTGGGCCTACATCGGCTTCGAGGGCGACGTGCAGCCCCGGGGCTATAGCGACGAGGAGGTGAGCGGCCCGTGACGGCCCGCGACTTCGACGCCATCATCGTCGGCTCCGGGCCAGGGGGATCGACCGCCGCTGACGTCCTGACGGCAGCCGGCTGGTCGGTGGTCGTCTTCGAGAAGGGCCGCAACCACTTGATCGACACCGGCGACCCCACCCGGCTGTCCACCGATTTCTCGAACGACGAGATCAAGTTCATGATCCGCCACTTCCTCGGGCCCGACCCCCTGCTCGAGCCCCGTACGTTCCGCCGGGAGGAGTCGGACGGCGACCGCACCCACGTCGGGGAGGTCAACAATGTCGCCTCCACCGTTGGCGGAGGCGGCCCTCACGCCGACGGGAAGGTGCCCCGCTTCCGGGAGGACGACTTCCGGATGCTCTCCGAATGGGGACCGGTCGAGGGAGCCAGCGTGGCCGACTGGCCCATAGGCTACGAGGACCTCGAACCGGCCTACGCCGAAGCCGAGCGTCTCATCGGGGTCGCCGGCGAAGCCGGGGCCAATCCCTTCGCTGCGCCCCGCTCGGGACCGTACCCGATGCCTCCCGGTCCCCCCATGTACGGCGCCCTGATCACCTCGGATGCGGCTGAGCGGCACGGCTGGCACCCGTACCCGGCGCCGACGGCGGTCAACTCGGTGCCCTATGACGATCGCCCCGCTTGCAACAACTGCGGCTTCTGTGCGTTTTTCGGTTGCCCCATCCACGCCAAGGGTGACCCGGTGGCGTCCCTGCGCCGAGCCCTGCTCACGGGGCGGGCCGAGCTGCGGCCCGAGACATTTGTGTCGCGCATCATGGTCCGCGACGGTCGCGCCACCGGAGTGGAGTACCGCGGTCCGGACGGGCAGGCTCGGACCGAGACCGCCGGCCACGTGATAGTGGCGGCAGGCGGGATGGAGACCCCCAGGCTGCTGCTTTTGTCCGGTCTAGAACACCCCATGATCGGCCGGAATCTGATGTTCCACCTCCAGACCTACGTCATGGGCGCGCTGCCGGTGCGGGTCCACGGCCACAAGGGTCGCTCCGTCACCCACGTGCACGACGACTTCGTCGTGCCCGACGCGGCCTCGCTCGCCGCGGCCCGGGAAGCGGGGCTGCCGTGGTTCAAGGGCGGCATGGTCGAGCATGCCGGCCCGGCCCATCCCATCCTCGAAGCCAAGCTGGCTCCATGGGGTCCCGGCCACAAGGACGCCATGCGCCGCTCGCAGATGCGCGAGCACCTCTGGGGTTTCTGCATGCAGGGCGAGGACCTGCCCCAGCCGTCCAACCGGGTCGACCTCGACCCGTCGGTCCGAGACGTGCGGGGCGTCCCGGCCCTGAGGGTCACCTACCGACCCCACGCCCACGAGCAGGCCGCATCGGCGTACTACGGGCCGATGATGGAGGACTGCCTGCGTACCGCCGGCGCCGAATGGGCCCTCACCTACGCCGCGCCCGGGGCCTTCGACCCCGTCCCGATGTCCCGCCATGTGGCCGGCACCGCCCGCATGGGCACCGATCCGGCCCATTCGGTGTGCGATCCATGGGGGCGACTGCACGATGTGCCCAACGTGGTGGTGGCCGATTCATCGCTGTTCCCGACCGGTGCCGGCTACGGCCCCACCCTCACCCTCGTCGCCCTGGCCATCCGCAACATGGGGGCCCTGGCCCCGCACCGGGGCGGCTGAAGGGGCCCGGCCGTACACTGGCCCGCGTGTCCGATACCCCTCAGTCAGGTGACCTGGCCACCACCTTGCTGGCCCTCGGCGCGGCCACCCTGGGCGAGAGCGGGGGCCGGCCCATGCACCCCCGCATCCGGCCGGCGTGGCCCGGTGCAGTGGTCGCCGCTCCCGCCTACTGCGTCAACTGCGCCCGGGCGGACAATTTGGCGGTGCACGCCGCGGTGACCTGCGCCCCGGCCGGATCGGTGCTGGTGGTGGACGTGGCTCCACCCGAGCGGGGCTACTGGGGCGAGGTCCTGACCACCGCGGCCGAGGCCAGGGGGTTGCGGGGACTGATCATCGACGGTGGGGTGCGGGACGTGACGGCGCTCGAGTCGCATCGCTTCCCGGTCTTTTGCACTCTTGTCGCCCTGGCGGGGGCGGAGAAGGTCAGCGGCGGCCAGATCGGCGGGTCGGCCGTGGTGGGCGATGTCGAGGTCCACACCGGCGACTGGATCCTGGCCGACCGCGATGGCGTCATCGTTATTGCGGGCGCCGATCTGGACGCCGTTGTGGAGCGGGGGCGGGCCCGGGCGGAGAAGGAGGCGGCCATGTTCACCCGGCTGCGCAGTGGCGTCAGCACCGTCGAACTATTGCGTCTGGACGTCTCGGAGGTGGTGGTCCTGGAATAGTCCGGGCGAGTAGAGGCCGGCGGGAGGGGCTGGTG
>JAKBAX010000477.1 GCA_021808785.1 Actinomycetes bacterium | reverse complement strand
GGGAGTTCTCTTCTCCCACCGCGTCGAGGTCGTTGAGGCGGTGGATGACCATGAGGTTGGCGATCCCTAGGGCGCGAGACAGCTTCCACTGGGACTGCATCCGGGCCAGGAGGCTTGGTTGGCGCAGCAGCCGCCACGCCTCGTCGTAGATGACCCACCGGTTCCCTCCGGCCGGGTCGGACAGGGCGGCTTCCATCCAGGTCGAGGTGCAGGTCATGACCAGGCTGATCAAAGTGTCGGAGCCGGAGATGCACGAAAGGTCGAGGGTGACCATCGGCAGCGCCGGGTCGAACGTGGCCGTGCTGGCTCCGTCGAACAGTCCGGCCAGGTCTCCGTGCACCAGGCGGGCGAGGGCGTGGCCGATCTGGCGACCGTCGAGGCGCAGCTGGTCGATCGTGGAGCCGCCGCCGTGGTGGCGGGGCTCGAAGAGAGCGTCGACCACCAGGGGTAGGGTGGGCTGGACCGTCTCGGCGGTCACCGCTTCGATAGCGGCGTCGAGAGCGGTGTGCTCGGTGGGGGAGAGAGGCCTGGACAAGACCGACTCGGTGAGCGAACCGAGCAGGCTTCGTCGACGCCGGATGATCTCCGCTTGCCGCACCTGGCTGTCGACGCCGGGGATCGGTGGGCCCGGGTCGAGCGGGTTGAGCCGGGTCCCGGAGCCTCCGCCGAGGGTGATGGTCTGCCCGCCGACGGCTCGCGCCACCGATGTCCATTCTCCTTTGGGGTCGCCCGGCACGTATATCCGCCGCCCGAACGCGGTCGATCGGGTGGCCAGGCCCTTGGCCAGTGTTGACTTACCGCGGCCGATGATCCCGGCCAGGACGACATTCGGGTTGGAGAGCAGTCCTTGGCGGTAGAGGACCCACGGGTCGAACACGAACGCCGCCCCCGACCACGAGTCGTGGCCGATCAGCACCCCTTGGGAGCCGAGGCCGGCGTCGGCCAGGAATGGGTATGCCGCGGCCAGCACCTCGGAGGTGGCCCGGTGCGCGGGGACCCGCAGGCGCCGCCAGCAGCGCAGCGCGGCAGGGCCGGGTTCCCCGCCCGGTGGCAGGTACTCGGCCCCCTCCTGCTCGTGCCGGCGTTCGGCTGCTTGTCGGCGCCGCTCCGCTCGCGCCGCCTGCCGGGCGGCGTCCTCGATTCGATGGGCGGCGAGTATGGCCTTTCGCC
Source organism: Actinomycetes bacterium (assembly GCA_021808785.1). Lineage (GTDB taxonomy): Bacteria > Actinomycetota > Acidimicrobiia > Acidimicrobiales > Palsa-688 > JAKCDU01. Next base: position 1,971 of record JAKBAX010000477.1, on the reverse strand, counting down.
GTTGGCGCCGGCTGAGATCGGCTGGGGAGAACCCCGCTCCCCCGATCGTGCGTGCCACAGCGTCTGGTTCGTTGCCGGCGGTGTTCATACTGTGGTGCGCCCGAGAGGCAGTGCCGCCACCACGAAGGCCTGCGCTGGCGCGCCATAGACGATCCTCGTCTCACAAGCGGCGCCGGTGGCGGCCCGCTCGATCTGGGCGACTGCGGCGGTCAGCTCCGGCCGGGTGGCGGCGGTGACGGTGATGAATCCCCAGAACGCCATATCGGCGTGACCGCACACCAGCGCCTGTTCGCGGGCCGCCACATCCGCGTAGTGTTGACTGTCGGACAGGTCGGCGATCTGGCCTATGCGGGCCCGGGTGGCTGCGTCGGTGAGCATCTCGGTCTTTTCCCTACGGATCTGGCGCAGGGCGTCCGCGGCGGTGTGGGGTCGGGCTAGCAGGCAGATCGTTTTGCGCACCCCGGGCGCGAAGATGAGGCCGTGCAGGAAGTGGGCGGGCACTTCAACGCGTGGCCATTCCGATACCCACAGGACTGTCGACCAAGCCGAGTCGTGGCGGAGGCAGTCCCAGTGCTCGTCGATCGCGGTGGGGCCAGCGGTGGCCAATCCCCGCCCTTGCCGCCCGCTGTCGCCTCCGACTCGGTTCGGCTCGTAGGCCTGGCGCACCATGGCGGCCAGCTCGTCCTCGTCCAGCCACCCCTGGAGGCGCAGCTCGGCTTGGCGGAGACCGAACTCCAGGCCGTGCATGTCGCCGCGAAGTACGTGGGCTGCGCCACGTATGCCCCCACCGGCGTCGCGGATCGTTCTGGCCGCCCGGCGCATGTCCAGGCTCAGCGTGATCGTGCTGCGATGAGTCGTTGCGCCGTTGCCCGACTGGGAGAGCAGCCGGCGGTATTCCTTAGCGGCCCAACCATTCGAAGGCGACCCGTGATCGGCGTACCAGGCGGCGACGGCCTCCCCGCCGTCACAGATCGTCGACTCCAGGATCTGCACGCCGGAGCAGGTGCCCGAAGGGGCCAGCCCGGCCAGAGCCCGTCCCCACGCCGCTACCCTTGCCTGTTGCTGGTCCGGGGCGAGCAGGATGTAGGCCGGGTGGGTGACACGTATGACGGCGGCGAGGGTCTGGCGGTGAGGATCGTGGATCATGCACGCCCCGCTGTCGGGGTCGGTGAAGAACCGCAACGCTGCTGCGTCTCCTGGCAGCGCCATCGTCCCGGCCGGGCGAGGCTCGAGCAGCCTGGCCCGGTAGCGGGTTTGACCCGCCGTAGCCCGCAGCGCCCAGTGGGCGACGGTCGGGAACCACTCGACAGCGGGCCGGCCCCGCCATTTGATGAACGCCGCGCCGATCAGAGGTAACCAGGCCAGGCTGGCGGCGGCCAGGCCAAGCGCTCCAGCCAGCAGAAGCCCGGCGACCACGAGAACTGCTGCGGCCCCGACGCAGGCGACCCGCAAGCCGGATAGGCCGAGCAGCAGGCTGCGGTTGGGGCGAAGCCCGAACCGCACCATCGGCGGTTTGGTCTCGGCTGACATGGCCATGCTCGACTCCCCTTTACGGTCCGGGATGGCCCGGACGGCTGGCAGGCCCGTTGGCCTTCCCCGGTGCGGGAGGTCGCGCCGCCGGCGTTTGGGGAGGAGGAAGTGCTTCGGCTGCCTGTTGCCCGGCTTGCTTCGCCGCCTTCGCCGTCGCTGCCACACCGGCAGCGGCGGCAGCCACGCCGGCCGAGGCCACGGACGCCGCGCCCATCGAGGTTGATCCGGCGGCCAGACCCGATTCGGGACCAGCCGCGACACCCTGTATCGGCGCCGGGGGCTTTTCCACCGTCGGCGGCCCTTCCGGGTTGGGGGCGGGTGGAGCGCTGCCGCCAGCGCCCGGGCCGGACCCGCCCGGACTGAGGTGGCGGCTCAGGCTGCCGATCTTCTGCGGCGCGGCGATCGCTTGTTGGGCACCGACCACCGTCGATGCGGCTTGGC
>JAKBAX010000476.1 GCA_021808785.1 Actinomycetes bacterium | reverse complement strand
CCGCGGTAGCGGCGGTAGCGGCGGTCAGCGGTAGCGGCGGAGGAACTCGATGGTCGCGGTGGAACTGGCGATGCGCCAGTCCAGGACGACCCGGTCGAAGCCGCCGGCGCGGTCCCGGTCCGCCACCAGCATCTCGAGCTGGCCGACCAGGCGGGCCCGCTGGGCCGCCACCAACGGCGTGGGATCGGCTCCGGCCCGGTCGAGCAGGGCCAGCTTGAGCAGGAGCATGGAGCGAACGTCGCGCACGTGGTCCACCGGCTCCTTCAGCCACTGCTTGATGGCGGCCCGACCCCCCGGCGTCAACCCCACGACCGTGCGGACCGGGCCGCGGGTGCCGGCCTCGGTGCGCCTCTCGGAGATCAGGCCGAGTTGCAGCAGCTTCTTGATCACCTGATAGACGACCGGCCGGGGCAGGGTCCAGATGTGTCCGAGCGCGCCCTCCGGCCCGAGCAGTTGGGCCACCGCGAAACCGTGGGTCGGTCCTTCGGCCAGCACTCCGAGCACGGCCCACTCGCCCGGATTGAGGGCGTGACGCGACTCAGGGTTCACATGTGAAGTCTGCCCCCCCGGACCGGCCGTGGTGGTCCACCGCGCCACGGCCCGACTCCACCGTCAACGTCGCCGGGTAGGCGTGCGGCCTGGCCCTTCTGGTAGTAACGCAGCGCATGGAGGCCCAAGTTCTCGAATCGGTGGGGGCAAAGTTCGACCACGCCGCGCATGCCGTCCTCTCGATCCGTGCCGTGCTGCCCATCTACCGGGACCTGCTCGGCGGCACACTCGAGGGCGGAGGGTTCAACCCGTGGGGCGGCCACCTGGCCATCCAGTTCGTCTACCCCGGCGGGGGGCGCATCGAGCTGCTCGAACCAACCCAGGCCGACGCCCCCTCGGTCGGCAACTTCTTGGCCCGCAACCCCCGTGGGGGCCTGCACCACCTGACCTTCAAGGTGGCGGACCTGGAGGTGGCCATGGGCGAGCTGGCCAAGCTGGGCATCGAGCCGTTCGGAACGTTGACCGAGAGCGATAACTGGAAGGAGACCTACCTCCACCCCCGCCAGACCGGCGGGGTCCTGATCCAGCTGGCCCAGGCCGGCCCGGGCATACCACCGCCGCTCCATCAGCCCCTCGAAGAGATCCTGGACGAGGCGGAGACCCGGCGGCAGGCGGCCACACCGGGCGGGGCCACACCGGGCGGGGCCACACCGGGCGGGGCCACACCGGGCGGGGCCACACCGGGCGGGGCCACACCGGGCGGGGCCACACCGGGCGGGGCGGCGTGACGACTGCCCCCTTCGCCGGCTTCTTCGTCGGGCGCGACGGCAACCGGCTGGCGGCCGACGCCGCTGGACCCGACGACGGCCCCCCGGTGGTGCTCCTCCACGGGGGCGGCCAGACCAGGCATTCGTGGGGCACCACGCTTTCGGCCCTGGCCGGTGCCGGGTGGCGGGCCTATTCGGTAGACCTGCGGGGCCACGGTGAGAGCGAGTGGGCGGCCGACGGCGACTACACCCTCGACGCCTTCGCCGACGACGTGGTCGCAATCGCCGCCTCGCTGCCCACTCCCCCCGCCCTGGTCGGCGCCTCGCTGGGTGGCCTCTCCTCCCTCGCTGCGGTGGGAACCCATCCCGAGAGGCACCTGGCCACCTCGCTGGTGCTGGTCGACGTCGCCCCGCGCATCGAGGCGGCGGGCCGGGACCGCATCGCCGAGTTCATGATGGAGCACATGACGACCGGGTTCGCCTCGCTGGATGAGGTGGCCGACGCCATTGCCCGCTACAACCCCCACCGACCCCGACCCAAGGACCTCTCCGGGCTGAAGAAGAACCTGCGCCGGCGGGACCGTCGGTGGTACTGGCACTGGGATCCGGCCTTCATACGGGGTGGGCTCGGGGCGCCCGATGAGACGCGCACGACCATCATCGACACCGGCCAACTGGAGGCGGCGGCCCGCCAGGTGGACATCCCCGTGCTGGTGGTGCGGGGCCGGGTCAGCGATCTCCTGAGCGAGGAGGGGGCCCGGGAGCTGCTCGAACTGGTGCCTCACGGCGAGATGGTCAGCGTGGCAGGGGCCGGGCACATGGTGGCCGGCGACCGCAACGACCTGTTCAACGATGCGGTCGTTTCCTTCCTGGCCCGGACCCGTCCCTCGGTCGGCACGCAGTAGGGCGTTCGATGGAATGGGCCGGTGGAGGCCCATTCTCCTAGGTTTCTCCGCCATGGACATAGACGGTAAGAAAGCGGTGATCGTGGGGGGCGCGTCGGGCATGGCCCGGGCCTCGGCCGAGATATTGAAGAACAAGGGCGCCTCGGTGGCCATCTTGGACCTTCCCACCTCGGGCGGCGCGGAGGTGGCCAAGGAGCTCGGGGGCACGTTCCACCCGCTCGATGTGACCGACGAGGATCAGGTCACATCTGCTCTGGCCGACGCGGTCGGCGCGCTCGGTGGACTACACATATCGGTCAACACAGCGGGCGGTGGGATTGCCCGCCGCACCCTCTCCAAGGAGGGCCCTCATCCCCTGTCCGACTTCCGGCGGGTGATCGAGCTCAACCTGATCGCCTCGTTCAACCTCAACCGGTTGCAGGCCGAGTACATGTCGGCCAACGAACCGGAGGACGGAGAGCGGGGCGTGATCATCGACACCGCTTCGATCGCCGCCTTCGAGGGCCAGATCGGCCAGGTCGCCTACTCGGCGGCCAAGGCGGGAATCGCCGGCATGGTGTTCACCATGGCCCGCGACCTGGGCGGCATCGGCATCCGGGTGCTGGCCATCGCGCCGAGCCTCTTCAGCACCGGTATCACGGCCGGCATCCCCGAGCAGTTCGCCGAGGCCCTCACCAAGGATGCCGCCTTCCCCAAGCGCATGGGACGACCCGAGGAGTACGGCCGGCTGGTGGCCGCCATCGTGGAGAACCCGATGCTCAACGCCTCGACCATCCGCCTGGACGCCGGGCAGCGCTTCGCGCCCCGCTGAACCATCTCGTTCGCGGCTGTCCCCGGCCCCCCATGGCCGGGACAGCCGCGGGAACGGTCAGGCGGCCCCCCATGGCCGGGACAGCGGCCGGAACGGTCAGGCGGCCCCGAATAGTGTGCAAAAGGAGGTGATATGCACCTCCTTTTGCACACTATCGGCAGAGGCCCCACCAGCCC
>JAKBAX010000003.1:51525-62320 GCA_021808785.1 Actinomycetes bacterium | reverse complement strand
ATCACCGGCCAGGTCCTGATCGCCGACGGCGGCATGGTGGTGGCCCGATAAATGTAACAGCGTTATAATGTGATCGGCCATCGGCCATCGGCCATCGGCCATCGGCCATCGGCCATCGGCCATCGGACAAAGGGAGGGACCCGTGGCTGTAGTCCTCGATGTCGACTCGCACTTCGAGCCCGAAGCGGCGTGGTCGGATGAATTCCCAGCCCTCAAATCCCGCTTGCCCGATCGCTACCCGGACCACGATCCCCGGTTCCGGATGGCCACCCCCGAGATGTTCGCCTGGTTCGTGTCCGACGATCTCCTGCGCAGTGTGGCACCTGAGGAGCGGATGCCCATCGAGCGGATCGTCACCGACGGCATGCGGGCCCTCTACGACCCCGGACGCGGACCGGAGGTCGGCTATCCCGGCGCCGACCAGCACCTCGAGCTGACGCCGGCGACGGTCGCCGCTCGGGTGCGATGGCTCGATGCGCAGGGCATCGACATCCAAAACGTCATCAGCGGCACCGGCTACACCCTGGCGAGGGCGGTGTCGGATCCGGGGCTGGCGATGGACGCACTCGAAGCGCTCAACACCTGGATGTCCGAGCGCCTGTCCGGTGCCGGCGGCCGCATGGTGCTGGCCGCCAACGTCCGGTTCGAGGATCTGGACCGGACCATCCGGGAACTGACGCGGATGCGGGAACGAGGCAGCCGCACGTTCCTCTTGCCGTCAGAGCCGCAGGGCGCCATACCACCCAATCACCCGGATTACGACCGGCTCTGGTCGGCCGTGACCGACCTAGGGATGGTGCCGATCGTCCATGTCGGGCTCAGCCCGGCGATCTACCATCCGGCCTGGGCCAACACCGACGACCCGGCCGTCATCCGGGTCATCTCGGTACTGGAACCCCAGCAACAGGCCCTGGTCTTCCTCAACGCCATGGTGCTGGGCGGGGTCTTCGAACGTCACCCGCACCTGACCGTGGTGTTCGCCGAGCACGGGATCGACTGGATAGTCTCGGCCACCTCGCGCCTCGACGCCCTGGCCCAACCCGGCCTGAGCCCGTTGCTGCTCGGTGAGTACAGGTTGGCGATGTCCCCGGCCGAGTACGTGAGGCGCAACGTCCGGGTGACGCCGCTCCCGGTCCCCCACGAGAGCCCCCACGCGGCACTCGGGCTGCTGGCGGAGGTCCCGGTCTTCTCGACCGACTACCCGCATTTCGAGGGGAGTGCCGATCCGGTCGGGCACTACAGCCGAGAGCTGGCCGACCTGGGACCGGAGGTGCGGACCGCCTTCATGGGGGAGAACCTGGCTGGCTGCTTCGCTCGCATGGGCGATCCCCTGACCGGGCCCACCATGGGGGTGGCATCGTGATCGGCCCGAGCCAGGTGCAGAACCTGCTCGCCGGCTGGTGGTTCGACTACGACCAGGGGAACTTCGACGCCTGGCCGACCTACTTCACCAGTGACGCCCACTTCTCGTGCCGCAGCGACTCGGGAACGACCGGCTTCGAGGATTTCGTCCGCGCCGACGTGACCGGCCGGGATGCAGTGGTCGCCTGGCAGACCGGGCACCGCCGGCAGAGCCCGTATCCGTTGCGCCACAACGGCACCAACGTGCATCTGCCGAGCGGTCCGGGGGAGGGCCCCGATGTGGCCTTCCGGTCGTACATCTTCGTCACCCAGGTGGTTGGCGGCGCCGTGGCACCTCTGGCCAGCGGTACCTGTACCGGCGCGGTGCGCGAGGAGGGTCCGGCCATCCGGATCTCCGACCTCCAGGTGGTACTGGACTTCAGCGATTCCGTGGTGTGGACCGAGGTGGAGCACCGCTCGACCTTCTGACCGGGTCGGGCGCCGGTGCCGCGCTCGACCTTCTGACCGGGCCGGGCGCCGGTGCCGAGCTCGACCTTCTGACCGGGCCGGGCGCCGGTGGCGCGCTCTCGTCGGCCGGCAGCCGCCAGCTCCGGGCCACCCGGCTCTGCACCACCGACCAGCCCCGGGGCTCCGGCAGGTCCACGCCCAACGCCTCGAGGACTCCGAGGCCCAGTTCGGCCGCCCACGTGTAGAGCAGCGCGGCGCGCATGTCGACCGAAGGATCGATGCCCATCTCGAGCCTCATGTCCTCGTACTGGGCCAACCACCGATCCAGGTAGGATTCCTGCTCCGCTTTGAGCAGGGTGCGGGTCTCGGCGTCGGTGCGGGCCGCCGCCGCGCCCTCGAGTATGAGGGCCCGCAGCTCGTGGCGGGCCGGGTATTCCAGGGCCAACCGGGCCAGCGCGGCCACGAAGGCACCCTCTTCGCCTTCGAGGATGGCCCGTTGGTCGAGGTCGGTCGCAGTCCGGCGGCTGATGGCGGCCGCCAGCAGGTCGGCCTTGTTGCGGAAGTGCCCGTATATGGCACCGCTCGTGACCGAGCCCATCCGGCTGATGTCGCGGATGGAGGTCTGGCCGTACCCGCGCCCGGCGAACAAGCGGGCCGCCATCTCGATCAGCGAATCTCTCGTCGCCCGGGCCTTGGCCGATTCCCGGCGGGTCCGCGGCTCGGTTTCGGCAGGTTCCATGAGGTCGGGTCAGGCTAGGGCTCGGTCGGCAGGTCCGGGTACGGGATGGCCCGCAGATCGGCCTCCAGCCGCTCCAGCAGGTTGGCCAGGGTGGCCACGTCGGACTCGCCCCATCGTTCGAGCGCGACCTGCATGTGCTGGTTGAGCACCAGCCGCATGCGCTGAACCGTCTGGTGACCGAGGTCGGTGGCGGCCAGTGTGCTCAGGCGCCCGTCGGCCTCGTCCCGGGCCCGGCTGATGAGCCCGTCGTCGGCGAGTGTCCGACACTGGCGGGTCACCACCGCCGGGTCGATCCGGGTCAGGCGGGCCAGCTCGGTCGGGGTGATCGGGCCCGTCTCGTCGATCACCCGAAGGAGCCGGAAGCCTTGCTGGGAGATGGCCGTCCCGGCCGCGCTGGCCTGGCGCTGGTGCAGGCGTCGGCTGGCCCCGAATCGGACCAGGGTGTCGAGCGCCCGCCCCAGCCGCTCGCGCGCCTCGGCCACGGTGACCGGAGGTTCGGGCACGGCTTCGGTCAGGCCGCGCTGGTCAGAACTTGACCAGCCCCCGGATGTTGGTGCCGTTGCGCATGTCCTCGTAGCCCTGGTTGATCTCCTCCAGGGTGTAGGTGTTGGTGATCAGCTCGTCGAGGAGCAGCTTGCCCTCGCGGTACTGGTCGAGGATGCGGGGGATGTCGCGACGGGGGTTGGCGTTCCCGAAGATGCAGCCCACCAACTCCTTGCGGGACATGGCCATCATGAACAGGTCCAGCTTGACGTCGGTCTGCGACATGGGGGCAACCGCGGTCACGACGGCTCGACCGGCTTTTTTGATCAGGTTCATGAGCGGGGCGACCAGGTCGCCGTAGGCGACGCCCACCGTGAGAATGGCCTTGTCGGCCATGGCCCCCCGGGTCAGTTCGCCCACCAGGGCGGCTGCCTCCTCCATCGAGCCGGCGGTATGGGTCGCCCCGAACCGGGCCGAGCGCTCCTGCTTGTCGGGCAGGAGGTCCACGGCGACGATCTTGTCGGCGCCGGCCAGCCGGGCGCCCTGGACGGCGTTCATGCCGATCCCGCCGAGACCCACCACTACGACGGTCTCACCCGAACGGACGTCGGCCGCATTCACCGCGGAGCCCCATCCGGTGGTGACGCCGCAGCCGACCAGGGCCGCTTTGTCCAGGGGAATGTCGGGCTCGATCTTGACGCAGCTCGCCTCGCTCACCACCGTGATCGGCTCGAAGGTCCCGATACAGCACATGAGGCCCAGATCCTCGCCGCCCGACGAGTGGTGGCGGGCGGTGAAGTCGGTGACCTGGCGGCCGGCCAGCAGGAATGCGCCCAGGTCGCAGAGGTGCTGCATCCCCATGGCGCAGGAGGCGCAGCGGCCGCACGCGGGGATGAAGCTGAGGACCACGTGGTCGCCCGGGGCCAGAGTGGTGACGTTCGGTCCCACTTCGAGCACTTCGCCGGCCCCCTCGTGGCCGCCGATCACCGGCAGCTGGTGCAGGCCGAACGCCTCGGCGGTGGCCGGGTCGAGGACCATGTCGCCGGTGACCAGATGCTCGTCTGAGTGGCAGAGGCCGGACGCGGCCAGCTTGATCAGGACCTCACCGGCCTTGGGCGGATCGAGATCGATCTCCTCGACACTCCACTTGGTGTGGGTCTCCCACAGGATCGCGGCCTTGCTCTTCATCGGATGCCTCCCCTTGGTGCGCGGCCCAGCGTAGGCAGGCTTCTTGACATGGTCAACCACGTGTTGGTGCCGGTCGGGCCGGTCGGGCCGGTCGGGCGGGTCGTCGGCCGGGTCGTGCGGGTCGTCGGCCGGGTCGTGCGGGTCGGGCCGGTCGTCGGCCGGCGCGCTGGTGCATGTCCGATCCGTAGTGTGCAAAAGGAGGTGTATATCACCTCCTTTTGCACACTATTGATCGGGCACGGCTGCGGCCACCTAACGTGGCGCGGGTGATGGGATCATCGGAGATCTTCTACGAGGGCCTGTCGTTCGGCGAGGGCCCGCGCTGGCACGACGGTCGCTTGTGGCTGTCGGACTTCTTCAGTCACCGTGTCCTGTCGTTCGGCTCGAGCGGAGAGGCCGAGGTGGAGGTGGAACTGGACGACCAGCCGAGCGGCCTGGGCTGGCTGCCGAGTGGCGAGCTCCTGGTGGTGGCCATGAAGTCCCGCCAGGTCCGCCGGGTCGACAGCAGCGGCGCCGTCCACGTCCACGCCGATCTCTCGGCTGTGGCCGGTGGGAACTGCAACGACATGGTCGTCGACGGGCGGGGTTACGCCTATGTGGGCAACTTCGGTTTCGATACCGAGGCAGCCGATCGCCGGCGCCGGCCGGCCGACCTGGCGCTGGTCCGACCGGACGCCACGGTCGAGGTGGTCGCCGAGGGGCTCGAGTTCCCCAACGGCTCTGTGATCACGCCGGACGGGTCGACCCTGATCGTCGGCGAGTCCACGGGCCGCAGGTACACCGCCTTCTCGATCGCCGGGGACGGCACCCTGTCCGGTCGCCGGGAGTGGGCCGATGTGGCCGGTAAGGCCCCCGACGGCTGCGCCCTCGACGCCGAAGGGGCCATCTGGATGGCCGACGCGCTCGGCGGCGGCTGCTTCCGGGTGGGGGAGGGGGGTCGTATCTTGGACTCGGTGCAGGCCAGCCAGACGGTGTTCGCCTGCGCTCTCGGCGGCGACGACCGGCGCACGCTGTACATGGTCACCGCCCCCGCGTATACCGGCGGTCACGCCGACGGCGCGCCCACCGGGCGGGTGGAAGTGTCCGGCGTCGAGGTGCCCGGAGCGGGCTGGCCGTAAAAAGCTGAACCTCCCGCGGCCAGGGCGCCGGTCAGGTCGCGTGTGGCCGCCGCCAGGCGGTCTCCGAGCCGGGCCACGTCCGACCCGATCACCTGGGTGGGTACCGGGACCAGGCTGAGAATGAGCACCGGCCGGCCGTCGGGGCCGAGTATCGGGCTGTCGATGTGGCTCACGTCGTAGATCTCGCCGGGCTCTATCGACGCCGGGAACCACTCCGGGCTGATCATCAGCTCCTGGGTCAGCGATAGCGCCAGGTCCCCGAGCCGGCCGCCCCGGCTCTCGGCCGCCCGGACCAGGGAGGCCAGTTCGAGCAGCCTCAGGTCGGCCAGCACGTGCAGCCCCACCGCATAGCCCCGGCCGCGGGTCTCGCTCAGGGCCAGCTCGTAATGGGGCCGGGCACGCGATGGCACACTGGCCAGCCACTCGGCCCGGTCGCCATCGGGCAGCCATGATGCCAGCGCGGCGCCGTAGGGTGCGCGGAGGGGGAGCTCGGTGCCGACGGCCATGGGATGGCCGTTCCCTCTCGGGTTGCGTACCTGGTCGGCGACGGTCACATGGTCGTCGCTGATCGTGAAGGCGATGCAATGGGCGCCGGTGGAAGCGGTGAGGTCAGCCATGGCCGGCCGGGCCAGATCGAGGGCCGGGAAGTTGGCCGACGCGGCGGCCCCCAGGCGGACCAGCGCCGGGCCCAGCTGGTAGGTCTTGCGCCGCGGCTCGCGAAGCAACCACCCGGCTCCTACCAGCTCGGTCAGCATCGAGTGACAGCTGGCCTTGTGCACCCCGAGCCGGCGGGACACCTCGGCCAGGGAGACCCCACCGGCCGGATGCGCCGATAGGACTTCGAACAGCTGGACCACCCGGGCCGTCTGAGGCGAGGGGCGGGCGGGCACGTCCGCACCGTAGTCGCATATTGCGACCGTTGCGGCACGCTCTGCGCGTACGCGAGCATGGTCGGGGGGAGGTCGACCAGTCGACCGGAAGCCTTCAACACGAGCCGTCCAAAGGGGAGGGACCACGAGCATGAGCATCCGTTACGGCGCCCGGCCGCCGGTGGAGCAGGTGGATCACGAGATCGACGCCACCAAGGCTCCGATCGCCACCGAGGCGATCACCGTGACCTACCTGACCGATCCGGACATCGTGGCCGCGGTGCTGCCGCAGCCGCTGGTCCCGGCGGCCGAGCCGATCGTCCGGGTGTCGTTGCAGAGGGTCGCCATCGACGGCCGGCCGCCGTTCGGCTCAGCCGTCTTCGCGGTAGCGGCCCGACACGGCCAGCTCGAGGGGGACTACCCACTGTTCATGCCGCAGTCGACGGAGCAGTCCGTCATCGGCGGACGAGAGACCTTCGGCGAGCCGAAGAAGCTCGGTGAGATAACGGTCGGCCGGGACGCGACCGCGGTGTCGGCCCGGGTGAGCCGGCACGGATTCTCCCTGATCACCGTCGACGGCCGGATCACCGGTGACCTCCCGGTGCCGCCGGACCAGGTCAGCACGGAGTTCTACTTCAAGTTCCTGCGGGCACCCGACGGGTCGGGTATCACCGATCCCCACCTGGTATACGGGCGCTACCACCGCCACTACGAAGTGTTCGAGTCCATCGATGCCGACGTGCAGCTGGGTGACTCACCGCTCGATCCGGTGGCCGACATCGCGGTGCGGGAGATCCGCTCGGTCACCTGGTGCCGGCGCCGCACCGTGCAGACGGCGGAAACCGCCATGTCGGTCCCGCCCGAGTGGCTTCTGCCGTTCGTCCACCAGCGCTACGACGACATCGCCCTGCTCGCCGCCCGGCCCGAGCCGGCATCGGTGTAGGGCCAGAGCCGAGCCAAGGTGGAGGCGACGGACCGCTACACGGTCATCTCGGCGGACTGTCACGCCGGTGCCGACCTGCCGGCCTACCGCGAGTACCTGGATCCGGGCTACCGGGAGGACTTCGACGCCTGGGCCGCCACCTTCGTCAACCCGTACTCGGACCTCACCGAGCCCGAGGCGGCCCGCAACTGGGACAGCGCCCGGCGCAACGCCGATCTGGACCGCGAAGGGGTGGCCGGCGAGGTCATATTCCCGAACACCATCCCGCCGTTCTTCCCCCGGGGCAGCTTGGCCGCCCCGGCCCCCCAAGGGCCCCGCGATGTCGAGCTGCGCCAGGCCGGGTTGTGTGCCCACAACCGCTGGCTGGCCGAATTCTGCTCCGAGGCGCCCGAACGGCGGGCCGGCGTGGGCCAGATACTGCTGAACGACCTGGACCGGGCCATCAGCGAGGTGGCCCGGATAGCCGAATTGGGCCTGCGCGGCGGGGTCCTCCTGCCCGGGGTCGTTCCCGGCACCGGCATTCCGCCCCTCTACGCCGAGCACTGGGAGCCCCTGTGGAGCGCCTGCGAGGACCTCGGTGTGGTCGTCAACCATCACGGGGGAAACGCCGGCCCGGCTCCGGAGGACGACTGGGATGCCGCCTTCGCGATCTGGGTGTACGAGACGCCCTGGTGGGCCCACCGCATCCTGTGGCACCTGATCCTCAACGGCACCCTGGAGCGTCACCCGGGACTCAGGCTGGTCATGACCGAGCAGGGCTCGGGCTGGGTGCCTTCCATCCTGGACTCGCTCGACGTGGCCGCCGAGCGGTACGGCCGGGCCCAATCGGCCATCGCCCGCTTCGCCGGCCACACGGCCGGATCGCTGCCCCGGCGGCCCAGCGAGTACTGGCGGCGCCAGTGCTGGGTCGGGGCCAGCTTCATGAGGCGTTCGGAGGTCGAGCTGCGGGCCGGGATCGGCCTGGACCGCATCATGTGGGGCACCGACTACCCGCACTTCGAGGGCACCTCGCCCTACACCCGCGAGGCGCTGCGCTTCACCTTCGCCGACGTGGCGCCGGAGGAGGTGGCCGCCATGGTGGGCGCCAACGCGGCCGAGGTGTACGGGTTCGACCTGGCTCTGCTGGCCCCGCTCGTGTCCCGCATCGGCCCGACCGTGGCCGAAGTGGCCGAACCACTCGCGAAGCCGCCACCCGACGCCCGCAGCACCGCATTCGAACGTGACCCCATCAAGGCCTGGTGAAAGGAACTGTGACCTTGGAGCCGTACCTGATCATCTCGGCCGACTGCCATGCCGAGTTGCCGACCGAGAAGTACCGGGAGTACATAGACCCGGAGTTCCGAGAGGACTTCGAGGCGTTCCTGCTGGAAAAGGAGGAACAGGCCCGCATCGGTGGGTTCACCGACGACGAGTTCGCCGAGCAATGGTTCACCGAGAACGGTGAGGGGATCGCCGGGGGCTGGGATATCGGTCGCCGGGACAAGGAGCTCGACGGCGACGGCGTGGCCGGAGAGGTGATCTTCCCGGACGCCGATGCGGTGACCGGGGTGGCCGGCGCCCCCTTCGGCGCCGGGCTGGGCCAGTCCGGAGAGCTGGATCCGGGTCGGGCCATGGCCGGGGCCCGGGCCCACAATCGGTGGGTGGCCGAGCTGTGCTCGCACAGTCCGGAGCGGCGGGCCGGGGTGGCGGTGGTCCCGATCCTGGCCGACGTCGACGCCGCGGTGGCCGAGATCACCCGGGCCGCGGAGTCCGGGCTGCGGGGCGGGATCCTCATCCCGGCCACCTGGGGCAAGTACCCGCCCTACCACGATCGGCGCTACGATCCGATCTGGGCCGCCTGCCAGGACCTGCAGATGCCGGTCCACACCCATTCCGGCCCGGCGCCGCGCGAGGAGTACGGCGAGCACCTCGGCATCTACATCACCGAGGTTCGCTGGTGGGGGGTGCGGCCGCTCTGGTTCGCCCTGTGGTCGGGCGTCTTCGAGCGCTATCCCCGCCTCCGCTGGGGAGCCACCGAGTGCGGGGCCTTCTGGGCCAACGACCTCCTGTGGCTGATGGACACCCGCTTCCTCCGGGAGCATTCGGCCAAGAAGATGAGCCATCGGATGGAGGGTGACCTCACGATGCTGCCGAGCGCCTACTTCGACCGCAACTGCTTCATCGGGGCGACCACCACGGAGCGCAGGGAGCTGGCCCGCCGCTACGAGATCGGTGTGTCCAACCTGCTCTGGGGCAACGACTTCCCTCACCCCGAGGGGACCTGGCCCCACACGCTGGATTGGCTGCGGCGGTCCTTCTCGGACATCCCGGTCGACGAGACCAGGCAGATGCTGGGCCTCGCCGCGGCCGAGGTCTACAGCTTCGACGTCGGCGGGCTGGCCGATGTCGCCGCCCGCATCGGCCCCACCCCGGCCGACCTGGGCCAGGACGACGCCCTCAGCATCCCCAAGTGGGAGGCGGCCCGGGTCGCCGGTCGCCACTGGCTCACCGGCGCCGATCCCTTGGCGGCCGTGGTCGACTAGGCCGTGGCGGGCTGTGTCGACTAGGCCGTGGCGGGCTGTGTCGACTGATCCCTGGCGGGCTGTGGCCGACCGGCCCATTCCGGCCCGACCCTGAGACCGGCTGGCCTGCTGAGACCGGCTGGCCTGCTGATACCGGCTGGCCTGCTGATACCGGCTGGCCGAGGGGGGCCGGAGGGCGCTGAACGGCACCGGGCCGCCATTTGTCAGAAAGTCCTCAATCGGCGGTACCTCGGCGCCGATAAATCACAGCGGTGGATTCTGACTGGGGTAGTGGACAGTACAGAGCCCTGACCGCCGGCGGTGGAACGGCGCTGGTCAAGACGCTCGGTGAAGCCGGTGACCCGCTGGCCATCCTGCAGAGGATCGTGGAGCAGGCCATCTTGCTGGTGGCCGGTGCGGAGGGATCAGCGGTCGAACTGGCCGGGGCCGAAGGGCTGGCCTACGCGGCGACGGCCGGGCTGCTCAGCGGTTTCGTGGGCGTGCGCCTGGCGCAGGAGGGGAGTCTCTCGGGGCTGGCCGTCAGATCAGGCCTGGTGCTGGTGTCCGACGACACCGAAACCGACGACCGGGTCAACCGTGAGGACTGTCGCCGGCTGGGCATCCGGTCGATGGTGTGCGTGCCGCTAGGGGTGGGGGAGCGACCGGTCGGCGTGTTGAAGGTGGCTTCCTCGATGGCCGGTTCATTCGCCCAGCGCGACGTGGGAGTGCTGTCGAGATTGGCGGATTTCGTCTCGACCGCGGTTGCCGCGGCCCTCGAGCTGGCCCGCCTGTCGACCGAGCTGATGCTCGCCCACGAGCCGGATCCGGTCAGGGAATCTCCAGGTGACGTCGATGCCGGTATCGCCAGCTTCGTGGCCAACGTCATGGCACCCGGCGCCCTTCCCTGCCCGGACACCCGCCGGCGCATCGAGGCGGTCCTGGAGGACCGCCGCTTCGAGATGCTCTACCAGCCCGTCTTCGAGCTCACCGAGCGCAGGCTGGTGGGGGCCGAGGCGCTGGCCCGCTTCACCGATCTGCCCTACCGCCCGCCCGATCAGTGGTTCGCCGACGCGGAGCGGGTCGGTCTGGGCATCGAGATGGAGCTGGCCGCGGTCAGGGCCGCTCTCGGTCCGCTGCCCATGCTG
>JAKBAX010000003.1:0-51515 GCA_021808785.1 Actinomycetes bacterium | reverse complement strand
GAGTCGGGTGCCCGGAGCTGGCCGAGATCATCGAGACGGCTGGTCCCGATCGGGTGGTCATCGAGCTGACGGAGCACCTCCAGGTGGAGGACTACCCGAAGCTCAACAGCCGCTTGGCCGGTCTGCGGGAGCAGCGCACCCTCCTGGCCATCGACGACACGGGCGCCGGGATATCCAGCCTGACGCACGTGTTGAAGTTGGCCCCCGACATCATCAAGCTGGACCGCGAGATCACGCGGGGCGTCGACATCGACCCGGTACGGCGGGCCCTGACCTCCGCCCTGGTGGTCTTCGCCCGGGAGTCCGGCGCCCGGGTGGTGGCCGAGGGCATCGAGACCGAGCAGGAGCTGGCCGTCCTGGTGGACCTGGGTGTCCGGTACGGGCAGGGCTTCTACCTGGCCCGTCCGTCGGCACTACGGGACCTGCTGGACTACGAGCCGGCCGGCGCCTCGGTCCTCTAGCCGGCGGGCGGCGGGCGGCGGGGGCTCAGTCCAGGCGGGCGGTCATGGCTACCGTGCCGTCGTTGCGGACCGCAGTGAGCTCGGTCCCTTCGCCGTCGGGCCGTCCGACCAGCGTGAAGGGGATCTCGGCGAAGAGGGGCGCTGCGGCCCGGAAGCTGAACGACCGCCCGGCCACTCCCCGCCTTCGCGCCGATTCGACCAGGAGCGTGGCGGTCAGCGGGCCGTGCACCACCAGCCCCGGGTAGCCCTCCTCGGTCATGGCGTAGGGCCTGTCGTAGTGGATCCGGTGCGAGTTCCACGTCGCCGCCGAGTACCGGAACAGCGTCAGCGGTCCGGCTACATAGGTGTCGGCCCAGCCCCCGTCGGGGGCATCGGGACGGACCTCGCCGGCCGGTGCCTCGGCAACCGTCGCCCCTGGGGCGGGCGCCGGGTGGGCGCGGTAGACCAGGTCCTGCTCCTCGGTCAACAGCACCCGTCCGTCCTGCTCGATGCGGTGGCGGGCGGTCACCACCAGGAGGTCCCCGGAGCGTCCGGTCTTGCGTTCGGCCGAAACGACCTCCGAGCGGCGGGTGGCCGGGCGCCCGACGACGAGCGCTCCGTCCATGGTGACCCGTCCGCCGGCCCACATGCGGCGGGGAAGGCCGGACGTGGGTCCGCCCTCGGCCAGGCGCGGATGGCCGTCCGCGCCGAGGCGGGTGGTCGGCACCACCGGAGCGAAGAAGGCCCAGTGCCAGAGCAGGGGAAGAGCGTCCCCCTCGGCGAGTGAGGAGGGCTCGTCGTCGCGGTCGAGCAGGGCCGCCACCCGCCAGGCCTGCTCGGCCGACAGAGGAGACTCGGTCACTGCCGCTACCCCGATGTCGTCGGCGGTCAGAGTGGGTGGCTCGTCGGCGGTCAGAGTGGGTGGCTCGTCGGGCGGCGGGGCTCCGGTCACCGGCGTTCGGGGGAGGCCACGATTCCGGCGTCGTGCAGCCGGCCGATCTCGTGCGTCGACATGCCCAGGTCGCGGGCCAGGACCTCGACGGTGTGCTCGCCGAGGAGGGGCGCCGGCGCGGGAACCTCGCGGGTCAGGGCGCTGAACGACAGCGGTGACCCGGCTGTCCGGACCACGCCCAGGCCGGGCTGGGCGATGTCGTTCCAGAGGGCGTTGGTCGTCGGTGACACCCGCCAGTCGTCGTCGAGCAATTGACGAAAGGTCTGGTAGGCGCCCCAGCAGACACCGCGACGGTCGAAGGACTCGGCCACCTCGGCCAGGGTCCGGGCGGCCACCCAAGGGGCGATGAACGCGGCCAGGGCGTCCCGGGCCACGAAACGATCTCCTTCCAGGTTCAGATCCACCCCCAACGCCTTCTCGATAGCCGGCAGGTGCTCACCGATGCCGGTGGCCTCCACGAGCGATTCCCACTGGCGCAGGCTGATGGCCACGACCATGACCCGCCGGCCGTCGAGGGTCGGGAAATCCCGTCCGAAGGCGCCGTACATGTCGTTGCCGAGCGGGGGGCGGTCCTGGCCGAGCACCTGGGCCTGGGCCAGGTACCCCAGGTTGCCGACCATGGCGAAGGCGACGTCGGCGAGCGACAGGCTGACGTGCTGGCCGATCCCGGTGCGGTTCCGGTGACGCTCGGCCGCCAGCAGGCCGGTGGCCGCGGTGAGCCCGGTGGCGATGTCCCAAGCCGGCAGCACATGGTTGGTCGGTAGGGCCCCGCCGGCCGGACCGGTGGCGTAGGCGAAGCCCGAGGAAGGATTGACCGTGTAGTCGACCGCCGTCCCGTGGTCGGGGTTGCCGATGATGTTGACGTATATCAGGTCCTCGCGGATGGCCCGTAGCCGTTCGTCGGACAGCCATCCCCGAGCGGGGAAGTTGGAGAGGAACACGCCCCGGTCGGGACCGGGAGCGGTGATCAGGGACGTGACGATCTCCTGCCCCTCCGGCCGGCGCACGTCGACGGCCAGTGAGCGCTTGCCCTTGTTCATTCCGGCCCAGAAGAGGCTGGTGCCGTCGGGCGTGCAAGGCCAGCGGTGGAAGTCGATGCCGCCGCCGATCGAATCGAAGCGGAGCACGTCGGCGCCCAACTGGGCCAGCGTCATGCCGCCAAGTGGAGCGGCGACGAAGGCCGATCCCTCCACCACCCTCAGACCTTCCAGTGTCTTCACGCCGGTGAAGCTAGCGCTCGGGATCGCCCCGGCCGGACCGCTACCGATCAGATGCTCACCGGCACCGACGAGGGCCCCCGCACGGTGTTGGTGGCCACGTAAGTGACGGCGTCGCGATCGACCTCCCAGGTCGGGAACCGACGCAGCACCTCGGTGAGCGCGACCTTGCCCTCCATGCGGGCCAGTGCCGCGCCGAGACAGTAGTGGGCGCCGTAGCCCAGCGATACGTGCCGGTCGATGGGTCGGTGGATGTCGAAGGTGTCCGGGTCCGGGTACTTGCGCTCGTCCCGTCCGGCCGATCCGGTGAGGAGGGCGATCTTGGCCCCCTCGGGTATCACCACGCCGTGCATCTCGATGTCGCGGGTGACATAACGGCCCTGGATGGGAGACGGGGCTTCGTAGCGCAGGAGCTCCTCGACCGCCGACGGGACCAGGTCAGGGTCCTCGGCCAGCTGCCGGCGCGCGTCGGGGTACTCCGCGAGCACCAGCGAGGACCAGCCCAGCAGGCGGGCCACGGTCTCGTTGCCGGCGTTGCTGATCAGGCCGAGCATCCCCATCACTTCGATGTCCTCCAGCTTGCGGACCTCGCCGTCGGGCAACTCGAGATCGGCCTCGGTGAGGGCTGTGATCATGTCGTCGCGGGGGTTCTTCCGCCGGTCCTGCACCTGCTCGCCGTAGTAGGCGAAGGTGAGGCCCTGCGCCTCGAGGGCCTCTGCGGTCAATCCCTCCTTGCCCTCCTCGCGATGCAGCCCGACGTCACTCCACTCCCGGAGCTGGTCGTGGTCCTCCTCGGGGAACCCCAGCAGGGTGGAGATCACCATCACCGGCAGGCGCATGCCGAAGTCCTGGACGAAGTCGAAGCCGCTCTCCCCGACGAAGGGATCCAGGTACGTGGCGCACAGCTCGACGATGCGCGACTGAAGGGCGGCGATCCGGCGCGGTGTGTAGGCCCGGCTCACCACCTTGCGATAGGCGTCGTGCAACGGCGGATCCATCATGATCATCATCGGGAGCAGGATGGGCTCGCCGATGCCGTCGAGTGTGATGCCCTTGGCCGAGCTGAACGTGGCGGTGTCGAGGGAGGCGGACAACACGTCGGCGAAGCGGCTGAGGGCCCAGAACCCGTACCGCTCGTTGTGGTAGACGGGAGCCTCGTCGCGCATGCGGCGCCAGGTATCGTAGGGCGACAGCCTCTGCTCGGCGTGGTACGGATCCCAGTACGGGCCCGTCGTCAGCGTCTCGGTCATCGCCTCTCCCTTCCGGAAAAAATGGGGGGCCCGGTGGGCCCACCCGATGCTACGCCATCGCCGCCGGGAGGCTACGAGGGGCGACGGTGGTCGGGCCGACAGAGATCAACCTGCGACCGCTTCGCCACGTTCGAGCCGACCCCTTGGCGACCTGGCTTAGAACACCCCTCGGCGCCCCTCCTTGCACTGCGCCGCCCCTGTACTAATAATGTTAATGAGGAAAGTCGCCGTTAATGAGGAAAATCGCGAGGGAGGGATGAGTGTGACCCAGGTGCCGCCGATCATCTCGGTCGACGATCACGTCATCGAGCCGCCGGATCTCTGGCAGCGGTGGTTGCCGGCGCGCTTTCGTGAGGACGGGCCGCGGGTCGTGCGGGGTCCCTACGAGATGGTCCCCGCCGGCGAGATCGGGCGGGCCGAACGTTCCGGCTGGAGCGCCTTCCGGCCTGCCACGGAAGGTCCGGAGACGGACTGGTGGCTCTTCGACGGAGAGCTTTCGGCCACCCTGCTCGGCAATGCGGCCGCCGGTCTGCCGCCCGACGAGGTGGTCCCCGGCCCCATCACCTTCGAGCGGATGCGGCCGGGGTTTTACTCGGTCCGGGAACGCCTGGCCGACATGGCGCTCAACCACATCGAGCGGTCGATGTGCTTCCCGACATACCCGCGCTTTGCCGGACAGCGCTTCCTCACCACGAAGGACCGGGATCTGGCCCTGGCCTGTGTGCGGGCCTACAACGACTGGATGGTCGACGAGTGGTGCGGCGACAGCGGCGGCCGGCTGATTCCCCTCTGCCTGATCCCGCTCTGGGACTCCGGGCTGGCCGCCGAGGAGGTACGCCGCAACGCCGGGCGGGGCGCCCGGGCCGTCGTGTTCACCGAGCTTCCATCCAGCCAGGGGCTGCCCAGCATCCACGATCCGGCCGGGTACTGGGATCCATTCTTCCGGGCCTGTGACGAGACGGCGACCGTCATCTGCATCCACATCGGCTCGTCCGGCCAGGGCCAGATGACCTCGTCGGACGCACCGCTCAGCGTGCCCATCGCCCTCACCACGGTCGCGTCTCAGCTGGCCATGGCCGACTGGCTGCTCTCCGGCCTCTTCGTCCGTTTCGCCGGTCTACGGGTCGCGTTCTCCGAGAGCCAGATCGGCTGGATGCCGTTCCTGTGGGAGCGCTTGGACACCTTGTGGCGCAAGCACAACTACGCCGATGACTGGAGCCCTCTGATCACCGAGCCGCCCAGCCACTACGTACCGGGCCACATCTGGGGATGTTTCTTCGAGGACGAGTTCGGCCTGCGGTCTCGACACGACATCGGTGTCGATGTCATCACCTTCGAGTGCGACTACCCGCATCAGGACTCGACCTGGCCCAACACCCGGGCCTACGCCGAGAAGGTCTTCGCCGACGTGCCCGAAGACGAGGTGCGCCGGATCGTGAGGGACAACGCCATAGAGATGCTCGGCCTACCGTCGGAGCTGCCGGCGGGCGCCGGCACGGAGAGGACGTCATGAATCCCGGCAACGAGATCGATGTGGACCCCATCCCGCCCGTGGAGGAGAACACCACCTGGTTCGAGGCCGGCCCGCTGGCCATCGGGGTGGAGTACCGCGTTCTCGACGACGCCCTGCTCCTGCAGGAATACCCCGACGGCATCCCGACCGGCGTGTCCGGCGTCGACGACTCCGGCGTATCGCTTCACGTGGTGGACACCAAGGAGCGGCGGGAGTACCTCAGGTTCGACTGCTTCGACGAGGAGCCCCATTACCACTACCTGCTGCCCGGCCAGCCGGTCCAGCGGTGGGTGCCATTCGACGCGGTGGCCAACGGCGCGATGCTCGACTGGGCCCTGGAGCGTCTCCGCACCCGTCTGCCCGAGATGCTGGTCACCGCCGGAGGCCCGGAGCTGTCGGGCCAGGTCGACCCGGTGGCCCTGTCGGGGATCCTCGGCGCGGTCGAGGCCGCGGCCCGCTCGGGCGGCGGAATCCGGGTCGACCCCCACGCACCGCGCCGCGGCTGAGGCGCTCTGGCTGAGGCGCTCTGGCTGAGGCGCTCTGGCTGAGGCGCTCTGGCTGAGGCGCGGTGGCTGAGGCGCGGTGGCTGAGATGCCTGTTTTCTGTACCTTTCTATCAAATCTGTACCCTCAGAAGCCTTTTCAGCCCATCAAGGTACAGATTTGAGGAATCGGTACAGATTTGAGCACCCGGTACAGATTTGAGCACCCGGTACAGATTGGAGGACCCGGTAACAGATGCCGGGCGTCGGCCCGGCCGGCGGCGGGGTGGAGTTCGATGTCGATGTCAGCGCGTTCGGGGCGGTCTACCATCGGACCGGCACACCGGGCCGATCAGGAGGGACGCCGTGGCCGTACGAGACATCGGTCCGCTCGTCGGGGCGGACGAGGGGCTCAACCACCAGATCGTCGACACGTTCGCCACGGTCTCGGAGTCCGACTACGCCTGGACCGAGAAGATCTGGGTGTCGATCGCCAGCACCGATGGATCGATCCAGGTGGACTTCGGTCTGGGCCGCTATCCGAATCGGGGGGTGATCGACGGTTTCGCGGGGGTGTCGCGGGGCCGTGAGCAGTGGACCGTGCGGGGTAGTCGGGAGCTGGAGTCGGCGCCCGAGGAGACGTCCATCGGACCCATCACCTACGAGGTGGTCGAGCCGCTGCGGTCCGTGCGGGTGCGCCTGGAGGCGAACGAGGTCCAGCCGGTGTCGTTCGACCTGGTGCTGCAGGGGGTGACCCCGCCCTTTTTCGAGGAGCGCAATCTGGTCCGCAACCGCCGGACCAATCGTATCGATGTCAATGTGGTGCGCTACCACCAGGGAGGTTGGGCGACCGGCACCATCACTGTGGGGTCGGAGACCTACCGTCTCGACGGCGAGGACGGCGGCTTCGGGTTCCGGGACCATTCCTGGGGCGTGCGCCAAGGGGTGGGGGTGGCGCCCGGTGACCTGATCGGGGCCACGCCGGCTATCGACCGGAGGCCCGGTCAGCGGAGCATCATGAAGTGGACCCCCTCGTTCTACCGCCGTCCCGACGGTTCCTTCTTCGAGACCGCGGTGTTCATGACCGGTGGGGGGTGGGCCTATTCGTCCGCCTACGTGAACGACGCGTCGGGAACCCAGAGCCCGGTGCGCTCGGCCGAACCCAGGATGGAGTACGACCCCCGCACACGGTTCGTCCGCCGCGGCGAGATGCTCCTGGTGATGGACAGCGGGGAATCGCGCACCATCGAGATCGAGGCCCTGGGCCACTCCGGCTTCTTCTTGAAGACGGCTGGCTACGGGGCCTGGCAGGGCCACATCCATGGAGCCTGGAGGGGCCCGCTGCACCTGGATGGAGAGCACATCGCCGACTGCTGGGACGACGAGCACCTGGCCCTGCTGGGCCAACTCCGCGACACGCCCATACGGGTGCGCGAGGGCGACGCCGAAGGGTACGGGATCATGGAGAGCATCATCACCGGCGAGTGGCCCGAACTCGGGTTGAGCGCCGACTCCGACCGGAGCGTCTCCCACGCCTGAGCGACGCCGTCGAAGTGGTCGGCGGGCCGCCAGCGGGCTGACAGCCGGGCCGGAACGGCCGCGGGGGGTCACCGCTAGAGTGCGGGAAACCACCAAGCGGGAAACCACCAAAGGGAGGAACAGCTATGGGTCGCGTTGACGGAAAGGTGATACTGATCACCGGGGCCGCGAGGGGCCAGGGCCGGAGCCACGCCGTCCGCCTGGCCGAGGAGGGGGCGAGCATCGTCGCGGTCGACATCTGTGCCCCCATCGAGTCGATGAACTACCCGCTCGCCACGCCGGAGGACCTCCAGCAGACGGCCAAGGAGGTGGAGGCGGCGGGCGGCCGCATCCTGGCCCGCCAGGCTGACGTCCGTGATCGGGGCCAGATGAAGGCCGTGGTCGACGAGGCGCTCGAGGAGTTCGGCCACTTGGACGTGGTCGTGGCCAACGCCGGTATCTGCCCCGCCCGCGACATCACGATGTGCTCGTCGTTCGTGGATGCGGTGGACGTGGACCTCCTCGGTGCCATGAACATCGTGGCCGTGGCCATGCCGCACCTGAAGGCCGGCGCGTCGATCGTCATCACGGGATCGACCGCGGGGATGATCCCGGGTCTCACCGAGGGCATCGCCCCCGGCGCGTCGGGCGGGGTGGGCTACGCCTATGCCAAGCAGGCAGTGGCCCGGTACGTCGAGGTCCTGGCCCTTCAGCTGGCCCCGCACATGGTCCGCCTCAACGCCATACACCCGACCAACTGCGACACCCAGTTGCTCCACAACGAGGACGTGTACCGGGCCTTCCGCCCCGACCTCGAGCACCCCACCCGGGAGGAGGCGGTCCAGGCCTTCCCCGCCATGCAGGCCATGCCCATCCCTTACATCGATCCCGTCGACATCAGTCACCTGGTGGTCTACCTGGCCAGCGACGAGTCGCGTTACATGACCGGCATGAACCTGCGGGTGGACGCGGGCGCCATGCTGAAGACGTCTTTCGGCGTCAGCCGCTGAGCGGAGGCGCCGGTCGTCGCCGGCGGCGACCGGCGCCTCCCCGGCCGCAGGTCAGCCGCGCTTGGGGGCGCGGCGGCGCGGCGGCGGTTTCTGATCGGAGCGGATGGCGCCGACCAGCATGGAGAGCATCCAGGTGATGACGTCCATCGCCTGTCGATGGTCCAGCTGCCAGATGAGGACGAGCCGCTCGTAGGAGGGGGCGGCCCAGATGACGTCGAAGGCGGCGGCCGCCGCCCGGCGCTGCGCCGGTGTCCAGGCCGGGGCCGCCTGCTCGACGGCTCGCTGCAGGGCCCGGCGGCGTCGGTCGTCCTCGGCATCCATGGTCGAGCCCACCGGTGAGGGGGTCGACGCCGACGCGGTGAACGATGCCATCGAGTCGAAGACCCTCCATGCCACCTGGCCCACGGTGTCGACGGTCAGGTCCTCGTAGGAGACTCCGGCTTCCTCCTCGAGGCGGGCCATGACCGCGTCGTGAAGTATCCGTTCCGTCGGGAAGTACCGGTACACGGTGCGCTGACCGACCCCGGCCTTGTCGGCCACCGCCTTGAAGGTGAGCTCACTCCAGTCCCACGAGGGCAGAGCGTGAGCGATGGCCGATCCCGCGGTAACGATCCGCTCCCGGGTCTCGGCCGCCTGCTGGCGCCGGATCGGGCTGTTGTAGGGGCGGCGGCCGTCGGCGCCCGTGCCGTCAGGACCGATACCCCTTGCTCCGGGCGCCATCGCCACGAAGGTACCGCCCGGCCGGGGGCGTGGGCCGCCGCACCCCCGCGCCCCGGTCCCGGCCGTTGCTTCCCAGATTTAGCGGCAGTAAGGTGTCATCAACTACCGGCCCGACGGGCGGGGGAGGGGGGACACCGTGAGCGTCGATCTGACCGGCGGCATCGGAGAGGAGCGGGAGTTCCTCTTCGGCGAGAAGCCGGCCGACCCCGAGATGCGGGAGTCGGTCAACGCCTGGATCTGGGACTCCGGCGACGCCGTGGGCCTGCCCCGCATCGGGGTGGAAGCGGTCGGGGGGCAGTGGGAGGCCCACGAGCTCCAGGTCAACATCGGGACCGGTGACGGTCGGGTCTTCAACGTCCGCGGGTCCGGTCCCACCCACTCCCCACTCGGCCCCGACGGCCGGCCCCGAATCCTGGGTGCCGGCTCGCTCTCGTTCGAGCTGATCGAGCCCTTCCGTCATTGGCGGATGCGCCTCGACGGACCGGCGGTGGAGAGCACGGCGGCGGCCCAGATCGCCGGCGAGGCGCCGGACCCGGAGCGCCGGGTGGAGGTCAGCATCGACATCGACATCGAGTCGGCGGTCCCACCGTGGGAGAACGGGGAGCTCCTGCCCGAGGCCAAACGGGTCCTGGAGGAGCAGGACGAGGGGGCGCTGATGGGAGGGCCCCGCTTCGAGCAGCTGTCTCGGGCGAAGGGCACGGCGCGCATAGCCGGTACCGAGTACCGGATAGACGGCGGGGCGTTGCGGGTCCGCCGTCAGGGCGTCCGCCGGCTCGGGACGTTCCGGGGCCATGCCTGGCAGTCCGCGGTCTTCCCGAGCGGTCGAGCTTTCGGCTACATCGTCTACCCGCCCCGCGAGGACGGCCGGCCGACCTACAACGAGGGCTACGTATTCGAAGGTGAAGGGGCCCTGATCCCGGCCCGGGTGGTCGAAGCGCCCTGGCTGCGCCGCCTCCGGCCGAGCGGCGAGGACGTACCGGTGGTGCTCGAGACCGAGCGGGGCATCGTCGACATCGGGGGCCGCACCGTGCTGTCCAACTTCACCGTCATGGGCGGGGTCGGCGCCAACCCCGACTACCCGGTGCTCCAACAGGCCATCGTGCGCTACGAGTGGGACGGTGAGGTCTTCAACGGGATGATGGAGCGATCCACCCGCGGCGGGCAGATCACTCGATGACGGCCACACCGGCGGGTGCAGGTGCGGTCAGCGGGCGCATCGGGCAGGTGGTGGACCGGGCCCGGGAGACCACCGGGCTTTCCGACTATGGCGGTGACTCCTGGCGGGAGGGTCTCGAGGTGCTGGTCCGCTCGGCCCTGGGCGAGGCCACGTTCAACGACTACGGCGAGCAGGCGTTCTTCGACTCGCTCGTGCGACCGCTGGCGACCCGCCTCCAGGTCGAGGACTGGTACCGCCGCCACCCCGAGATCGGCGACCAGGACGTGGAGATCGACCTGCTGGGCGTCGGTTTCCCGCGCACCGGGTCCACGGCCCTGTCGCACATGCTGGGCGAGGACCGGTCGTTCCGGAACCTGAGGCTGTGGGAGGAGACCACCCCCTGCCCGCCACCGGGGGTCTCGCCCGAGGCCGACGAGGCCCGGATGGCCGGGGCCCGCCTGGCGGTGGATATGGGCCACAGCCACGTGGCCGAGCGGTTGCGGTCGATGCTGCCCCAGTCGCCGGACGGCCCGATGGAGGACCACGATCTGATGGCGCTCGAGTTCAAGGCGCAGATCTTCTTGGTGTCGGCCCACATCCCGACCTACGCCGACTGGTTCGCCCACTGCGACATGGAGCCCACCTACCTGTACGAGAAGCGGGTCCTCAAGCTGCTCCAGTGGAAGACGCCGGAGAAGCGCTGGCGCCTGAAGAGCCCGACCCACACCCTGTTCCTCGACGCCTACGAGAAGGTCTTCCCCGGCACCCGATTCGTCCAGACCCATCGCGACGTGTCGAGCGTCCTGCCGTCGGTGTCGGACCTCTACTTCACCATGCTGCAGGCCGGCAACCCGGCTATCGACCCGGCCTACGTAGGAGAGCTCAACATGGAGCAGTGGGGCCTCGCACTCGACCGGTGCCTGGCCTTCCGCCGCGACCCGGCCCGGGACGGCCGGTTCTTCGACATCGGATTCCGGTCGTTCCAGGCCGACCCCGTCGCCGAGATCGGCCGTCTGTACAAGTGGCTGGACCACGACCTGGGCGATGGCACGGTCCAGGCCATGCTCGACTGGCGGGCCGCCAACCCGAAGGACAAGTACGGACACCACAGCTACGACGGGGCCGACTTCGGCATCACCGAGACCGCGCTCGAGCAGCGCTTCGGGGCGTACCGGCGGCGCTTCGCCGCCTATCTGGATTAGTCACCGCCAGGGCCGCCCGGCGGCCGCCTACGATCGCAACCGAGATGGCCGAACTGCCGGGGGAAGCGGACAAAGGGGAGCGCCCGGTGCTGGTCACCGTGGAGGACGGCGTGGCCCTCATCCTGCTCAATCGTCCCGACGACCTCAACGTGCTGTCGTCCTCAATGATCGAGCAGGTGTCGGCGGCCTACCGGGAGTGCGACGATCGTGACGACGTGCGCGTCGTGGTGTTGACGGGGGCGGGACGGGCCTTCTGCGCCGGAGCCGACATGAGGCCCGAGGCCAACAGCTTCGGTAGGCCGCAGCGGGATTTCTCGGCCCAGCCCTTCGATCCCCCGGCGTGGGAGGTGCGCAAGCCGGTGATCGCGGCGGTCAACGGGCCGGCCATCGGCATCGGTTTCACCACCGCCATGCAATGCGACATCCGGATCGTCGCCCTCGACGCCAAGTTGGCGATCCCGCAGGTCCGGAGGGGGGTGATGGGCGACGGCGGGTCACACTGGACGGTGCCGCGGTTCGCGTCGATGGGGGTGGCGGCGGACGTCATGCTGACCGGGCGAACCTTCCTCGGTGCCGATGCGCTGCGTTGGGGCCTGGCGTCGGTGGCGCTGCCGGCGCACGAAGTACGGCCGGCTGCCCTGGAGATGGCCCGTGAGATCGCCGTCCACTGCTCGCCGGTGTCGATGGCCATGTCCAAGCGGCTCCTGTGGTCCGGGGCCGGGCTGGCACGGACGGTCGAGATGGAGACGGCCTACCACCGGGTCGTGATGGGAGGACCCGACGCGTCGGAGGGGCCGCGGGCGTGGATGGAGCGCCGGCCCCCGCAATGGCAGGGCACCGTTGCCCGGGCCTGGGAGGAGGTGCGGGCGGCCGAAGAGGCCGAGGCCGAGGCCGAGGCCGAGGAGCGGCGTGGCTGAACCGGAGCACGGCCGGTTCGAGGACGTCGTCACCGCTCCGGAGAGACGGCACCAATACCGGGCCGAACGATGGTGGGACGATGCCACCCTCGCCGGCCAGGTGGCGGGACACGCTGAGATCGGGCCCGACCGCGTCGCGGTGGTGGACCGTACCGGGCCGCACACCCGAGCGGAGCTCTGCGGCGACGCCGAAGCGGTGGCGTCCTGGCTGACCGAGCGTGGCGTAGGCCCGGGGCGCGTCGTCTCGATACAGCTGCCGAACTGCTACGAACTGGTGGTGGCCGCCGTGGCGGTGCAGTCCGTCGGCGCGGTGGCCAACCCGCTGCTGCCCAACTACCGGGCCAAGGAGCTGGAGAACGTGTTCACCACGGCCCGGCCCCACGTCGTGTTCACCCCGGCCGAGTACCGAGGGTGCGACCACCAGGCGCTCATGGAGGAGGTGGCGCAGCGGTGCGGGGTCCGGCCCGCGCAGGTCGTCGTCGGTGCTCGGCCCAGATCCGCAAACGTGGCCATGGCGGACCTCACCGGGGGATCAGTGGCGCAGAAGTTGGCGCCGGGTCGTGCCGACGCGGTGTCCGAGCTGATCTTCACCTCCGGTACCGAGGCTCGGCCCAAGGCCATCATGCACACGGAGCAGACGGCCAATTTCAGCGTACGGGTGGCCTACACCGATCTCGGTGTGGGCCCCGACGACGTGGTGTGGATGCCGTCCCCGCTCGGTCACTCGACCGGCTTCAACTACGGGATGCGCTTCGCCCTGTACCACGGCCTGCCCCTGGTGCTCCAGGACCAGTGGGACGCCGACGCGGCGGTGGATCTGATCAGGGCACAGCGGTGCTCCTACACACTGGCCGCCACCACCTTCCTGCGCGACCTGGTGACGGCCGCCCGCCGGCGGGGGGTCGGCCTGCCCTCGATGCGGGTGTTCGGGTGCGGGGGCGCGCCGGTACCGCCCTCTCTCGTGGACGAGGCCGGTGACGTGGGGGTCGAAGTCCTGCGGCTCTACGGATCCACCGAGGTGCTGGTGGGAACCTGGAACCGGCCCGGCGCCCCGGCGTGGCAGCGGCGCCTGACCGACGGTCGACCCATGAGCCACGTGGAGATCAGGGTCTGCGACGAGCAGATGCGCCCGGTCCCCGACGGCCAGCCGGGCGAGCTGTATGTCCGGGGGCCCAACACGTGCGTCGGGTTCTTCGACGACCCGGAGCGCACCGCAGCCACCTTCGTGGACGACGGTTGGGTGCGCAGCGGCGATCTGGTCACGTCGGATGGCGACGGCTATGTGACCGTCGTCGGGCGGCGCAAGGAGATCCTCATCCGGGGCGGCCTCAACATCGCGCCGAGG
Source organism: Actinomycetes bacterium (assembly GCA_021808785.1). Classification (GTDB taxonomy): domain Bacteria; phylum Actinomycetota; class Acidimicrobiia; order Acidimicrobiales; family Palsa-688; genus JAKCDU01. The sequence goes on along the minus strand of JAKBAX010000003.1, from coordinate 37,794 downwards.
GAGATCGAGGAGCTGCTGGTCGCCTTCGAGGAGGTCGAACAGGCCGCCGTCGTCGGCCTCCCCGACGCCCGGCTGGGCGAGCGGATGTGCGCCTGCGTGGTCCTCCATAGCGGTGCACGGCTGGACCTCGCCACGGTGGCGGCCCGACTGCGAGCGGCCGGCTTGGCCACCTACAAGCTGCCCGAGCGCCTCGAAGTCCTCTCGGGCCTGCCCATGACGGCGTCGGGCAAGGTGCAGAAGCACGTACTGGTCGCCGACCTGGCAGGCTCGCAGGGTGAGTGAAGCGACCATCGCAGTGGAGCGGCTCCGGCTCCGGCGGGCCGCAATGGCGGCCCTGGTGAGCCTGGACCGGCCGGCCGAGCTCAACCCGATCGACCCGGTCATGCTGGAAGGCCTCGACTCGGCCCTCGACCAGATCGCCGGGGACCCGACGGTGCGGGCGGTTCTCGTGACCGGGCGGGGCCGGGCTTTCAGCGCCGGTGGGGACATGAAGAAATACCGGAGGCTGCAGCGCGATGCCGCCGCTTTTCCCCGCTTCGTATCCGAGTTGCACCGGGTCTTCGGTCGCCTGCGTGACCTGCCGGTGCCGGTGGTGGCGCTGGTCAACGGGGTGACGGTGGCCGGCGGGCTCGAGTTGATGCTCAACTGTGACTATGCCATAGCGGCCCGCTCGGCCCGCATCGGCGACGGGCACCTGACCTTCGGGCAGATGGGTGGCGGCGGGGTGCTGACCCTCCTGCCCCGGATGATCGGCCGGGCCCGGGCCGCCGAGCTGGTCCTGAGCGGCCGCTTGTTGAGCGCCGACGAAGCGGCCGAGTGGGGACTCGTGAGCCGGGTCGTCGATGATGACTCGCTCCTCGAATCGGGCCTGGAGTCGGTGCGGCACCTGGCCGGCCTCAGCTCGTTGGCGGTGGCGAACGCCAAGCAGGTGATGAACCGGCTCTGGGCGGACAACGGCAGCGTCGACGCCGGGTTGCGCTACGAGCTGGAGCGAGACGCCTACTACTGCCTGACTTCCGAGGACGCGCCAGAGGGGCTGGCCGCCTTCGCCGAGAAGCGCCCGCCCCGATTCCGAGGCCGATGACCGCCCCACCCGCCCCCGATCGAGACACCGAGAGCGGACCGTTCTGGCAGGGCCTGGCCCAGCACCGTCTGTTGCTACAGGAGTGCCCCGCCTGCCGCCGCCGCCGGTTCCCCCGCATGCCGACCTGCCCGTACTGCGGGACCGACGGCGGAGAGGAGGTGGAGCCGCCCGGCACCGGAACCGTGTACTCGTGGGTGCGGGTGGAGCGGGCCCTGACCCCGGCCGCCGCCGACCAGGTGCCGTACTGCGTGGCGACGGTGGACCTCGACGGTGGAGGCCGGATCCACGGTCGCCTGGAGCCGCCCGCTGCGGCCCGCATCGGGATGGCGGTCACGCCGGTGTACGTGGACCACGACGATTGGACGGAGTTGCGCTTCGCCGGGCCGGAGGGAGGCGGGTGAGGGCCGCGGTCGCCGGTGTCGGCTACACCGCCTTCAGCCGGGACTCCGGGCGGAGCGTCCTCAGCCTGGCCACCGAGGCTTGCCGCCGGGCGGTCGACGACGCCGGCCTCGACGTCGCCGCGGTGGACGGCATCGCGTCGTTCCGGGTGATGGACGACTCGGTTCCGGCCCAGGCGGTGGCCACCACACTCGCCCTGCCCGGCCTGCGGTTCTCGGTCGACGCGGATATGGGCGGCCAGGCGCCGTGCTATCTGGTGTGGCTCGCAGCCATGGCGGTCGAGACCGGCCGGGCCCGGAACGTGCTGGTGTACCGGGCCCTCAACGGGCGGTCCGGGGCGAGGGTGGGCACCATGCGCTTCGGCGGGATGGGTGCCCAGTTCCGCTATCCCATCGGCTATGACGCGTACATGATGTACGTGGCCATGTGGGCCCAGCGTTTCGTGTACGAGACGGGCCAGGGCGAGGAGGACCTGGCTGCGGTGGCAGTGGCCCAGCGGGCCTATGCGGTCGACAACGACCGGGCCGTGCGCCGGCGCCCGCTCACCCTGCAGGATTACCTGGCCGCCCCTCACGTCGTGCACCCGTTCCGGGCCGACGACTGCACCGTGGAGGTGGACGGGGCCTGTGCCGTGCTGGTCACCTCGTTGGAGCAGGCCCGGGATCTGCGCCACCCGCCGGCGGTGGTGGCGTCTGGTGCCTACCGGGCCGGTCCCCGGCCCGGGCTCGACATCGGGGACCACGCCCTTTGGGATGATTACACCCGCAACTACACCAGCCACCTGCGCGACGACCTGTTCGGGGCGGCCGGCTTGACCCCGGGCGACGTGCAGGTGGCCCAGATCTACGACTGCTTCACGAGCACCGTGCTGATCGGCCTGGAGGGGCTCGGGCTGTGCGAGCGGGGCGGTTCGGGGGCGTTCGTGCGGTCCGGCGCCACCACCCTCGCCGGGAGGCTGCCCACCAACACCCACGGGGGCCTGCTCTCCGAGGGTTACCTGCACGGTATGAACACCGTCGGCGAGGCGGTCCTGCAGGTACAGGGTCGGGGCGGATCCCGCCAGGCCGCCCGCCACGAGGTGGCGGCCGTGACCTCGGGGGCGTTGATGGACGGATCGGCCCTGATCCTGACTGCCGACCGGTGAGCGCGGCGTCGGAGGTCTTCCGGGCCGCCCTGGTGACCGGTGGCTCGTCGGGTATCGGCCGGGCCGTGGCCGGCGTTCTCGCCGGCTCGGGCTTCGACCTCACCCTGGTGGGACGAGACCCGGACCGATTGGGGGAGGCGGCCTCCGCGCTAGCGGCTACCGGCCGGCAGGTGCACACGCTGGTGGCCGACCTCGGTCAGCCCGACCGGGCCGAGGAGGCGGTCGACGCCCACGTGACCCGCTTCGGCCGTCTGGACTGCGTGGTGTCCAACGCGGGCGGCGGTCGCCGGGCCGAGGTGGCCGACACGGACCGGCGTGCCCTGCGCCGCCTCCTCGCCGTCCATGTGGAATCGGCCTTCGCCCTGGCCCGCAGCGCCCTGCCGCTGCTGCGTCGGCCGCCCGGGCCGGACGGCCGGGTCGGCGAGACGACCTGGTTCGTGGCCACTGCGTCGGTCTCGGGGCTGGCTCCGACGCCCGGCTTCGCCGCCTACTCGGCGGCCAAGAGCGCTCTGGTCTCTCTCGTCGGCTCCATGAACGCGGAGGAATCGATCCACGGGGTGCGGGCCTGCGCACTCTGCCCCGGCTTCGTTGACACCCCGATGACCGCGCCGCTCGGCGGGGCGATCGACGCGCCGGGCATGATCCGCCCCGAAGATGTGGCTGCGTCCATGTCGTTTCTTTTGTCCTTGTCATCCAACGCGATCGTCGGCGAGCTGGTTATACAGCGGGCCGGAACCCGGCCCTTCGAGCCGTAGCGTGATCGGCCGTCTCACCGGGCAGCCGGTGACCCGCGTCGAGGATCACCGAATCCTCACCGGTACGGGCCGTTACGTCGACGACGTAATGGCGCCGGGCCTGCTGCACGCGGCCTTCCTGCGCAGCACTGCGCCGCATGCCCGGCTCCGCAGCGTGGCCGTCGACGCGGCCCGGGAGGGGCCCGGCGTGGTCGGCGTGTGGACCGACTCCGAGATGCGGTCCCTGGCCGCTGATATCACGCCGACGGCCATGCCCGGACTGTACGCCGCCCCCTTCCCGGTCCTGGCTCGTGGCGTGGTGCGGGCGGTGGGCGAGCCGGTGGCCCTGGTCGTGGCCACCTCCCGGCCCCTCGCCGAGGACGCCTGCGAGGCCGTCGAGGTCGACTACGAGCCCCACCCGGCCGTGACCGGGGCGGCCGCCGCCCAGGAGCCCGGCGCCCCGCTCGTGTTCCCGGACGCGGGCACCAACGTGGTGTTCCGGTCCCGTCACGTGGTAGGCGACCCGGACCGGGCCTTCGCGGCGGCCCACGCCGTGGTGCGGGAGACGCTGGTGCAGCACCGCCACGCCAACGTCCCCATGGAGGGCCACGGCGGAGTGGCTACCTACGACCCCCGCACGGGGGACCTGGAATACGTCGTGTCGCACCAGAACCCCCACGCGGTGCGGCTGGCCCTGAGCCGGCTGCTCGCCCGACCGGCCGCCACGGTGAGGGTCCGCTGCGGCGACATCGGGGGGGCCTTCGGCCAGAAGGGCCACCTGTTACGGGAGGACGTGGCGGTGTGCGCCGCCTCGGTGGCGTTGGGCCGCCCGGTCAAGTGGATCGAGGACCGGCTGGAGAACCTGGTCTTCGGCGGGCAGGCCCGCGAGGAGACCATGGGGGTGGAAGCCGCCGTCGACGCCGGGGGCGTGGTGCGGGGCCTGCGGGTGAGGATGACGCTGGACCAGGGTGCCTACCCCATGTCCGGTTTCGCCGCGGCCGCCGTCACCAACCTGGTCCGGGTCCTCCTGCCTGGGCCGTACCGGATCGAAACGCTCGACTTCGAGGCGATCGTGGTCGCCACCAACAAGGCGACCTACGTTCCCTATCGCGGTCCATGGGAGGCGGAGACCTGGGTCCGGGAACGCATTCTCGACCGGGTGGCCCGAACCATGTCGATTGATCCGGTCGAGCTGCGGCGCCGTAATCTATGGCCCGACGGGGCGGTTCCCGACCGCATGTGCACCGGTCCGCAGCTGACCGGTATCGGGTCGCAGAGGGTGTTGACAGCGACGGTCGAAGCCGTCGGCTACGAGGAGTTCCGGGCCCATCAGCGTGAGCAACGCGGGCGCGGCCGCTACCTGGGCATCGGGGTGGCCAACGTCCTGGAGCCGGCCCCGCTGCCCCCGAGCGTAGTGGCCGCCATGGGCGCCACCGCGGCGCCGCGCACCGTCCAGCAGGCTCGTGTCCGGCTGGAACCCGACGGTACCTTCACCCTCTGGACCTCCCAGCAGCCCCACGGCCAGGGGCACGAGACCACGCTGGCCCAGCTGGCCGCGGACATCCTCGGCGTCGGTCTCGACGCGGTGCGGGTAGTGCACGGTGACACCTCCGTGACGCCCTTCAACCTGGTCGGCACGGGTGGCAGCCGATCGGCCAATCTGGCCTCCGGCGCGGTCATTGCCGCCTCGCGCGCGGCCCGGGACCGGCTACTGGCCATGGCCGGGCGGGTCCTCGAGATCGACCCGGCGGACCTGGCCCTGGCCGAGGGCCGGGTCGTCCCCGAGGGGGCACCGACGCGAGCGATGACCCTGACCCGCCTGGCCGACCTGGCCCACCGGGCCCCCGGTCTGCTGAGCGACGACGGGGCGCCGGGCCTCGAGGTCACCGGAACCTATTCCTCCGGAGAGGGGACCTGGTCGCAGGCGGCGCACTGCGCCATCGTCGAGGTCGACGTGGAGACGGGCCAGGTCCGGGTGGTCAGGTACGTGGTGGCCGAGGACTGTGGGCCGGTCATCAACCCGGCGGTGGTGGACGGGCAGGTCCGGGGCGGGGTGGCCCAGGGGATCGGGGCGGTACTGCTCGAGCGGTCCGCCTACAGCGAAGACGGCAACCCGCTCTGCGCCACTTTGATGGACTACCTGCTGCCGAACGCGCTGGACATCCCGCCCATCGAGGTGCTCCACCTGCACGGGCCACCCCTGGCCGACATCGATTTCAAGGGGGTGGGGGAGGGCGGGGCCATCGGGGCGCCGGCGGCGGTCACCAATGCCATCGAGGACGCCTTGTCCCCCTTCGGCGTGGTCATCAGGGAGCAGTACCTGCCCCCGTCGCGGCTACTCGAGTTGATGGGCCGGACCTGAGAAGGGTGATAACTGCCGCCTCGCCTCCGAGCTCCACCTCGCCTCCGAGCTCCACCTCCACGACCGCGTCCGAGCGCGTCTGTCGACCCGCAAAGCGTCAGAGGTTGTAGATCCGGGCCGAATTGCCGCAGCAGATGAGCTCCCTCTCGTCCTCCGCCACGGCGGCGAACTGGCGGTCCACCACTTCGCGGGAGTGGGGCCACGTGGTGGCCGGGTGAGGGAAGTCGGTGGACCAGAGGATGTTCTCGATCCCGATGCGGTGCCGGAGGCTGAGTCCCACCTCGTCGTCCATGAAGGTGCAGGCCATATTGCGCCGGAAGTACTCGCTCGGCTTCATCTTCAGTCCGGGCAGGTCGTAACGCCCGTCCGCCTTGCGATCCAACTGGGCCAGGAACCCGGGGATCCAGTACAGCTGTGGTTCGACGAAGACGATCTGCAGGCCCGGGAAACGCTCGAGGGTGCCTGTCAGGATCCACCAGGCGATGACCTCCGAGAGGGCGAGCGACGGCATCGAGGTGAAGATGGCGAACTGCGGGGTGGGGTCGCGCCGGAATATGTCGTAGAGCCACACCCGGTTGCCGAGGTGATGGCTGATGGACAGGCCGGTCTCCTGCAGCACGGCCCACAGGGGATCGTAGGATGAGTCGTGGTAGTCGGGCAGGCCGAACTCGGAGGGGAAGTTGGGTAGGTGCACCGAGCGGGCGCCCAGAGCGGCCAGTCGCTGCACCTCGGTAACGGCGTATGGGATGTCGATGATCGGCACCTGGTACGACACTGCCAGCCGGTCGGGGTCCTCGGCCGCGAAGTCGGACAGTACGTCGGTGAAGGCCCGGCTGATCGGCTTCCAGTCCCCTTTGACCAGCCCGAAGGCCCGGAAAGCGCTGACCTCCGAGTAGAGGACCTCGGCGTGGACGCCGTCGCGGTCCATCGCGGCCAGCCGGGCCACCGGGTCCCGGTAGCCGGGGTCGCGCATGGCCTCCATGTCGAACGAGTCGAGGGGGAACGAGCGGCCGCCCCGCAGATCGGAGTCGACGCGGGCCTGTGCGGCGATGGCCTCGTCGAAGATGGCGTGCAGTTGCGACGGCACCTTCTCGCGCACGGTGTCGATCGAGATGGCCACGTGGGAGTCGGCAGAGATCAAACGGTCGGGCAACGGGGTCCCCTCCTTGGGCGTCGGGTTAACGATACCACTTGCTATGGTTGTGGGGACGTGGAGGGAATCTGATGGCCAGTGTGCTCGACGGTATCCGTGTGCTCGATCTTTCGTGGGGGGTGGCCGGGCCGGTGACCGGCATGCTGCTTTCCGACCACGGGGCCGACGTGGTGAAGGTGGAGCCGCCCGGTGGCGATCCCTTTCGGGGCACTCCCGGCTACGACGTGTGGCTGCGGGGCCGCCGCAGCGTCACCGCCGACCTGGCCCGGCCGGACGGCCGGGAGCTGCTGCTCGGTCTGGTCGACGATGCCGACGTGGTGCTGGACACCTTCTCGCCGGGAACGCTGGACGGTTGGGGGCTGGGCGGCGACGCCCTGCTCCGGCGCAACCCCGCGGTCGTCCACTGCTCCATCACCGGCTACGGCCGGCACGCCGCGCACCGCGACCGGCCCGGCTACGAAGCGCTGGTCGCGGCCCGCACCGGCATGTGGCACGTCCAGCGCGGGGAGCTGGGCGGCGCGGTCACATACATGCACGACGACGAGCCGTTTCTGCCGGACCTCGAGATCCCCGAGGGCATGGAGCCGGGGGCCCCGCGGGAGGGCCCCATATTCACCTACACCCCCTGGCTGAGCATGGGTGCCGCGTTCCTGGCGTCGGTCGGGATCAACGCCGCCCTCCTCGCCCGGCTGCGTACCGGGCGGGGCCAGCGGGTGGAGACCTCCCTTCTCCAGGCCGCCCTCTCCGCCACCGCGTCCAAGTGGCTGCGGGTCGGCCGGCCCGACGCCAAGGGCTTCCGCTCGTGGATCTACGACCGCCGGGCCCCCAAGGGCTTCTTCGAGTGCTCCGACGGGCGCTGGATCGAGCAGTGGGTGCCGAACCCCCAGTTCACCCTCACCAGCGCCGACGGCGACACGTTGGAGCTGCGCAGGGATATCGACCGGGTCCTCGACGACCCCGACCGGATCGAGCCCGACCCGGAGAACATCGTGGTACTGGCCCACTACTACCCGCTGATGAAGGAGGCCTTCGCCCGGTTCCCGAGCGACGAGTGGGTCGAAGTGGCCCGCCGGGGCGGCGTGCCCCTGCAGCCGGTGCGCACCCCGGAAGAGGCTCTGGCCGACGGGGCTCTGCAGGCCGAGGGGGCGGTGGTCGACGTGGCCCATCCCGAGCACGGGATGCTCCGCCAGGCCGGTATCCTCTACGGGCTCAGCGCCACCCCCGGTCGGGTGCAGGGGCCGCCACCGAGGGCCGGCCAGCACGACGGTGAGCTGCCTATGGCACCCGCCGGCGCCCGGCCCTCGTCCCCGCCGCGCCCGTCGGCGCCGGCGCCGGCGTCGGCACCGCCGGTCGGGGTGGCGCCGGAGCAGCGGGGCCCGCTCGAGGGGGTTACGGTCCTCGACCTCGGCTTCGCGGTGGCCGGCCCCTTCGGCACCCAGGTGCTGGCCGACCTGGGCGCCGACGTCATCAAGATCAACGCCTGGCGCGACCCGTTCTGGCACTCCCGGCACATCGCCTACGGCTGTAACCGGGGTAAGCGCAGCATCGGCATCGATCTGAAGACGCCCGAGGGCCTGCAGGTCTTGCACCGCCTGGTCGAACGGGCCGACGTGGTCCATTCCAACATGCGACGCGACGCTCTCCGGCGCCTGAAGTGCGACGAGGCGTCGTTGCGGGAGGTCAACCCCGACATCATCTACTGCCACACCCGGGGCTTCGACCGCGGCCCGAGGTCCGACTCCCCCGGCAACGACCAGACCGGGTGTTCCCTGGCCGGGGTCACATGGGAGGACGGCGGCTCTTGGCAGGGGGGCCGCCCGTTCTGGAGCATGACGTCGCTCGGCGACACCGGCAACGGCTTCTTGTCGGCCGTCGGCGTCATCCAGGCCCTCTACCACCGGGCCCGCACCGGGCAGCCCCAGGGGGTGGACACCTCCATCCTCAACGCCGGCCTCCTGGTCGCGTCCATGGCGGCGGTACGCCCTGATGGGACCGCTCTGCCCCGGCCCCGCCTGGACGGCATGCAGCTGGGGTTGAGCCCCTACTACCGGCTGTACGAGGCGACCGACGGCTGGGTGTGCGTGGCCGCTGCGACCCCGGCGCACCGTCGGGCCCTGGCCGGTCTCACCGGGGTGTCCGACCCCGGGTTCGCTGACCTCGAGGGGTGGTTCTCGGTCCGGTCGGCGCCGAGCGCCTGGCAGCAGCTGGACGCCGCCGGAGTCCCGGCGGAGGTGTGCGACGGGGAGTTCGGCAAGCACATCTACGAGGATCCCGAGATGCATGCCCACCAGATGGTGGTGGTGCAGGAGCACCCCAAACTGGGCCGGTTCGAGCATTTCGGTCAGACCATCACCTTCTCCGACACCCCGCAGCGGATCTGGGGACCGCCGCCGGTGTGCGGGCAGCACACCCGTCAGATCATGGAGCAGCACGGATTCGACGGCGCCGAGATCGACAAGCTGGTCGAGGCCAAGGCGGTCTTCGAGGAACGCTGGGTCGATTGACCGGCCACCCGGTACGGTCCGTCCGGTGGGTGCCGGAATCCGGTACGTGAGAGGAGAGCGTGAAGTGACCGACAGCGCGGTGACCAGACCCGATCCCATGGTGACCCAGGACAACGAGTTCTTCTGGGAGGCGGCCGCCCACCACCGCCTGGTGGCCCAGCGCTGCACCCGGTGCCACGTCTTCCGGCACCCGCCCCGCCCGAGGTGCCCGCACTGCGGGTCCTTCGAGACCGACGTGGTGGAGCTGTCGGGCCGGGGCGCCGTCTACAGCTGGGCGGTGCTCCACCACCCACAGAACCCGGCCTTCGACTACCCGGTCAAGGCGGCCCTGATCGATTTGGAGGAAGGGGTGCGGATCGTGTCCAACCTGGTCGGCGTGGAGCCGGGTGAGATCGAGATCGGCATGCCCGTCTCGGTCATCTTCGTGCCCACCGCCGGCGGCAACGCGGTGCCGGTGTTCGAGGCGGTGACCCGATGACGTCACCGGGTGCCGGCTTCGCCGGCCAGACGGCGGTGGCCGGCATCGGGGCCACCGAGTTCTCCCGGGCCGCCGGCCGCAGCGAGCTGCGCCTGGCCTGCGAGTCCGTCACCTCCGCCCTGGCCGACGCCGGGTTGACCGCCGCGGACGTGGACGGCCTGGTCAGCTACACCATCGACCCGGTGAGCGAGACCGAACTGGTGCGGTCGATGGGCTTCCCGGAGATCACCTTCTCGTCACGGGTCCCCTACGGCGGGGGTGGCTCCATGGGAGTGCTCCTCCACGCCGCCGCCGCGGTGGCCGCCGGGGCGGCCGACGTCGTGGTGGCCTACCGGGCCATCAAGGCCCGCTCCGGACCGGTCCGCTTCGGGGCGGCCCAGATCTCGAGGGGCCAGAACGACGTCCACTCGGGCACCACGTCGGCGCAGTGGTGCACGCCCTTCGGCGTGCTGACCCCGGCCTCGTGGATGGCTTTCAACAGCACCCGCTACATGCACGCCTACGGGGTGACGAGCGAGGACTTCGGCCGGGCCGTGGTGCAGTTGCGGGACTACGCGGCCACCAACCCGGCGGCGTGGGGCTACGAGCGTCCGATCACCCTGGCCGATCACCAGGCGTCGCGCTGGATCGTCGAGCCGTGCATCCATCTGCTCGACTGCTGCCAGCAGACCGACGGGTCGGTCGCCCTGGTGATCACCCGGGCCGACCGGGCCCGGGACCTGCCCCACCGCCCCGTGGTCATCGCTGCCGCGGCCGGGGCCGGTCTGTTCGAGCAGGAGATCGCCACCGACTTCTACCGTCGCGATCTGGCCGTCATGGACGGGTCGGTGGCCCTCGGGAAGCAGCTGTTCGATCGCTTCGGCATCCGGCGGGAGGACATCGACGCAGCCATGATCTACGACGCCTTCACCCCCATCTTCTTGATGCAGCTGGAGGGGCTGGGTTTCTGCGGGCTGGGTGAGGCCAAGGACATCGTGGCCGCCGGGGACCTGGCCATCGGCGGGCGGCTGCCGTGCAACACCAATGGGGGGCTGATCGGAGAGGGGTACATCCACGGGCTCAACCTGGCCCTGGAGGCCACCCGGCAGCTGCGGGGCAGCGCGGTCAATCAGGTGAAGGACGCCGAGGCGGTCCTCGTGACATCGAGCCGGACCGGTGCCATCCTGACCGCCGGCTGACCACAGTCTCGAAGGGGGTAGCTACAGGTTCCAGACCCGGGTGGCGTTGCCGTTGACCACCAGGTGGCGATCCTCCGGGGTCGCCCCGGCGAAGATCTCGTCGACGATCTTGCGGGAGTGGGGCCAGCTCGAGACCGGGTGCGGATAATCGGAGGACCACATCACGTTCTCGATGCCGAGCGTCTCGTGGGCATGGCGGACCACGTGGGGTTCGTCGATGAACGTGAGGAACACGTTGCGCTTGAAGTAGTAGCTGGGCAGCTCTGTGATGGCGGGGAACTCGTAGCCCTGGCGGGTCGCCATGTCGTCCACGATGTTGAGCCACCATGCCACCCAACCGATGCCGGGTTCGACGAAGACGACCTTGAGGCGGGGGTAACGGGCGAACACTCCGCCCATGATCCACATACCGAACTGCTCGCCTGTCGACAGGGGGGTCATGGGGACGAAGATGCCGCGCTGGGGGGTCGGATCCCGGCGGGCCAGGTCGTCGAGGGCGGTGTTGAGCCCGATGTGCAGGCAGATCGGCAGATCGGCCTCTTGGACGGCGGCCCAGAGAGGGTCGTAACGCTGGTCCCAGTAGTCGGGCAGCCCCAGCTCGTTGGGGAACACCGGCAGTTGCAGGGACTTGCCCCCGCTCTCGGCGACCCACCGGACCTCGTCGACGGCCGCGCCGATGTCGTGGATGGGGATCTGGTAGGAGACGATCAGCCGCCCGGGGTCGGCTTCGGTCCAGGCGGCCAAGGCGGTGTTGAAGGCCCGTGTCGACTCCCGCCACCCCTCCTTGATGAGGTAGAGGTACCTGAAGGCGCTCACCTCGCAGTAGCTCGATGAGGCAGCCACGCCGTCGGTGTCCATGTCCTTCAGACGCTCGGCCGCGTCGGAGTGGCCGGGTCGCCCGGCGGCCGCATGGCGGCGGTACATGAGGCTGTCGGTGCCGCCGGTGGTCGCCTTCGAGGCGAACGCGTTCTGGTCCCGCCATCGCTGGTTGGCCTCCGAGGAGCGGCTCTTGGCCATGGCGGTGTAGAACGCGTCCACGCCGGCGTCGTAGCCGGCGTGGTACCTGGCGGCCAGGAATTCCTTGACCCGGTCGTGGCTCATCTCCACGTGGTCGTCAGCCGAGATGAGACGTTCCTCGCTGGTGGTCGCCATCCTGCACCTCCATGCCGGTAGGGCGGTTACCCTCTATACATCGTGACCACTATGGTAATCGACGGAGGGGACGCATGCGAATAAAGGGTTTCAACCGGGTGGAGCTGATCGTGCGCCCGGACCAGATCGAAACGGCTCGGACCCAGTTCAACGAGCTGCTGGGGCTGAGCCTGCCGGCCCCGCACGAGGTCAGCCGGGGCCGGGCCATTTCCTCCACCGACTTCGAGGGGCACATCGAGCTGGTCGCGCCGGTCGACCCCGAGATGGCCATGTCCCTCACGCTGGCCGAGCACGGCGCCGGGCAGGTCGGCCCCCTCGTGTGGGAGGTGGAGGATCTGGACCAGGCCCGCAGCTGGCTCGGCGAGAAGGGTCTCCGGGTGGCCTATGAGTACGACAGCCGCACGGGCAACGACGAGGAGCGCCATCTGGCCGTGCGGCAACTGATCCTGGACAAGGAGCAGTGGTTCGGCTTCACCGTCACCCTCATGGAGCGGGTCCGGGCGTGAGCCGGCCCACCGCCGCCCCCGAGGTGGGGCCGGCGGCGCGAACGGTGGGGATCGAGATCGACGGCGCAGCGGTGGTGGGCGGCGCGAAGCTGCGGCTCAGGGGCTGGGTGAAGGCGCCGGTCCGGGCGGCCGAGGCCAGCGGGATCGTGCTCTACTGCCTGGCCGGGGGCGGCTGCTCCACGCGGTATTTCGACACCCAGGTCCCGCGATGGTCCGGCTACAGCATGGCCGACTTCTTCGTGTCGCGCGGCGGCGTCGTGGTGGCGGTGGACCATCCGGGGATCGGCCGGTCGGATCCGGTGGACGACCTGTACTCCCTCACACCGACCGTCGTGGCCGGATGTCACGAGCGGGTCGCGGCCCGGGTCCGGGCCGGGCTGGAGTCGGGAGCCCTCGTACCCGGGTACCCGCCGGTCGCGGTCCGCTCGTTCGTAGGGGTGGGCCATTCGATGGGTGGTCTCCTGGCCGTCGTGCAGCAGGCCCGACACCGCAGCTTCGACGCGCTGGCCCTCCTCGGCCACGGCTCCGGGCTTCCCGACCAGCTCAGCCCGGCGGAGTTGGCCGTCTCGGGTAGCGGACTCGACGGGGTGGAGGCCACGATCGAGGGGTTGGCCCGCCAGAGGTTCGACCGGGCGACCCGGGGGCCTCGGCGGCCCCTGGCCCGGGGGGCGTTCTTCACCGACTCGGTGCCCCAAGCGGTGCGAGCCGACTTCGCGGCGCAGGGCGTTCCGCTCCTCTACACCTGCGGCCTGACGTCGATGATTCCCGGGGTCACGGCCGCCGAGCGGGCGGTAATCGACGTTCCGACCTTCTTCGGCTTCGGTGACCACGACCTGATCGACGACTACGTCGACTGCATCGCCCAGTTCCGCTCCCTTCGCGATATCTCCATGTACGTACTGGCTGACTCCGGTCACTGCCACAACCAGGCCTCGGGACGTCACGTCCTGTGGCAGCGGATGCAGGAGTGGGCCGCCGCGGTGGCCCCTGGCCCGGGCGACGGCCCCTCCACCGAGACGCTGTCGTGAAGAATGGAGCTTGGAGACAAGGCGGCGGCCCGCCGCTTCGGACATCATGCGGGCATGGATATCGCCATGACCCTACCCACCATGCTGCCCCATGACCGGGACCAATTCGTCGCCTGGTGCCGGGCCGTCGACGAGGGCCCGTGGTCCAGCCTGGCCGTGCCCGAGAGGATCACCTACACCAGCCACTCCCTGACGGTGCAGTTGGCGGGGGCGGCCGCTCTCACCGAGCGGGTCCGGTTGTGGACCACGCTGATCGTGCTGCCCGCCCATGACGAGGTGCAGGTGGCCAAGGACATGGCCTCGGTCGACCAACTCTGCCGGGGCCGCCTGACTGTCGGTGTCGGCGTCGGTGGCCGGGAGCAGGACTACCGCGCCATAGGTGGCGACTTCACCCGTCGCTGGTCCCGGATGGACCAGCAGGTGGCCCGCATGCGGAAGATATGGGGCCAAGAGCCCCCCTTCGAGGGTTCCGACCCGGTGGGGCCGCCCCCGGTACAGCCGGGCGGCCCGCCTTTCGTAGCCGGGGTGGTGGGTCCGAAGGCCATCGACCGGGCGGCTCGTTGGGCGGTCGGGGTCGACGACCCGTCGTCCATCACCAGTGTGGACGTCGCCGCCCTCGCGGCCCAGCGGGAGAAGGTGGTGCACGCCTGGCAGGCCGCCGGCCGGACGGAAACGCCGCATTTCTCGAGCAGTTTGTGGTTCGCGCTGGGGCCGGACGCTCGGGACCAGCTGTCGGGTTATGTCTACAGCTACCTGCGGATCTTCGACGAGGGCTACGCCCGCCAGCTCGGGGACGGGGCGACGGTGCACACGCCCGCCGCCCTGCGCCAGGCGGTGGAGGGGGCCCGCCAGGCCGGCTGTGACGAGTTCTTCCTGGTGCCGACCACCGCGGACCCGGCCGAGCTGTCCCGGGCCAGAGACGCCTTGGGAATCTGACATCGATATCGATGTAAAGCCAGTGCTACCCTCGGCCCCATGTCGAACGACGCCGAGGTACTGCTGGTCGAAGCTCGGGGCAGGGTGCGGATCGTGCGCCTCAACCGGCCCCAGGCGCTGAACGCCGCCGATCCCGCCCTTCACCGCCGACTGGCCGAGGTCTGGGCCGAGCTGGCCGCCGACGAGGGGTGCCGGGCCGTCGTCCTTACCGGGCAGGGGAAGGCCTTCTGCGCCGGGGGCGACATGGGTCATCTGAAGGCCATGCATGACGATGAGGCCATCCGGACCGCGACCCTCGACGAGGCCCGCCAGATCGTCGAGCAGCTGATCCGCTTCCCGTACCCCATCGTCGCCGCGGTCAACGGCCCGGCGGTAGGGCTCGGCTGCAGCCTGGCCGGGCTCAGCGACCTGGTCCTCATGGAGGAGAGCGCCTATCTGGCCGATCCGCACGTTTCGGTGGGGCTCGTGGCCGCCGACGGCGGGGCGCTCACGTGGCCGGCCATGACCAGCCTGCTGCGGGCCAAGGAATACCTCTACACCGGTGACCGGATCAGCGCTTCGACCGCGGTCGAGCTGGGCCTGGCCAACCGGGTCGTCGCGGACGGCACCGCGGCGGAGGAGGCGCTGGCCCTGGCGGAGCGCATCGCCCGACAGCCGGCCGGCGCTCTGAAGGCGACCAAACGGGCGCTCAACAAGGTTCTGGAGCGGTCCGTCCTCGAGGTCTTGGACTATGCCTTGACGGCCGAGAGCATCTCCAGCGCCAGTAGCGAGCACGGCCGGATCGTCGCCCGCTTTCTGGAGAAGGCCGGCTGACGATCCACCGAGGTTGACGCCATCTGTCGTCGCGGGGCGCTCAGCTGTCGATCCGGGTCTGGCTCCGCCCCCGCTCGGTGACCGAAGCCACCCGGTCGGCGCCGGGAGCACTTCCCGGGTGCCATGTCTCGGCCATGTAGCCCTCGAGCAGGTGGGCCTCGTCGAGCGTGGCGGCGCCGGCCATCTGGCGGTAGTGACGTATGAGCCGTCGCACCCCGCCCTGGTCGTTGCCGGCGATGTCGGCGGCCAGGTGGCGGGCGAATGGGAGGAGCTGGTCGTGGGGCACCACATGATTGACCAGTCCCAGGCGCCAGGCTTCGTCGGCGCTGATGAAGTTGCCGGTCAGTGAAGCCTCGATGGCCCGCCGGAGTCCCATGGCCTGGGTCATCAAGACGGTGATCCCGCCGCCCGGCATGATGCCGACCCGGGCGTGGGTGTCGGCGAACCGGGCCCTTTCCGACGCCACGAGGAAACTGCATTGCAGGGCCACCTCGAACCCGCCTGTGGCCGCCACCCCGTTGACGGCCCCGATGACCGGCTTGTCGATCACCGGGAGGAAGCGGTACAGGCCGTTGCTGTCCCGCTCCGGCCCGCGCCCCGGTGGCGGGGGCGGGCTGGACGGGGGCACCTGGCCGGACAGCTCTTTCAGGTCGACGCCGGCACAGAAGGCCGGGTCGGTCCCGGTCAGGACGACGGCATCCACCGCCGGGTCGGCTCCCGCGGTGGCGATCGAGTCCCACAGGGCCTGGGTCAGCCGACGGTTGAGGGCGTTGCGAGCCTCGGGCCGGTCCAGAGTCACCGTCGCCACCCGCTCCGAGACCTCGTAGCGGAGGACCGGCGCCTCGCTCACCGGCGCTTCGGCGGCCCGGGTCGCAGAAGCCGACAGATGCTCATGTCGCGCCGCCCGAGCTCATGAACTCCAACAGCTGCGGGGCGAGCGCGGGCCAGCCGGCGAAGAGCACGTTCTCGCCGGTGGACTGGTAGATGGCGGACTGCTCGTTCCACTCGTTCTCGCCGAACGGGGGCTCCACCAGGCGCGAGCCGGGAATCAGCTCGTGCACCCACTCGGTGGTCCGGCGCAGGTGGGCCAGATCGGTGGCGCTGCTGCGGAAGATCAGGGTGGGCACCTCGATCGTCTTGAAGTCCTCGCCGGTCAAGCCGGGCACCGGCGAGTCCGGCGGCTGCAGGAAGTGCGGGGCCCACCGCTCCATCACCCTGGCGAACTCCTCGGGGTCCATGGCCAGCAGGCGGTCCCGGTTGGCCGGGTTCTTGGTGATGGTCTCCTGGAGGCCGGGCAGCTCCACCACCGCCGCCATGCCGCCGGTCTTGGCCGTCGTCCACATCTCGCCGCAGTAGTGGCTGGCCAGGGCCATCAGCCCGAAGAACCCGCCTGTGATCCACCACACGGCCAGCCGTTCCGCCACTTCAGGGTGCCTGAGGACCGTGAGCAGGGAGACCCGCGAGCCGGCCGACCCGCCGGCGATGGTCGTCCTGCCCAGATCGAGCTCTTTGATGAGACCGGCCAGGGTGTCGGCGTGCATGTTGGATTCGAACTCGGTGTCGAAGCAGACATCAGAGGCCCCGGTGTTCGGGCGGTCCCAGATCAGGGCCTTCTTGCCGCCCGCGGCCAGAGCCTGGGCCAGCTCACGGACTCCCTTGGTGTCCATGCTGAACCGGCCGCCGGGAGTGATCGCCACCGGATCGCCCTCCCCGTGGATCTCGTAGGCGATGTCCAGACCGTTGACTCTGGCGACCGGCATGATTGCTCCCTCGCTGTCGTGTGTGCGTGCGCTTCGGAGGTGCGACGCTAGCCGGTCGTCACCAGGGCGAACATGGCCGAGCCGGAGGTGACGGCCCGCCCTCCCTGACCTTCGTCGACCATCAGCATGCGGACCCCGACGTGACCCTCGGTCCCCATGAAGGCCTCGGTGTCCACGCGGAACGGCCCGGTCTTGCCCCGCGCCAGGAACATCACGTGCCAAGAGCGGATCTGGAGCCCGTCGGTGCCGCTCCGGGCGGCCGCGGCGTCGGTGGCGGCCGCTTCCAGGACGACGTGTTGGGGTCCGATGTGCAAGGCCGCGTCAGGCGAGGCCAGGTCGACAGCCAGCTCGGGGAGGGCCCAGTGCCCGTCGGGCCGGCGACCGGCCCCGAACACCTGCCAGAGGGGGGGCAGCTCGGGAGAGTCGACCACCTCGATGGGGTTCTCCGGCATCCGCTCGAGGCCCTCCGGGACGCCGCCGATGCTGATTCCCTGCCCTTCGGTGATGGCCAGGACCCGGCTCGGGTCGGCGGCATCGACGATGAGCGATCGGCTGTAGCCCATCTGGCGGCCCTTCTTGAGCTGCGTCGACCGCACCTCGATACGCTCGACACCGTGCCCGGGATCGACTATCTGGGCGCTGTGGATGACCGGGTTGGGCACCGCCTCGAGATCGGTCATGCCGCCGCCTTCGGGTGCGCAGATGGCGATGGGCGCCACCAGCAGACCTCCGGTGGAGTTCCGGAAGTCGTGACGGACCTTCACCGTGTCATCGTTCTCGGCGCCGATATCCATGGATCCCCAGCGCCGGCCGATGTAGCGGTAGCTGAGCAGACCGCCCCAGCGGCGCCGCAGCTCGTCCGCATAGGCCTCCTTGTCGTCGACCAACTCGCGGATGTCTCTCATCGTGCCGCTGTCCATGGGCTCCCCCTGTCGTCGGCTGAACAGGCAAACATTGCAGTCTCAGCGATTATACGTGGGGCTCGGGGTCCGGCTGGCCAGGCGAGATCACGTCGTCCCGAGCGGCCAGGATGGCCTCCAGCCGCCTCCGGACAGCCCCGGTCGAGTGATGGTCGGTGAACACGTAGGCCCGGTCCCGCTCGATGGCGTCCATCACGTTGACGGCCACGTCGTCGGGATCGACCCGGCCCACCGGGTTCATCCCGGTCCGGATGCTCCCCGGCATCACCACGCTCACACCGACCGGCGCACCCGTGGCGAGCAGATCGGCTCGCAGCACATCGGACAAACCGAGCACGCCGTGCTTGGCCACCGTGTAGGGACCGAGCCGCTCCTGGGGATGTACCGCGGCCATCGAAGCGATGTTCACCACGTGACCTTCCTCGCCGGTGGCGAGGATGCGGGGGACGAAGGACCGTACGCAGTTGATGACCCCCCAGAGGTTCACCTGCAGGACCCGGTCCCAGTCCTCGCTGCTCAGCTCCCAGGCCAGGCCCCGGTTGACCACGCCGGCGTTGTCGACCGCGATGTTCAGGCCTCCGAAGCGGTCGACCACGCGGCCGGCCAGGGCCTCGACGGCGGCTGCGTCCCTCACGTCGAGGGGCGCGGCGACCACTTGGTCGCCGCGCTGGACAAGTGGGGCGACCGCGGCATCGAGGGCCCCCGGGTCCAGGTCGGTCATGAACACTCGGACTCCCTTTGCGGCCATCCGGTCGGCGATGGCCAGCCCGATGCCGCTGGCCGCCCCGGTGACGACGGCCACCCGTCCCTCGATTCGTTGCACCACTCTCCCCTTCCGACGTGCAGACGATCACGATGCATAGTCGAAATTGGACCCGCCTACGGGTGGTCCGTCGTGGTTAGCACCTCTCAGGTGCCGGCCAGCTTCTCGATCACCGGCGCCAGGACGTCCATCCGGGCATGGGCCGGACAGGCCAGATAGCTGAGGCCGAGCTCCTTGCGCCCTCGCTCCAGCTTGTCGCACACCGCGGCGAGAGACCCGATGGCGACCAGCGGGGACGCCAGGATGTCCTTCTCGGACGGTCCGTTCGGCCCGGCTGGCGACTCGATCCGGGCGAGGAAGGCTCTTTCCGCCGCCTCGGTATCGTCGGTGACCGCCACCTCCATGAGCAGGGCGCCCAACTCGATGTGGGCGAAACGATCGCCGGCCGCTTCCTCGATCCAATCGATGCGCTGCCTGAACGCGGACCTGGTGACCTGGGCGGTGTCGACATTGGAGCCGGTGATCGGACCCGGGAGCATCTGGATGATGTCGGCACAGCGAGCGGCGGTGGCCAGTACCTGCGGGCCGCCGCCGCCGACCATCACCGGAGGGTGGGGGCGTTGCCGCGGTTTGGGCGACCCGTCGAGCGCGGAGATCGTGAAGTGGTCGCCCTCGAAGCTGAACGGGCCGTCCCCGCAGAGCCCTTTGATGACGGTGACGGATTCCTCCATGCGGCGCAGCCGCTTCGGGGTGGGGATGAAGGGGATTCCGGCCTGGTCGAATTCCCCACGCATCCACCCGGCTCCGATCCCTATCTCGACCCGGCCCCCGGAGAGCACATCCAGTGTGGCGAGCTCCTTGGCGAGGACCGCCGGGTGGCGCAGGCCCTCAGCCAGCACCACCTGGGTCAGCCTGATGGACGTGGTCGCGTCGGCCACCGCCTGGAGGGCGATGAGCGGTGCCAGGGGGAGCATGAAGTGATCGGCCATCCCGAACGTCGAGTAGCCGAGGGATTCCGCCCGGCGGGCCGCCGAGCGGAGCCGGTCCGGGTCGCTGATCAGCCCGCCGGCGGTACCGAAGCGGAACGGGCGGGGTGCGACGGCCACGATCCCACACACTACGAGTTCGACGCTCCGGCGTTTCAAACCCGCGGCGATGGGTGGCAATAACCGAAGAGGCCGTCCAGGCCATCCAGACCCTGACCGGCGGTCAGGTAGAGGAGGGCGCCGGTGACGGAGTCTCCCGATCGGTTGAGTCTGCGCCCCGCCCGTCGTACAATCGAAGGAGGTTCACGGTCGGTTGACGAGCCGGGAAGGCACTGTTCGCTGGTCGGTAACCCCCGGGTTGCCGGCGCGGGTTCCGAGGTGGACGATGATGGTGTGCGTTGCTTGTGGCCACGAGTTCGATGAGGTCTGGCGGTGGTGCCCGGCCTGCGGCTGGTTGGACCAGCCGGTTCAGGCGAACGGGTGGGGGGCCGGTGATCGCTACGCGGTGGATTGGGCCACCGCGGGCCGAAGCGAACGCCCGCCGGTCTTCCAGCGGAGCGGCTGAACACCGGGATCCGGTGGGCTAGACGGACTTTCCGGGCACGAGGGTCCCGCACTGTGGATCCAGGCCGGGTACGAGATGGAACGAGGTCCCCTTGTACTGGGTGATCCAGGTGCAGTTGTCACCGCCGGCCGTCTCCCCCCGTCCGGCCAGCGCGAACGAGGTGGTGCGCCCGCCCCAGAGACCGGCGGGGTCGAAGTTGGTGATCCCCAACATGGCATTGATCAGGCTGGCCTGGGTCGGGTTCGGACCGGCGACCTTCAAGCCGGCGACGAGGGCGTCGATGGCCGTGTACCCCAGGTACTCGCTCAGCGTGGGGTCACCTTTGACCCCGGCGTAACGGCTGAGCGCAGTGGCGAACTTCTGGGTCGCCGCGGTGTGCATCTCCATCGGCTCGTACCCGCTCAGGAAGTACAGCCCCTGAGCGATGTGACTGGCCCCCGGTCCGCCACCGGTGAGGTCGCCGCCGTAGCCGGTGGCCATCAGACCCTTGAACTTGACCCCCTGCTGTTGCAGCGCGGCGGCCAGAGCGAAAGAGGTGCTGCTCACTACGCCGGTGTACATGCCGTTCACGCCCTTGCTCTTCATCTGCAACGCGACCGGCCCCATGTTGGTGTCGCCGAAGGGCAGTTGGGTGTTGAGGTACCCGACCTTGATTCCGGCCAACTGGGCCGACGCGGCCCACGACTTCACCACGTCGTACGAGGCCGGTTCGATGCCGTAGGCGACGCCGCCGATGGTCGTTATGCCCAGTTTCTTCATGACCAGGCCGTAGGTGGTCTGCACCTTGGTGTAGTCCTGGAAGCCGAACGAGGAGAACATGTTGCGGTCGGTCAGCCATTCGGGACCGTCGACATCGGCCCCGATCACCGGGATGTTCTGCGACGCCAGGTACGATGCGGCCCCGAATCCAACCACCGAAATCTGGATCACGGCCAGGACGTGGTCCTGCTCGACGAGAGTCTTGGCCGCAGTGAGCACCCCGCTGAGCGAGGTACCGGTGTCAGCCATGACGTACTTGATGCGGTACCCGTCCTCTTGGGCCACGCCGACACCGGCCTTGATCCCCTCCTCGGTGGTGTCGCCGGTGTTCGACCCGGGGCCGGTCAGATCGGTCAGTACCCCCACGGTGTAGGTCGGCTCCGACGCCGAGGACCCCGAGCTGGCGCTTCCCTTGGCCTTGACGGTGCTGCTGCAGCCAGCCGCGATCACCGTCGTCAGGGCCATTCCGGCCGCGGCGCGACGGACCCATTTGTCCATGTGTACTCCCCCCGGTAGCTCCACGATCGCTCGGGAAGCTCGACACCAGTCGTCTGGCGGCGAACAGTATGTGCCCAGCCAGCCGGGTGCAAGCCATCTGGCTCGGACCCACCATTTGTCACCAGATAGGGGAGCGCATCGATGCCTGACGAACACTTCTCCAGTGCCGCGGCATTGGAGGCCTACCTGCACGAGCGGGGCATCCTGGCGTCGCGCCATCTCGGGGGGAACGCCTCGATCGAGCTCCTGTCGGCCGGGTCGTGCCGATTCCGGCGCTGGCCGGGGGAGGGTGAGCTGAGATTGGGGATCCCCACCGGGCCGACGATGTTCCTTACCGCGGACGCCGCCGCGCTGGTGATGGCGCTCTCCAGGCTCGCCCCTGGATCCGGTGCCGTCACCTCCAGCGCCACCATCACCTTCCTGCGCCGACCTACGGCGGGGCCGCTCGCGGGGGAGGCCACCCTGTTGAAGTTCGGCCCGAGGCTCGTGGTGTCGGACATACGGGTTACCGACCAGGCGGAGACAGAGGTGGCCCACGCCCTGATCAGCTGCGTGCCGACGCTTGCGCGACCTGTGCCGGACCAATAGCGTCTCTCATGTGCATCCGCAGGGGGACCGCGGCCCGGCGATGGCTGAGGCACTGGTGGCGCAGTTCCAGCGGATGGTCCAACGCGACGGGGGCGTGATCACCCTGCTCGGTGTGGAGTCCGGCGTGGTGCGGATCGGCTATTCGGCCGCCCAGGAGGCGGCCTGTGAGGACGGCCGCTGCCCGATGCCCCGAACCGACCTGCAGCAGCTCATGTCGGAGACCCTCGGGCGCCGCTCGCCGGCGCTGCGGATAGAGGTGGAGGAGCTGTGAGCCGGCCAGGTCGCAAACGCCGTTGTTGACGATTGTCAATCCGGTGGCCGTGCCGCGCTCGCACGACCGGGACGAGCACGACGCGCCGGCCCCTCGCCCGGCCACGCTCGACCACAAGCTGGTGGCTCTGTACTGGAACGGTAAGCAGAACGGCCTGCACGCGCTCGAGCGGAGCCGTCAGCTCCTGGAGAAGCGCTACACCGATGTCCGCTTCGTGGACGTGGTGGGGGAGCTGGGCGGGACCAACCGCTACCTGTCGGAGGATCAACTCTCGATGCTGGCAGCAGAAGCCGACGCGGTGGTCGCCACGTCGGCGGACTGCGGGAGCTGCACCTCCTGGTTGATGCGGGACCTCTGCGAGCTCGAGCGCCGTGGCGTCCCTGCCGTGGGCTACACGGCGGCCATCTTCGAGGAGGACGCCCACTTCAGCACCCGGACCTTCGGGGTGCCCGACGCCTGCCCGGTGATCGTCGCCGAATGCTTCTCCAACAAGACCGCAGACGAGATCCATCGGCTGGTGGACGACGCGTTCGGGGCGGTCGTGAACGGCCTCACCGAGGGCCGGGTCGCGGCGTCGGCGCCAACCGCCGTGGAGCTGATGCACCTGGATCCGAGCCCCACTCTGCGCTTCGACGGACAGGACCTGCTCGACGCCTTCGACGAGATGCAGCGGGCCTTCATCCAGCGTGGCTGGAGCGATGGCCTGCCGCTGGTGCCGCCCACCCCGGCCAAGGTGGATGCCATGGTGGCCGCCTCGGGCCGTCCGGCCGACGAGGTGGTGGGTCTGTTCGCCCCCGGCGACGGCCTGGGCACGGTGGAGAAGATCGCGGCCAACGCGGTCATGGCCGGATGCCGGCCCGAGACCATGCCGGTGATCATGGCCGTCACGGAGTGCATCCTCGACCCTTCGATCGGATTGCGGACCTGGGCCATGTCCACCGGACCCCAGGCCCCGGTGGTCCTCGTCTCGGGCCCGCTGGCCGACGAGATCGGTATGAACCATGGCATCTGCGCCCTCGGGCCGGGCTCCATCTCGCATGTCAATGTGGCGATCGGCCGGGCCCTGCGGCTCATCATGATGAACGTGGGGCTGTCCTATCCGGGGATCTCCGACATGGACACCATCGGGACCCCGATGAAGTTCTCGGCCTGTGTGGCCGAGAACGAGGAGGCCACGCCGTGGGAGCCGTGGCGGGTGCAGCAGGGATTCGGTCGTGAGCAGACCACGGTCACGGTCAACGTCCCCTACGGGATGACCGAGTTCTTCGATTTCGAGAACTCGGACCCGGAGCGGCTCATCGAGTCCTGGGCGACGCTCACCTGTCACTCGTCGGGGACCCCGTCGGCCGGGGCCTGGCTCATCAAGAACGACGCTCCTCTCTCGGCCGGCTACCCCTTCCACGGGGTCTTCTCGAACCTCCTGCTGATGGCGCCCGACCACGCAGCGGCGTTCGCGGCCGCCGGCTGGGGACCGGCCGACATCCGCCAGGCCATACACCGACGGACCGTTCTCGGGTTCCGCAAGCTCATGCTCAACCAGTCCATGGACGCCTTTCGTATCTCCCATCCCGAGCTGCTGTGGCTGATCGACGAGCCGGAGACGGAGGTGACGGTCAACCCCTCTCCGGACTGTTTCGAGTTCTTCGTCGTCGGCGCCAAGGCGGGTCGCAGCCAGTTCTGCTTCGGGGGGACCAACTCGGTCACCAGAGCGGTAGGCGTCCCGGGCTGATCGGTGCCGCTGAGATCGGGTGGGGTCAGCCGGCTGACCGCGCCCGGCCGATGGCGCCCTCGACGCCAGGGGGGATCTCGGGGCCGCCGAAGGTCACAGTGACCGCCGGCGCCGGGTGACTCCGCAGGCCCACCCATCCGTCGGCGGCGACCATCTCGGCGCCGGCGAGAGGGAGGGTGTCCGAGCTGCAGGCCAAGCGGGCGACCAGCTGGCTCAGCGCGCCGAGGCCGGAATGCTCGGGAGCCTCCCACGCGACGCCGAAGGCGCGGATCCACTGATTGGCGCCGTCATTGGCGCTCCGGCTCATCTGGTGCACCGCTTGGGCCGCAGTGGCGCCTCCGTCGGTGGGAGCCGGCACCACGTGTATCACCCGAAGCGTCCTCTGGCCGTCCCGGGCCGTACGGGCCGCGGCTCGTAGCCAGGCCGCGTGGGCCAGCACGACGCCGGGCACCTCCTCATGGCTACGTAGGATCTCCTGCCAGGCATCGGGACCCGCCCGGCCGGCCGGGATCGGCTCACCGGCCACCACGATGATGCCGTCGATCGGGCCAACGGATGCTGCTGAGCGCAGCGCCGCTTCGGTGGCCGGCCAGCCGTCACCGGTCGCCGGAAGCCGCTCGGCCCGAGCCCCCCAGGCCCGAAGTGCGGCTGCCAGCGCCTCGGTGACCCGCTCGTCATCGGCTGCGACCACGTAGCGCGCCGCCGTCCGGCCGGCCGGCGGCGCCGGTCGGGCGGTGGACGAGAACACGTCGTGCAGACGGGGGTTCGAGCCGCCCGTCGTCCTCTGCGACTCCTGGGCCGGGCCCAGCACGACCGGCACTACGGCATCCAGGGTGCTCTGGAAGTCGGCCACGTCCTCGCTTCGCACGGCTTCGATCAGTCGGGCCGGCTCGATGAGCGATATTTCGGATCCGGCCGAGAACACCACCTGCCCGTTCAGCCAGCTGCTGCGTTCCGAAGTGAGCCAGTCGACCGCCGGCGCCATCGCCTCAGCCGGCGGCATGGCGCTGAGGTCGAGCCCGGCGGGGCCGACGCCGGCGGCCACCAGAGATCCCCGAACCATGCGGGTGGCGGCGATAGGCGACAAGGCGTTGACGCCGACTCCAGGAGGGAGCGTACGGCCGAGCGCCCAGGTCAGGCAGGCCACCGCCCGCTTGGCGCACCCGTAGGCGATGGCACCGGCCGACGTGCGGGCCAGGCCGACGCCGGAGGTGAACCCCACGATGCGGCCGGTGCCGGACTCCACCATGTCCGGAAGGGCCGCGGCCAGCACGTTCAGGTAGCCGTTGAAGTGGACGTCGAGCACGGCCGCCCAGTCGTCGGGAGCCGTGTCCTCCAGGGGAGGGAATCGCAGGATGCCAGCGGTGTTGACGACCACGTCGAGCGACCCGTGCTCGCGTCGCACATCCTCGAAGAGTCGCTCCACCTCCTCCCGGTCGGCGACCGACGCCGTCGAGTGGACCGCATGGCCGCCCCGAGCCCGGATGGCGGCGGCCGTCTCCGCCGCCGTCGCTTCGCCCAGCGCTTCACCCTCCACCCCGACCCCGGGGTCCATCACCACCACCAGATCCCCGCGCCCGGCCAGGCGATGGGCACATGCCGACCCGATGCCGCCACCACCGCCCGTCACCACCGAGACGCGGCGGGAATTCGATCGGGGACTCACAAGGCCGGCACGATAGTTCCGATCCGTACCGTCGAGTCGCCCGACGTCAGGCGATCCCGAGGAGTCGATAGGTCTGGTGGTCGGTCAGTGCTGCACCCAGCCGGGGCATGTGCTGCAGGACCTCGTCGCGACCCCTGATCATGGTGATGACCCAAAGCAGGTAGCCATAGCCGAAGGATTTCCGGTAGAGGTCCCACGCCTCGGCGAACGACGGCGCCGGCGCTCCGGTGGCAGCCAGCTCGGCGAGGTAGAACCGGAGGAGGTCCTCTTCGTGGGCCCGGCGGTCGTCGATCGTCAGCGCAGTGCCGAGGTGATATGCGACGTCCTGAGCCCAGTGCCCCGTCTGCACCACCTCCCAGTCGAAGAAGGAGCCCCGGCCGGCCGGATCGAGGTACACGTTGCCCGTATGGGTGTCGCCGTGCAGCAGGGAAGTGACGCCCAGAGACTGCTGCGCCCGTAGGGCCCGGAGCAGGTTCTCACCAGAGCGGATCTCAGCCGGGAACCCATCGGCGCGACCGTCGTCGAGCAGTTTCTGAAGCGCCTCTGCATCCTGCATCGCCGCGAAGCGGGCCAGCCCGTGGTCCAGCCACGGAATATCGGCGACGGGCCCGAGCCCCCAAGTGGTCCCGTGCAGGCGGGCCAGCTGGGCCAGCGTGGCCCGGACGATCCCCGTCGTGAACGGAAAGTGCGGGTTCATGAACTTCCCGCCCAGGGCGACTATGTCGTCCATGACGATGATCGAGGCCGTGCCCTCGACCGCGGCGTAGTGCACGCCGGGCCGACGGACGTCGAGGCGAGGAGCGACGTCCAGGTAGAACATGGCCTCGGCCGCGCTACCACCGTCAGATCCGTCGAGGGTGGCCTTGGCGCAGTACCGTCCGACCCGGCGCCCGGCAGGTCCTTCCATGGTGACGGCGAACTGCAGCTTCTCGAGGCGCGTCTTCGACGTCCCCGTGGCCTCGACGGCCACGATCGTGTCGTCGTCAGCTATGTCGTCGAGTGCGGTCTGCAGCCAGGTGGGCTCGAGGAGCTCTTCCCGGGTCCGGGGGACGGCGGGGCTAGGCGTCTGCACCATGGGCATCACTGTAGAACGCCATTCTCCCTTCAGACGAGCCGGTAGAGCTTGGCGCAGTTCTCCCACAGGATCTTGCGCTTGTCCTCGTCGCCGAGCGGAGAGAACCACTCGTCGGTCAGGGCCTTCGAATTGGGCCAGGTGGTCTCCGAATGGGGATAGTCACTGGCCCACATGATGTTGTCCACCCCGATGTGGTGCCGTTCGCGCAGGCCCACGGGGTCCTCCATGAACGTGGCGAAGACCTGGCGTCTGAAGTAGAAGCTGGGAGGGTTCCGGAGCTCGCTCCTGGTCCAATGGCGGTGCTTCTCCCAAAGGTGGTCGGAGTAGTACTGGAAGAACGAGGTCCAGCCGATCTGTCCTTCCACTGCGACGAACTTCAGGTCGGGGAACCGATCGAGCACGAGCCCGTGGATCAGCTCCGAAACCGCTTCGGCCATCGTGAGCTTGCTCATCACGAGACCGGTCATGAACCGGGGTGCGCTCTCGTAGATGCTCGGTTGGGGGGTCCCCGGACGTCGACCACCGACGTGGAGACCGACGGGCCAGCCGACATCGAGGAAGGCCTTCCACATGACGTCCCACTTGGGGTCGCCGTAGTCACCCTCGGCACTCGGGAACAGAGGGATGTACCCGCTTGCCAGCCCCGTTTGGGCGCCGGCCCAGCGGATCTCCTCGGCCGCCCGCTCCGGGGTGTCGATCGGGATCGCGGCCACGCCGAGTAAGCGCTCGGGCGCGTGGGAGGCGTAGTCGGACAGCCAGCGGTTGTATCCCCGCACACTGTCCAGCCGCAACTCAGGGTCCGCCGACGCCAGAGGACCGCCCACGTACAGGACCTCTGCGTCCACCCCGTCGATGTCCATGTCCTTGATGCGCTCGACCGGGTCACGATCTCCGGTCCGCTGCTCGTCGAGCTTGCGCACGTTGAGCTTGAACTCCTCGGGCTTCTTCCCGGCCAGATTGTTCAGGGTCATGATCGGTGTCCGCCGGCCCTCGAACTCGCGAAAGTCACCCTCCTCGGTGGAGACGATCTTCGGGGCGCGATCGCGGTATCCGGCGGACAGGTAGGTCTGCCAAGCCTCGTCGGGCATGGTTACGTGGGAGTCGGACGATATCAATCGGTATTCCTTCACAGACCCCTCCCTGTCGTGAAATGGCATCCAGGCGAACAGTAGCGCCTCCGCACTCTGGCGGATCGATGGGCGCGTGCGAGGATCGGGGGGTCGAGTTCGTGGACGGCCAACTCGAGATCGCCATGATGGTAGGAGCCCTACGGGCCGGCGAGCTGCGCCGAGATCCCCGGGTGGCGCTGCACACCCACACCGTCGATCCGCCACCAGACGGCGAGGATCCCAGTGCCTGGTGCGGTGACGCCAAGGTGGCCGGCACAGCCCTCGAGATCCCCCCGCAGGCCCCGGACGACTCGTCGCAGCGGTTCCGGGTCGATACGCTGACGGCTCAGTCCCGAGTGCTCTAATCCTCTACCGCGGCGGCGAGCCGGTCGAGGGTCGTTTGCATGGTGTCGCGATTTCGTGCCGGTCTGTCGGCCACGCCGGAGATCTGGCCGGCGGCTTGCATCACCGAGTCCGGAAGCAGGTTCTCGGTCCACTCGGTCACCCGGCATCCGTTCCCGGTCGGTTCGATGCGGTATCCCCAGGTCGAGTAGTGAAAGTCGTTCATCGAGCATTCGAACGCGAAGGAGCGCCCGGGGTCGGCCTCGATGACCTTTCCTTGCGTCGACCACTCGTGGTCGCCGTTGCGGTTGTGACCGTCGAATACCGCGCCGACGGCAGCTCCGTGGGAGCCTTCCTGCCATTCACAGGCGTAACACTCGGGTGACCAGTCACCCATCCGGGTCACGTCGGAGAGTGCCGCGTAGACCTCCTCCGGCGATGCCGCGATGTCACGTGATACCTCGATTTTGTCAGCCATGACCCAACAGTTGATCACTTCGAAGACCCGGGCGCGAACGCGGTGGCCAAGAGTCCGGCCGGCAACGACTTCTGTCGTGTCGCCACGCCCCGATTGCGCTGACCTCGGTCGGGGCTCGCATCTACCGCGTGGATGTCTCCGAACTCGGACCCGGATCGGCCCGGAGCAGCGGTCCCATCCTGCGGTAGAGCGTAGATATACCTGTCAAGACAGTATCGTATGTTGACCCGGCCTCACGCGGGATGTTCTCGATCTACGGATTCCAGGACTACACCAAGGTCGAGACCACGACCGGCCTGATGCTGAAGTTGGTCGGCGCGACCAACCTGGCCACCATCGGCTACAGAATTTCTCCCTCGTCGTCAGAGACCGCTCAGGCCTTATGCCTTGTCGGCGCAGGCGGCCGGACTGAAGGCCGGATATGTCAGCGCCAACGTCCCGTTCGGAACCACGAACGTCGCGCCGTATGTGTTGGCCATGAAGAGCGCCGGGATCGACGCCTTCTATCCGCTCACAGATACCAACACCGGATTGGCAACGATCGTCGGTCTGCGCCAGCAGGGCGTGCACCTGAAGGCCGGCTTCCTACCCGAGTCCGAGGGTGACCTCCTCGCCAGCGGCCCGGCCACGGAGCAGGAGGCCAAGGGCGTGTACTTCGGGAGCATCTACGAGCCGCCCGAGATGGACACCACCGGTACGAAGACCATCGCCGCCGCCCTGAAGAAGTACGCCGGCGTCGACACCGCGCCGACATCAGGCGAGTACATCGGCTATCTGTCCATTGATGCCCTCGTCCAAGGACTCGAGGCGGCGGGGTCGAACCCGACGCCCGCTTCGGTGACTCGGGCCCTGTTGGCGATGGATCACTACGACGCCGCCGGCTTGGTCGGCGACCACTCGATCGACTTCACGATGGCAAATCGAGGATCGGTGGTCGGAGCGGACAACTGCGGGTTCCTTGTCCAGTGGACAGGGGCGGACTTCAAGCTCATCCCCGGCGGAGACCCCATCTGCGGGACGACCATCCCGGGAAAGACCGTGTCCGCCAAGTAGCCCGGTGGTCGTCCATGGTCCAGGAACTCGACGTCGCCTTGACTCCGGGATCGAGAATACCTTACCTTGATCTCGAAGTAGAGTACCGCTCTACTTGGGAGGGACCAGGTAGCGATGCGCGCTGTCGTGCGGGGGAGCAAGGCTCATCGGTGATGGGTGCTACCGCTGACATGAGCGCGGTAGGCGAGGCGCGATCACTCATCGAGCGCGCCGCTGATCGCTCTGCTGCCGAGCACCTGGATCGGGCCCGGGCCAAGCGTCTCGAGCAGGCTCGCGCCATCGTGTGGGCGGCTCGACGCCTGGTGACCTCGACGGGTAGCGCTTTCACGACGCAGGATCTCGTAAAAGAAGCAGGAATCGCCCTCAAGACCTTCTACAGGTACTTCGCCAGCAAGGACGAGTTGATACTGGCGGTCATCGAAGACATGGTCAACGAGGCAGCCGGCGCGTCGGCCGAACAGGGTGCCCTGATCGATGATCCGCTCGAGCGCCTCTACTTCTATACGACGTCGGTCACCTCCGGACTCAGGAGTGAGGACGACCACCGTGCCGCCCAGTTCATGGCTATTGAGCACTGGCGCCTATTGGCTTGGTATCCCGTCGAAGTGATCCGTGCATCGCAGTCGTACACAGCGCTTCTGCATGAGGCCATCGAGGCCTGCATGGAGGCTGGGGTAATCGAGACATCCGACCCTCTAGCTGCGGCGGAGCTGGTGACCCATCTGGTCAGGTCGATCTTCATGCACCAGGCATTCCTCGGTCCAAGCGAACGGAAGCTGATTACCCCGGACCGCCTCTGGGAATTCTGTCTCCGAGGCCTTAACGTCCACACAGGTCAGCAGCCGTGACAGGCGACGGTGTCGCCCTCTCAATGACCCCGAGATTGTGAGGAGGGACCATGGCCGGTTTGTGTGAGGGCAGAGTGGCGCTCGTGACGGGCGGTAGCCGAGGCCTGGGCAAGGCCATCGCCGGGCGCTTGGCGGCGGAGGGGGCCCGGGTGGCAATCACGGCCCGGACGATGGATCCCGATGCCAAGTACGTGGGCTCGCTGCGCGAGACGGCCGCGGAGCTGCGGGCGTCGGGAGCCGAGGTGCTGGCCGTCCAGGCCGACCTGTCCCACGCCGAGGAGCGGGAGCGGATGTGGGGCGAAGTGGTCGAGGGGATGGGGGCGCCCGACATCCTGATCAACAATGCGGCGGTCACGTTCCTGCGGTCCCTCGACGGGTTCCCGGAGAAGCGGGCCCGGCTGATGGTGGAGATGCATTTATTGGGTCCCTTGCATCTGTCGCAGCTGGCCATCCCGCACATGCGGGAGCGGGGCCAGGGCTGGATCCTCAACCTGACGTCGGTGGCCGGCGAGCGCATTCCCGGGCCGCCCTTTTCCGATTTCGACGTGGCGGCCGGTTTCGGCATGTACGGCACGGTCAAGGCTGCGCTGGACCGACTGACCCAGAGCCTGGCCGCCGAGCTCCATGGGGACGGGATTGCCGTCAACGCGGCCGCCCCGTTCAAACCGGTGCCCACACCCGGGGCGGGGACGCTGGACCTGGCCAAGGAGGACACCGAGGACGTGAGCCTGATCACCGAGACGGTGCTGATCCTCTGCACCGGGGACCCGTCGACCATGACGGGGCGTATCGCGTATACCCAGCCGTTCCTGGCTGGGATGGGTCGCGCCATCGGTGGGTGAGGGCGCGGGGCCTGTCCAGCGCCGGATCGGGCCATTCGACACCACGATCGACGCCGACTACTGCCGGCGTTACGCAGCTGCGGTGCGCTCGGACAATCCTCGCTACCGGAGCGGCTCGGCGGTACCGCCGTTGGCCATATCCGCTCGGATATTTCCAGGGCAGTGGGCGGCCATGGACTCGGTGGTCTCCTCTGTGCTCGAGGGGTCCCCCCGAGGGGGCGTGCACGGCTCGCACGATGTCCGGATGTTTCGTCCGATCCGGGTGGGAGAGCCGTTGGCGACCTATGTGGAGCGGTACAGTGCCCGACCCTTCAAGGACAACGCTCGCGTCGTGACTCTCCACGTGACTCTCGACGCGGACGAGCAGCCGGTGGTGGAGCAGCTGTGGACCACTGTGCTGTTCGGTGCGAGCTGCCCGGTGGTGGGGCCGGATGCGCCCGACCACGCCTTCCCCGACTCGTCCCGGTCCCAGCCGGTGCTCTCCACCGAGGTGACCGCCGACGAGGAGATGACCCGGCTGTACGCCGAGGTCTCGCAGGACTATTCGGCTCACCATTTCGACCTGGACGCGGCCCGGGGCAGCGGTTTCGACCGACTGTTCCTGCACGGCCTGTGCAGCATGGGGGTGTGCGCGGAAGCGGCGGTGGAGGGACCGGCGGGCGGGGCTCCGGAGCGGCTGGCGCGGGTGGCGGGAAGATTCTCCTCGCCCGCGTTTCTGGGAGAGCCGCTGCGGGTTGAGATGTTCGACGCCGGCCGAGGGGCCTACGCGTTCGAGGCGACCGGGGGGTCGGGGGCGAAGGTGATCAGCCATGGTCGGGTGGAGCTGGATGGCTGAGTGCGGGCCGGCTGAGGGATGACCGGACCGCACCTGGGGGGGAGGGGGGATTTGGGCGAGCTCCCTACCCGGTTGGCTCGGCTCGGGGTGGCGGCCATAGGGCCGCTGGCCGGAGGGGCGTCCAGCCTCACCTACCGAGGAGTACGCAACGGCTGTCCTGTCGTGGTCAAGGTCGCGCCGCCGGGCCTGCCGCCGGTACGGCACCGGGACGTCCTGCGCCAGGCCCGGATCCTGCGGGCGTTGGCCCCGACCGCGGTGCCCGTCCCGGAGGTGTTGCTGACCGACCCCGGCTCGCCGCCCGAGGTGCCCCCGTTGTTCGTCATGACCCTCATGCCTGGTGAGTCGATCGAGCCGCTCTTCGATCTCGACGGGCCCGCCCGCGGCTCCGATGCCCCAGACGGGCCGACCATGGGAGCGCGGATGTCGGCCGCCGCCGGGGTCATGGCGGATCTGCACCGGATCGACCTGGGCGCCGGAGGGCTCGACCTGGGCGCCGGAGGGCTCGACCTGGGCGCCGGAGGGCTCGACATGGGGGAGGAGCCGGTCGTCGATTCGGATGCCGAGATCGAGCGGTGGTGCCAGTTGCTCAGGACCGTCGACGCCACCTTGGTGCCCGGGTGGGAGGACCTGGCAGCCGCACTGCGCCGGACCGGGCCACCCGCCATGGGGCCAGCTCTGGTCCACGGCGACTTTCGGCTCGGCAACCTGTTGGCCGCCGGCGAGTGCATCACTGCGGTGGTCGACTGGGAGATCTGGACCGTCGGCGACCCTCGGGTCGACGCCGGATGGTTCCTGGCCAACGCCGACCCCGCCACCTACGGGCGGCCCACGCGCTACGCGACACCGGGCATGCTCCCATCGGTGGAGGCACTGGCGGCGGACTACGCCGCCACCCTCGGTCGGGCCGTGGCGGAGCTGGGCTGGTTCATAGCGCTGGCGCGGTTCAAATCGGCGGCCACGTGGTCGCTCATCGTCAAGCACAATCGGCGGCGGCCGACGCCGGACGCGGACGTGGAGGCCATGGCGCCGCTCCTGCCCCGCCTGCTCGATCAGGCCAGAAAGGAAGTCAGTTGAAGATTTCGACCGATGAGGAACCCGGTCCTGCCGACCGACCACGTCTGACCCTCTGTGGGCTGTCGATGGTTCCTATCGCCTTCACGGATCTGGTTGGCGCGGCGGCGTCGGCCGGCTTCGATGCCGTATCAGTCGGAGCCGCCGTCTACCGCCGGGCTCTCAAGGATGGGCTGACGGCGCAAGACATGCGCCGTATTCTCGACGACGCCGGCGTTGCGGTCAGCGAGGTGGAGGGGGCGGGTGACTGGCTGACCCCTCCGGGGGACAAGCCGGAGCGGTGGCGGCAGAGGGTGAGTGACGAGGAACTGGTGGAACTGGCGCTGAGTCTCGGGGCCGACAATCTGCTGGTCACCCACTTCGGCACCCCGGCACCGGTCCCCGAGGCGGCGGCGGCGTTCGCGGCCTTGTGCGACCAGGTGGCCGATGACGGCTTGTCGATCGCGCTCGAGTTCGTTGCGTTCGCCACCATCATGGACCTGGCCGGCGCACTCGAAGTGGTCGAGACGGCCGGTCGGGACAACGGTGGCATTATCTTCGATACCTGGCACTTCTATCGTGGGCACCCTGATCTCGAAGTCCTCGACTCCTCGTCGGCGGCACGCGTGCTCGGGGTACAGGTGGCAGACGGAGGAGCCCATGTCCAAGGGGCCCTGGAGGAGGATGTGCTCCACCGGCGACTCCCCGGGGAGGGGGTCTTCGACCTTGCCTACCTCCTCCGGCGGCTTCATTCGGCGGGTGTGCGGGCCTCGTTCGGGATCGAGGTGTGGGATCAGGCGCTGCTGGCCAGAGGCCCGAAGGCGGCGGCTCAGGAGCTGTATGCCGCGACCCGTCGCATTCTCGATGCTGCCGCGACAGCTCCTCAGCATCAGGACCGATAGAGCTGGCAGGCCGGCGTTACCCGGCGGCAAGACCATGGGGATACCAAAAGATGCCGGTTTCGATGATGCGACGATCAAGCGACTGATCGACGAGGGGACCGTCCGACAGAGCGTCAGCGACAAGCTGAGCCGTTACCAGGAGGGCTGAACAGGAATGGCGTGGGACTTCAGCACAGATCCCGCATGGGAGGAGCAGCTGGCCTGGGTAGCTGGTTTCGTTCGCGAGGAGTGCGAGCCGCTCGACCTGGTCGTGAAGGAGTCACACGACCTGAACGACCCGGTGCGCCAAGCCCTGATCCCACCTTTGCAGGAGCAGGTCAAACAGCGAGGCCTGTGGGCGACCCACCTCGGTCCCCACCTGGGAGGTCCGGGTCACGGTCAGGTGAAGTTGGCGCTGCTCAACGAGGTACTGGGTCGGTCGGAGTGCGCTCCTATCGTCTTCGGCTGCCAGGCGCCCGACTCCGGCAACAGTGAGATCCTGGCCCACTACGGCACCCCGGAGTTGAAGGAGCGATATCTGGAACCGCTGTTGGACAACCGGATCGTGTCGTGCTTCTCCATGACCGAGCCTCAAGGGGGAGCAGATCCGAAGGTCTTCACCACATCGGCCGTGCGTGACGGTGACCACTGGGTGATCAACGGTGAGAAATGGTTCTCCTCGTTCGCCTCCATGGCTTCGTTCTTGATCGTCATGGCGGTGACCGACCCGGACGCCCCGCCCTACCAGCGGCACTCCATGTTCGTCGTGCCTGCGGAGACCCCCGGGATCCGCATCCTGCGCGACGTGGGCCTCGGGTACCAACCCCTCGGCGGTGGCCGCGAGGGCTATGTCAGGTACGAGAACGTGCGGGTGCCGGCCGACCATATGCTCGGATCGCAGGGGGGTGCGTTCGTAGTGGCCCAGACCCGGCTCGGCGGTGGCCGTATCCACCACGCCATGAGGACGGTAGGGCTGGTGCGGCGCATCTTCGACATGCTCTGCGAGCGGGCCGTGTCCCGTTACACGCAGGGCGAGTCGCTGGCGCGAAAGCAGATGGTCCAGGAGATGGTCGCGGACTGCTGGATGGACATCGAATCGTTTCGGCTACTGACACTGCAGACGGCATGGAAAATAGATCAGCACAACGACTACCGGGCGGTCCGCGCCGATATCTCGGCGGTAAAGGCGATGATGCAGCGGGTACTCCACGACGTATCGGCGCGGGCACTGCAGATACACGGCTCGCTCGGAACGACGCACGAGATGCCGTTCGTCCAGTATCTGGTGGAGTCCTTCGTGCTCGGACTGGCCGACGGGCCGACGGAGGTACACAAAGTGACCCTGGCTCGGGACTTGCTCAACAGGTACCAGCCGGCTCCCGACCTCTTCCCCTCCGAACATCTCCTTCGTCTCCGTGCCGCCGCCGAGGCCAAGTACTCGGATCGCCTGGCCGGCATACCACGGGACTGAGCCTTCACACACGGGCCGGACGTTGGCGTAGCCACCCACGTCGTATATGTGAGTAGCTGTTGGCAGGGGCTCGTCGCCAGTGGTTCAGTCGTTGTGGCTACTTGGCTGCACCCTTCGGAGTCGTCTTCGCTGCCCACGGCTACCAAACCGCTCCCCATCGCTCGAGTAGCCCTGGTCCGCTCCCGTGGGAGAGGGCGCTGGTGTCTTCTAGGGTTGCCGTATGACACGGGTCGCGATCGTCACCGGGGGGTCCAGCGGGATCGGCCGGGCCACGGTGCAACTTCTCGAGGCCAAGGGCGTGGCCGTAGGTGTCCTCGACCGCAACGGTCCCGAGCCGGTTGACGTGGCCGACCGGGCTGCGGTGGAGGCCGGCGTGGCCGCCGTGCGCGAGGCCTTCGGGCCGATCGACATCGTCGTCAACGCGGCCGGTGTCTCCTCCGCTGGCCGACTCGACGACGAGGCGTACGTGGAGGAGTGGGAGCGTGCCATCGCCGTCAACCTCACCGGTTCGATGCACGTCGTGCGGGCCTGCCTGCCCGACCTCGTGCGTGAGGGCAGGGGCAGGATCGTCAATCTGGCATCGACTGAGGGGCTCGGGGCGGCCCGCGGGCTCGGCCCCTACACGGTTTCCAAGCACGCCGTCGTCGGCTTTACCCGGTCGCTCGCCGTCGATCTGGGCCGGACGGGCGTGACCGCCAACTGCGTCTGCCCCGGCGCGACGCTCACCGGTATGACCGCGGCGATTCCCGAGGTCGATCGCAGCTTCTGGGCCCGCCGGCACGTCCCCGTCGGCCGGTACGCGGCGCCGGTGGAGATCGCCTACATGATCGTGGCGCTCACCGAACCGGAGGCGTCTTTCGTCAACGGCGCGATCATCCCCGTAGACGGCGGTCAGACCGCCATGAGCATGTAGCCGGGTGCGTCCGCCAGCCCCGAACGCTGAAGGCAGGATCGGCTCGATTGAACCGGAAGGGTCCGAGCGACAATCCCGGGTTCTCCAGGATCGAGTGTGAGCCGGCGTCGCCTCTAGATGTGTCCACATAGATCGGCCAGTCGTGTACACTTAGGTCCGTGGAAGTCGGCATCAGGGAACTGCGAGGACGATTGAGCGACTACCTGGCCCGAGTCCGAGAGGGCGAGGAGGTCGTGGTCACCGACCGAGGCACTGCCTTCGCTCGGATCGTCCCAATCCACGGGGGCCGGACCTTGGACCGGGCTATCGCTGAGGGGATCGTCAGCCCGGCACTCCAGCTAGGTCGGTCCCGACCCGCTCGACGGGTGAGAGCCCGCGGCGGCGTCAGCGACTTGGTCGGTGAGCAGCGCCGTTGATTGTGTATTTCGACACGTCGGCTATCGTGCCCATAATCATCGACGAGCCCTCCAGCACGGTCGCTTCTCGACTCTGGGACGAGGCTGACCGGGTCGTGTCTTCGCGTCTCGTCTATGTCGAGGGTAGAGCGGCCTTGGCCAGGGCTCGTCGACTCGACCGAATTGACGAGCGGGGGCTGAGAGAAGCAGTCGACGACTTCGAAAGTCTTCACGACCAGCTTGACGTGATAGAGGTCACCGAGGGGATTGTGCGAGAAGCTGGAGCTTTGGCCGAGCAGCTGAGCCTCCGTGGCTATGACGCCGTCCACCTGGCTTCGGCGAGGCTGGTAGACGACGCCGAGATGGTCCTGGCGGCAGGCGACCAGAGCCTCCTCGTTGCCGCTCGAACAATAGGGCTCGCTACAGCGGATCTGACCCGTCAATCCTGACCGACTGCGGCTCAGCGGCTCGCTCCGAACCCGGCGGTCTGGGCGACCGGTGAGTGGCGATAATGAGATGCCCGTTA
>JAKBAX010000475.1 GCA_021808785.1 Actinomycetes bacterium | reverse complement strand
TGGTGGCGAGCGTCGATGAGCTGGGTGACGAGTTGGCCGCCGACGTTTCCGGTGGCTCCGGTGATGAGGAAGGTCATGATGCTCCTTGGAAGGGTTGTGGTGTGTGACAGATGGCCGATGGAAGGGGTGGGGTTACCAGGGGACGTCTCCGTCGCGGTCGCGGTAGCGGCCGGTGAGGTCCTGGTCCTCGCCGATGGCGAAGCGGATGATGGCGTCGGTGCCGTCGGTGACCGAGTGGCCCATGCCTCCAGAGAGGGCGGTCGCCGTCAGTCCCGGGTCGGCGGCGTTGATCCGGAGGTCGGGCAGCGCTCGGGCGTAGCGTACGGTGAGCATGTTGATCGCGGCCTTCGAGGCTGCGTAGAAGGGGCTGCCCGCGCGCGACTCGATCCTGGAGCGGTCCTGGAACCGGGCCAGCGACCCCAGGCCGCTGGTGACGTTGACGATGCGCGGCCTGTCGGCGCGCTCGAGCAGCGGCAAGAAGGCATGGATGACACGGACGTAGCCGACCACGTTCGTTGCCAGAACCTGCTCGATGCCGGCACCGGTCAGATCGTGGACATCGTCTTGCGGGCCGGTGATGCCGGCGTTGTTCACGAGGATGTCGAGGTAGCCGACGTCGGCCTCGACCTGGGCGGCAGCGGCCGCCACGGAAACATCCGAGGTGACTTCGAGCGGGACCAACCTCGCACCGATCTCCGCGGCCGCGACGGTCCCCCGCTCACGGTTACGAGCGGCGACGTAGACGGTGCAGCCGGCTTCCGCCAATCGTCTGGCGGTCTCGAGTCCGATGCCCTGGTTCGCTCCGGTGACCAGTGCCACCGGCGCCTGTTTGCTGGTTGCTGTCATGCATACGCTCCTCTCGGTCCGGTACCCCTCGCCCTGATCGTGGCCGCGCACGGCCCGTCGTCGAATCAGGGAGTCCCGGGTCCCCTCACTGGGTTCTCGGGCCGAGAACAACTTTGGCGCCGAGTGGAGACGACAGCGTGGCCCTACCTGTCCCACCCTGGTCGGTGGATGGCGAGGGACACTGGAACGCATGAATGCCCACCTCGAACTCGGCACGCTACTGCGCACCTGGCGAGGGCGCCTGCAACCCGACGACGTCGGCTCACCGTTCGGGTCCACCTCAACCCGGACCGCGGGACTGCGGCGAGAGGAGGTCGCGTGGCTCGCCGGGGTCTCCCCGGACTACGTGAAGCGGCTCGAGCAAGGACGCGCGCACCCCACCGCCAGCGTGGTGTACGCGCTGGCGCGCGCGTTGCGGCTCTCCGACGCCGAGACCGCGACCGCACTACGCCTCGCCGGACACGTCAGCGACCTGCGGACCTTGATGCCGCGACGGATCACGCCGAGCGTGCGACGTATTCTGGACCGTCTCCCGGACACGCCCGTTGGCGTCTTCGACGCCGCCTGGACACGCTTGGACCAGAACCCTCTGTGGACGGCGCTGACCGGCGACTCCCGTGGCCACGGCAGCCGCGACGACAACCTCGTCTGGCGCAACTTCCTCGGCGAACCCAGCCGGGTCCGCCACCCCCAGCCCGACGAATACCGAGCATCGCTCGTCGCCGACCTGCACCGGGTCCAGATCCGCTATCCGAACGACTCCGAGTTGGCATCCCTGGTGGCAGCGCTTCGCCAGCACAGTGGGGAGTTCGCCCGCCTCTGGGACAGTTCCGTCCTCGGCGAGCACGGCAACGAGCGCAAGACCATCGACCATCCCGAGCTCGGCCCCATCGAGCTCGATTGTGACATCGTGACAGTGCAGGGAGCCGAGCTGCGGCTGATCATCTTCACCGCCGAACCCGACACGACCGCCGCCGAACAGCTGCAACTGCTCAGCGTCATCGGCTCGCAGCGCCTCAGCACGGCGTGAAGGGCAAGT
The DNA here is from genome assembly GCA_021808785.1 of Actinomycetes bacterium. Taxonomy (GTDB): domain Bacteria; phylum Actinomycetota; class Acidimicrobiia; order Acidimicrobiales; family Palsa-688; genus JAKCDU01. The sequence continues at coordinate 1,275 of JAKBAX010000475.1, read as the reverse complement.
GGGCACCATGGCCGGCGTGCAGGCGGCGAAGGTCGCCGCCCGAGCCGCCTCCGCGCCGCCAGGTGCCGGGCAAGGGAGCCGCCCCACTTAGCCCCGTTCCGGGTGTGCGGCTCGAGGGGGGTTGGCCGTCGCTGCGGACAGGCGCCAACCACGCCCTGAGCACGGAAGCGTCGTGCGGGGTGTGGCATCGTCGGCACCTCCGCCCTTACGGCCTCCGCTCCACCCTCAAGGGGCCCGACCGCCGAGCGGCCGGATGGGCGGCCCACCGGCCGCCGGATGCGGCGTCACCCCAGCAGGTGCGGCCATCGACACAGGAAGTGCCAGAATGTGCCGTGAGCACGTTCGAGGCGCAGGCCCACCCTGCGGGTTTTGTTGGCCGTGGCGTCCGAGCCCGGACCGCTGCTGTTCATCGTGGACGACGCCCCTTGACTCGACCGATCCTCGGCGCGGATCCTGGCCTTCATGGCACGGTGGCTCGCCGCCGAGCCGGTGGGAGTGCTCTTCGCCACCCGGGATCCCGGCGGGGACAAGCGCGAGCGGTCCCAATGTAGTCCGGCCGTCGGGCCGACGGCCCCGGCCCGGCTTGAGCCGCTCGGGCTGAGGAACCCGTGTTCTGTTGGTGGACACCTTGTCCACAATACCGGAGTAGGCGTACCCCACCCGGGGCACCGGAGGGGCACCAGGGGCGTCTGCGACTCGGGCTCAGGCGCCGCCGCGATCGATCCCAAGGTGTTTGTGGACTTATCGTCCACATTGCACGACACGTCTACATCGAGAGGATCGTGCACTCAGCTGAGACGGCCTTCGAGGCCATGGGTGCTGACGGTTTCGCCGACCGGGCCGACCGGGCGATCCTCGCCACCGGGCAGCTGGCGCGGAGACGGGTCGACGACACCCGCTTCGACCTCACACCCCCAGGAGCGGCAGATCGCCGAGCTGGCCCGGTCGGGGCTGTCCAACCCGGAGATCGCCACCCGGCTGTTCGTCAGTCCCCACACCGTCGAGTACCACCTGGGGAAGTCTTCGCCAAACTCGAGATCCGGAGCTGCGGCGAGCTACCCGCCGTCCTCGGGGCGGACCGGGGAGGAGACTAGGGACTCCCTGATTCGACGACCGGCCGTGCGCTGTCACGATCATTACCAGATAGAGATGAGCCTGAGGAGGCGACCATGAGCGAACGTCCCGCTGACATCACCAGCCCCACAACCGACCAAGTACTGGCCACCAAGGTTTCGCCCGCCGAGGCCCGGGCGGCCGGCAGGGTCGGCTACGACA